>NZ_JBTZSU010000034.1:0-46723 GCF_054890965.1 Arthrobacter sp. C152
GGCGTCACCGGACGGTGCTCGGGTGTCCTGATCCGGAATCCCCTCCCCCCACCGGACCGCGCGGGCCGGAGCACCAGGACGGTGCTCCGGCCCGCAGCGTACGCTGTAAAATTTGGCTAATGAGCTCCCCCGATCTGACCCCTGAGGAAATCCAGGCCTGCCTCAAGGTCCTGAACACGATCCACGCGTACGACGAGGAGCACCCCGACTACATCTCGGTGCGCCGCGCCACGGGAAAGATGTTCAAAGCCGTCAAGCGGCACCGCCGGGTCACCAAGCGCGACCTCATTGCCGAAGCGGACAAGGCCGTCATCGCGCAGACCGCCACCGCCGCCCCGGACCGGATCGACGACGAAACCCGCGGCAACAAGCTCGCACCCTCGGCCACCGGCAAGGTGGCAGGGCACCTCATCCGGTCCCGCCCCTGCTACATCTGCAAGCAGCACTACACCCAGGTGGACGCCTTCTACCACCAGCTGTGTCCCGAATGCGCAGCCTTCAGCCACAGCAAGCGCGACGCCCGGACAGACCTGACCGGCAGGCGGGCGTTGCTCACCGGGGGCCGCGCGAAGATCGGCATGTACATCGCCCTCCGCCTGCTGCGCGACGGTGCCCACACCACCATCACCACCCGCTTCCCCAAGGATGCGGCGCGCCGGTTCGCGGCGATGGAGGACAGCGCCGACTGGCTGCACCGGCTCCGGATCGTCGGCATCGACCTGCGCGACCCGGCGGAGGTCATGGCCCTGACCGACTCCCTCAACGAGGCCGGTCCGCTGGACATCATCATCAACAACGCGGCCCAGACGGTCCGCCGCTCCGGCAACGCCTACAAGCCCCTGGTGGACGCCGAGGATGAACCGCTGCCGGCCGCCCTGGAGCAGGCCAACGGCGGCCCGGAACTGCTGACCTTCGGCCACGCCCACGACAAGCATCCGCTGGCGCTTGCCGGCAGCGTCACCGAACACCCGGTCCTGGCCGGCGACGCCATTACGTCCCTGGCGCTGTCCACCGGGTCGGCCTCGCTGGAGCGGATCGCCGCCGGCACCGCCATCGACGCGGGCGGCCTGGTACCGGACCTGGCCACCATCAATAGCTGGACCCAGGTGGTGGACGAAGTGGACCCGCTGGAGATGCTCGAGGTCCAGCTCTGCAACGTCACTGCACCGTTTCTGCTGGTGAGCCGCCTCCGCGGCGCCATGCGGCGTTCCACGGCGCGGCGCAAGTACATCGTGAACGTCTCCGCCATGGAAGGCCAGTTCTCGCGTGCCTACAAGGGGCCGGGCCATCCGCACACGAACATGGCCAAGGCCGCGCTGAACATGATGACCCGCACCAGCGCCCAGGAGATGCTGGACACGGACGGGATCCTGATGACCGCCGTGGACACCGGCTGGATCACGGACGAGCGTCCGCACTTCACCAAGGTCCGGCTCATGGAGGAAGGCTTCCACGCTCCCCTGGACCTGGTGGACGGCGCGGCGCGGGTCTACGACCCCATCGTCATGGGTGAACACGGCGAGGACCAGTACGGCGTCTTCCTGAAGGATTACAAGCCCAGCCCCTGGTGATGGGCGTATGCTCACGGCATGAGCAACGAGTCATCCTCCCAAGTGCAGAACCTTGAACACCACGAATGCTGGGCCCTGCTGCGGACGGTGTCCGTGGGCAGGCTGGCGGTCCTCGTTGACGGCCGCCCGGACATCTTCCCGGTGAACTTCACGGTGGACGGCGGCACGCTGGTCTTCCGCACCAGCCAGGGCACCAAGCTGGCGGCGGCCACCGGGGACGCTCCCGTGGCCGTGGAGGCGGACGGCGTGGACGCCAGCACCGGCATGGCGTGGAGCGTGGTGATCAAGGGAACCGGCGCGCTCGTCAAGAGCACCGAGGAAGTGCTTGAGACCTCCCGGCTGTACCTCTTCCCCTGGCAGGCAGGCCGGAAGGACGCGTTCGTCCGCATCAGCCCCGACTCGGTCACCGGCCGCCGCTTCAAGGTCACGGATCCGATGACCTGGTGGACCCAGATCAGCAGTTCCGCGAAGACGTCCTTCGAGTAGCAGCCCCTACGCGAGCTGGGTGATTTCCACGCTGACGTTGAGCGCCGACCCGCCGCCGCCGGACAGGATGCCCTTCAGGGGCGTCACATCCCGGTAATCCCGGCCCCGGGCGACGGTCACGTGGAAGTCCCCGGCCGGCTTGTGGTTGGTGGGGTCCCAGCTGCGCCATTCGCCGTCCCACCATTCCAGCCACGCGTGTGACTGCCCGGCGACCGTTTCGCCGATGCCGGCACTGGAACGCGGGTGCAGGTAGCCCGACACGTACCGGGCCGGGATGCCGCAGCTGCGCAGGGCCCCGATGGCCAGGTGGGCCAGGTCCTGGCACACCCCCTGGCGCTGGCCCCAGGCCTCCTCCGCGTTGGTGGTGACGGCGGTGGATCCGGACATGTAGGTCATCTCGCCGCGCATCCAGGCGAACACCGCCATGGCTGCCTCGTGCGGGTTCTTCCCGGCCACGACGTCCGGGATGATGCCCAGGACCTCGTCGCCCGGCCCGCTGAGCCGCGACTGCGGCAGCCAGTCGCTGAAGGCGTTGAGGGTCTCCGGCGAGGCGAGGACGTCCCAGCCGACGATGTCCGCCCCGGACGGGATCTTCCCTGCCCGGTGCACTTCCACGGTGATGTTGGAAACCACCTCCAGGTGGTCGTGCGGCATCTGCATGTCGAAGGCAGTGACCCGGGTGCCCCAGTAGTCGCGGTAGGTGCTGACCGCCGCCTGCGACGGGGAGACCTTGACCAGCGATTCCAGGACCACCTGCTGGGAGTCCGTCAGCGGTGTCATCCTGGCTTCGTTGTATGACAGGGTGACGCGCTTGTTGTACTTGTACGCCGTCCGGTGGACGATGCTCAGCCGGGTCATGAAACTTCTCCCACCCAGGCCAGTTCGTCCGCCTGATTGAAGTACTTACGGGAAATGGCGTCCGAAGCCTGGGACACGGCCTTTTGTACGCGCTCCATGTGCTCGGGCAGCTCGGACATGAGGTCGTCGGTCCGGTGGAACTCGAGGAAGGTCCGGGCCTGCCCCACTATCCTGCGGGCGTCGTTGATGAACCCGACCCGCTGCGCGGAGGGGTCCAGCTTGGCCAGGCACTCGTCGGCGTCGCGCAGGGCGTAGACGATGGACCGCGGGAAGAGGCGGTCCAGGAGCAGGAACTCGGCGGCGTGCTGGTCGCCGAACGCTGCGCGCCGCGTCCGGAGGAACGACTCGTAGGCGCCGGCGCAGCGGAGCATGTTGACCCAGGACATGCCGGCCGAGAGGACATCGCGCGTGGACAGCATGCGTGCGGTCATGTCGGCCCGTTCCAGGGAACGGCCCAGCACCAGGAACAGCCAGCTTTCGTCGTGGCTCACCGTGGTGTCCGCGAGGCCGCTGACCATGGCCGTGCGTTCCAGGGTCCAGTTGCAGAACCGGTAGGTGCCCACCACGTCCTTGCGGTGCTGGCTCAGCCCGTAGTACGTGGTGTTCAGGCTCTCCCACAGTCCCGAGGAGACGGTTTCGCGGGCACGGCGGGCGTTCTCGCGGGCCGCGCCCAGGGAACCTGCGATGGAGGTGGCGCTGGTCTTGTCGTAGGCCAGGGCATGGAGCAGTTCCGGCAGGCCGAAGTCCTCGTTCTGCGGGCGCGCGCCCATGACGGCCAGCAGTTCCTGCGCCACGCTTTTGCGTTCCTCCATGGGCAGGTGGTTCAGCCGCTCCAGGTGCACGTCGAGGATGCGGGCGGTGCCGTCGGCGCGTTCCACGTAGCGGCCGATCCAGAACAAGGATTCGGCAATACGGCTAAGCATTCGCGGCTACCTCCTGCGGGCCCGAAACTGAAAAAATCATGGGGGCAATGACGGCGGGGGTCACTGCTGCTGCTCCGACTGGCGGTCGCGCCAGTTGCTTTCCACCGGCCACACGGAGACCCGTTCACGGACCGTGACCGACTGGCGGGGAAGGGTCTCCACCGGCATCTGGGGCGAATCGGCCAGGACCCAGGTGTCCTTGGAACCGCCGCCCTGGCTGGAATTGACGATCAAGGACCCTTCCTTCAGGGCTACCCGGGTCAGGCCGCCGGGCAGCACCCAGACGTTGTCGCCGTCGTTCACCGCGAACGGCCGCAGGTCGACGTGCCGGGGACCGAACTTGTCGCCGCCCAGTGTGGGCACGGTGGAAAGCTGCAGGACGGGCTGGGCGATCCAGCCGCGGGGATCGGCGATGATCCGCTGCCGCAGCGCCTCCAGTTCATCGTGGGAGGCGTCCGGGCCGATCACCAGGCCCTTGCCGCCGGAACCGTCCACCGGCTTGACGACGAGGTCGGCGAGGTTGTCCAGGGTGTATTCCCGCGCCTCCTTCTCCTCGAGCCGGTACGTGTCCACGTTCGCGATGATGGGCTCCTCGCCGAGGTAGTACCGGATCAGGTCAGGAACGTAACTGTAGACCAGTTTGTCGTCGGCGACGCCGTTGCCCACGGCGTTGGCGATCGTGACCCCGCCGGCGCGGGCGGCGTTGACCAGGCCCGGGCAGCCGAGCATGGAGTCCGCCCGGAACTGCAGCGGGTCCAGGAAGTCGTCGTCGATGCGCTTGTAGATGACGTCCACACGCTGCTCACCGGCCGTAGTGCGCATGTAGACGCGGTTTCCGCGGCAGATGAGGTCCCGGCCCTCGACGAGCTCGACGCCCATCAGGCCGGCCAGCAGCGTGTGCTCGAAGTAGGCGCTGTTGAACACCCCGGGAGTGAGGACGACGACGGTGGGGTCGTCGACGCCGGACGGTGCGGTTTTGCGCAGGGCCGAGAGCAGCCGGCGCGGGTATTCCTCGACCGGCCGGATGAGCTGCTGGCCGAAGGCTTCGGGCAGGCCCTTGGCCATGGCGCGGCGGTTCTCGAGGACGTAGCTGACGCCGGAGGGTACGCGGACGTTGTCTTCCAGGACGCGGAAGGTGCCGGCGGCGTCGCGGACCACGTCGATGCCGGAGATGTGGACGCGCACTCCGCCGGCCGGTTCAAAACCATGGACCTGCCGGTGGAAGTGGGCGCTGGTGGTCACCAGCTGCCGCGGGATCACGCCGTCGGACACGACCGTCATCTTGTCGTAGACGTCGTTCAGGAAGGCTTCCAGGGCGCGCACGCGCTGGGCTACGCCCCGTTCCAGCACGCCCCACTCGGCCGCGGGAATGATCCGGGGCACGATGTCGAGCGGAAAGGGCCGCTCTTCGCCGGCGTAGTCGAAGGTGACGCCGCGGTCCAGGAAGGTGCGGGCCATGGAGTCCGCGCGGGCGCTGACGTCCGCCAGGGACAGCTTCCGCAGGGCGTCCGCCACCTCGGCGTAGGAGTCCCGTGCCTGCTGCCCGGGGGCGAACATCTCGTCGTAGGCTCCGGTCCGGCCCGCGGCCTCGGAGTAATCCTGGAATAGGTCTGGCATGCCCAATAGCCAACCATCTTTTTGTTTCCAATTCATAAACGGCGCCCCATGCTGGCGTGTTGGCGCCACCCGCCGGTTCGGTGATTCCGGGCCTGATCCTGCACAGTAGGTGAGTGCCACCCAGCAGAAACCCCCACGCGTCCGGCCAGGGCGGTTCCCGGCGCGGCGGGCGCCTGGCTGCCGGGTTGGCGACGGCGGCCCTTGCCGTGGGCGCGGCGTTCCTGCTCCACGGCCTGCTGCCGGCGCTGCCGGCCATGACCCTGGCCGTGGTCCTGGGTGTCCTGGCCGCGAACCTTCCCGGCACGGGGGCCTGGACCGCGGGACGCGCCCGCCCCGGCCTGGACTTCGCCGGCAAGCACCTCATGCGGGCCGGGATCGTCCTGCTCGGGCTCAAAGTCAGCATCATGGATGTCCTGGGGCTGGGCTGGCTCTCGCTGGTCCTGATTGCCGCCGTGGTGGCGGCCAGTTTCGCCGGCACCTACCTGATCTCGCGCGCGTTCCGCCTGCCGCCGGTGACTTCGCTCCTGGTGGCCACCGGCTTCTCCATCTGCGGGGCTTCCGCGATCGGTGCCATGGCCGCCGTCCGCAGGATCCGGCACGCGGACACCGTCCTGCCCGTGGCACTGGTGACCCTCTGCGGCACGCTGGCCATCGGCGTCCTCCCCCTGTTCGTGCATCCCCTGGGCCTCACGGCGGCAGTCTTCGGCGCCTGGACCGGTGCGTCGGTGCACGACGTCGGCCAGGTGGTGGCCACCGCGCAAACCGCAGGGACCGCGGCGCTGGCGATCGCCGTCGTCGTCAAACTCACCCGTGTGCTGCTGCTGGCACCCGTCGCCGCTGTGGCGGGGGTGCACCACCGCCGGGCTGCCCGGCCGGACGGGGTGGATGCCAGGCTGCCGCCCGTGGTGCCCCTTTTCGTGCTGGGCTTCGTGGCGATGGTGCTGCTGCGCTCCTCGGGTTGGCTCGCGGACGCCTGGCTGGAGGCCGGAGCCGCGCTGCAGGACATCCTGCTGGGCGCTGCGCTGTTCGGCCTGGGCTCCGCGGTCCGGATCCGGCACCTGCTGCACACCGGGGGCCGGGCGCTCCTGGCGGCGCTGGCTTCGTGGCTGCTGATCGCCTTGCTGGGGCTGGCGGCGGCCCTCCTGATCGCCGGGTAACCGGACCGGACCGGCAGCGTGATTAGATAGCCGGGTGCCACTTGAGAATCTGCAGCGCAGCGAAGCCGCCGAACGGTCAGCCCTGATTACGACGGCGGACTACGACGTCTCCCTGGATGTCCGCCAGGCCGCGGACCCGGACGTGGCCGGCTACACCACCCGCAGCGTCATCACCTTCACCGCCTCGAAGCCGGGGGCCTCCACGTTCCTCGACTTCATCGGCGCCGGTGTGCACAGCGTGGCCCTCAACGGCAGGGCCCTGGCGGTGGAGGATGTGGTGGACGGCTCCCGGATCAGGCTGGACAACCTCCTGGCCCAAAACCAGGTGACGGTGACCGGCACCGCCCTGTACAGCCGCTCCGGCGAGGGCATGCACCGCTTCGTGGACCCCGCCGACGGCCAGTGCTACCTGTACACCCAGTACGAGCCCGCGGATGCCCGGCGCGTGTTCGCCAACTTCGAGCAGCCCGACCTCAAAGCCACCTACACCTTCCACGTCATGGCGCCGGCGCAGTGGCAGGTGGCCTCCAACGGCGCCGAGGTGAAGCGCACACAGCTCACCAGCGACCCGGCCACGGCCTGCTGGGACTTCGCCACCACCTTGCCGATGTCCACCTACATCACCACCGTGCTGGCCGGCCCCTACTTCAAGGCCGAGGACCGCTGGGAAGCAACGCTCGACGACGGAACCCGCCTGGACGTGCCGCTTGCCCTCTACTGCCGGGCCTCGATGGCGGACTCCTTCGATGCCGGCGAGCTGTTCCGGCTGACCAAGAGCGGGCTCGACTTCTTCAACCGGCTCTTCGACTTTCCCTACCCGTGGGGCAAATACGACCAGGCGTTCGTCCCGGAGTACAACCTCGGCGCGATGGAGAACCCTGGCCTGGTCACCTTCACCGAAAGCTACGTCTTCACCTCCCGCGCCACCGACGCCCAGTACCAGGGCCGCGCCAACACCCTCATGCACGAGATGGCGCACATGTGGTTCGGCGACCTGGTGACCATGCAGTGGTGGGACGACCTGTGGCTGAAGGAATCCTTCGCCGACTACATGGGCACCCTGGGCGTTGACCGCGCAACGGACTGGGACACCGCGTGGGTGAACTTCGCCAACAAGCGCAAGGCCTGGGCCTACGTCCAGGACCAGCTGCCCACCACGCACCCGATCGTGGCGGACATCCCTGACCTGGAAGCGGCCAAGCAGAACTTCGACGGGATCACCTACGCCAAGGGCGCCTCGGTGCTGAAGCAGCTGGTGGCGTACGTGGGCTTTGACGCCTTCATCGCCGGATCGCGGGCCTACTTCCGCAAGCACGCCTACGGCAACACCACCCTGGCGGACCTTCTGGAGCCCCTGGGAGCGGCGTCCGGGCGGGACCTGGCGGGCTGGGCGCAGCAGTGGCTGCAGACAGCCGGAATTTCCACCCTGTCCCTGGACATCATTCCGGAAACGGACGACGACGGCGTGCCGGCCGCCGTCGCGATCGTCCAGGAGGCAACGGATCCTGTCACGGGACGGGAGGAACTGCGGCCGCACCGCCTGCGCGTCGGGTCCTACGATTTTGACGCATCCGGGGCCCTGGCTCGGACCGGCAGCATCGAAACAGACGTGCTGGGCGCCCGGACGGAGCTGCCCCAGCTGGCGGGACGGCAGCGGCCGGCGCTGCTGCTGGTCAATGACGACGACCTCACCTATGCCAAGGTCCGGCTCGATCCGGTCTCCGAAGCTACGGTCCGCGCTGCCCTGGACCGGATCAGCGACCCGATGGCCCGGGCACTGTGCTGGACGGCGCTCTGGAACTCCGCACGGGACGGAGTGAGCCCGGCCCCGCATTACGTTGACGCCGTCGCTGCCTTCGCCCCGGCCGAGCCGGGCATTGGCGTCCTGCTGAACATCCTCGACAACGCCGTGACCGCCGTCGAACGCTACACACCTGCCGGAAGCCGCCCGGCAGTGCGCGCCTCCTTCCTGGCCACCGCGGCTGCCGAACTGGACCGGGCCACCCCGGGGTCCGACCAGCAGCTGGCCTGGGCCCGGACCCTTGGCACGCTCAGCCGGCACGACCCCGTGCTGCTGCCACGGCTGCGGAGACTCCTGGACGGGACAGCCGCCGTCGAAGGCCTGGCCGTGGACGCGGAGCTGCGCTGGCATTTCTGGCACGCCCTCGCCGCGCAGGGGCAGGCTTCCGCGGCTGAACTGGACGCGGAACTGAAGCGGGACACCACAGCCTCCGGACGCGCCGGACATGCCACCGCAATGGCCTCCCGCCCCGATCCGGAGGTCAAGGCCGCGGCCTGGAATGCTGCCGTGAAGGGCACACAGCTGTCCAACCAGCTGCTCACTGCGACTATCAGCGGATTCACCACTGCCCCGGCGGAGCGGCTGGAACCCTATGTGGAACCGTATTTTGCGTGCCTGCGGAAGACGTGGGACACCCGCAGCATCGAGATCGCCGGCCGGATCTTGCGTGGCCTGTATCCAGCGGCGCAGGACCTTCCCGCGGGGACGCGCCCGGAGGACCAGAGGGTGCTCCGGCTGACGGACGGCTGGCTCGCCGCCAACCAGGACGCCCCGCACGCGTTGCGCCGGATCGTCATCGAGCAGCGCAGCCACCTGCTGCGGGCACTCAACGCCCAGGCCGCCGTCGTGGATTCATCGACCCCGGCCGCGCCTGCGCACTGACGGCGCTCATCGATGCGCAGGGACGGTCCCTGCGCAGCGAACCGGGGCCTCACTGCGCCCTGGCGCTCACAGTGCGGCGTCACGGGACCCGGTGGAGCCACTCCTCGGTGCCGAACTTGGCGGCCACCCGCTCCTCGGCGGCGGCCAGCTCCTGCCCCGTCAGCTGTGACGGTGTTGCCCCGTAGCGCTCGCTGAAGACGCCCATCATCGCCTCGATGATGGCGGTGCGCGCCAGACCGGTCTGCCTCCGGAGCGGGTCCACCCGTTTCTTGGCGCTGCGGGTGCCTTTGTCGGAGAGTTTCTCCTTGCCGATCCGCAGGACCTCCACCATTTTGTCGGCGTCGATGTCGTAGCTCATGGTCACGTGGTGCAGCATGCCGCCGTTGGCCAGGCGCTTCTGCGCGGCGCCGCCGATCTTGCCCTGGTCCGTGGCGATGTCGTTCAGCGGGACGTAGAACGCGTTGATGCCCAGCTGCTCCAGCGCGGCCATGACCCAGGCGTCCAGGAAGGGGTAGGAGTCCGCGAAGCTGAGCCCGTCCACCAATGTCTGCGGCAGGTACAGCGAGTAGGTGATGCAGTTGCCGGCTTCCATGAACATCGCTCCCCCGCCGCTGATCCGCCGGACCACGTTGATGCCGTGCCGGGCGGCGCCGGCCGGATCCACCTCGTTGCGCACCGACTGGAAGCTGCCGATGACCACGGACGGCTCCTGCCAGTCCCAGAACCGCAGCGTCGGGGTGCGCAGCCCTGATCCCACCGCCTCGGTCAGGACTTCGTCCAGGGCCACGTTGATCTCGGTGGGCAGGACACTGGGCGCGATGACGTTCCACTCATGGTCAGCCCAGGAAGTCGCCTTGGCCAGTGCACGGCGGACGGTCACGGCGACGGCGTCGGCGGAGAAGCCGAAGAGGACTGCTCCGGCCGGCAAGGCGGCGGTGACGGCCGCGGCGAGGTCGGACGCGGGCGTCGTGTCCGGGAGGCCTGTCAGAGCCCGGTTGATGTCGTCCAGCGCCTCATCCGGTTCCAGGAAGAAATCGCCGCTGATCGATACCCCGGCCAGCCGGCCGTCCACCACGGCCAGGTCGGCCACGACGAGCTTGCCGCCGGGAACCTTGTACTCGCCATGGAGCCGCTGGTTGTTGGCAGGTGGAAGGGGCTGTGTCATGCCTTCCATCCTGCCCCAGAAAACAGGTGCGCGGTTAACGCAGGAAGCCCGCACCGTTGCCGGTGCGGGCTTCCTGGACAACAAGCTCTGGCGAAGGAATTACTTCTTGCCGCCGAAGCCCTTGAAGCGAGCGTTGAAGCGCTCGACGCGGCCTGCAGAGTCCATGATGCGCTGCTTGCCCGTGTAGAACGGGTGGGACTCGGAAGAGATTTCGACGTCGATGACCGGGTAGGTGTTGCCGTCTTCCCACTCGATGGTCTTCGAGGAAGACACGGTGGAGCGGGTCAGGAACTTGGTGCCGGAGGCCAGGTCGTTGAAGACAACAGCTTCGTACTTCGGGTGGATATCAGACTTCATAATGGGACCTTTGTTCACGCAGCTGGATTTTGCCAGTTGCCAGGTATGAATGGGATGGCTGGGATCTGCAGCAGCCGAAGCCGATAAAGCAGGACAACCAGCAATCAATCATAGCCGACGCGGAAGGGGCTGACGAACCGGCGCGGCCTGCCCGGTGGCAGGCGCCACCTCCCGACGGTACCTGCGCACCGGGGGATTCCCCTGCGCAGACGGCCGGGTTTACTGTGGGTGCGTGCGCGGGCGCGTCGAAGCCGACTATCTGGTGGTCGGCGCTGGGACAGCGGGGATGGTCTTCACTGACCGGATCCTCGCGCATTCGGATGCCACGGTTGCGATCGTCGACCGTCGGCACGCACCCGGCGGACACTGGCAGGACGCATATCCGTTCGTTCGGCTGCACCAGCCCGCGAACCTCTATGGCGTCGAATCCGTGCCATTCGGAGCCGACAGGCGCGACGTCAGCGGCACGAACGCAGGCATGTACGAGCTGGCAGGCCCGAGCGAAATTTGCGCGCACTTCGAAGAGGCGATGACGCGGGTCTTCCTTCCGACTGGTCGTGTAGTTTACCTGCCCGAGTGCGAGTTTGTTGACGAAGGTCGAATCATCTCCCGCCTGGACGGCCGCACCGTGCCCGTCAGCGTGCGCCGCCGCGTGGTGGACGCGAGGTATCTCGAGGGCCGCATCCCCGCCAGCTCCACCCCGCCGTTTGCCGTGGCCGAGGGAGTCCGCTGCATCCCCACCGGTGGGCTCGCCCGTCTCGCCCACCCGGCGGGACGCTTCACCGTGATCGGCGCGGGAAAGACCGCCCTCGACACGTGTGTGTGGCTTCTCGAGCGGGGTGTGGATCCCGCCGACCTCACGTGGATCAAACCGCGCGAGGGTTGGTGGCCGAATCGGCGCTACCTGCAGCCGCACGACATGGTTGTCGAGCAGTACGTCGCGAACGCCGCACAGATCGAGGCCATGGCCCAGGCGACGACGGTTGACGATCTCTTCGCACGGCTCGACGAACAGGGAATCCTGCTGCGGGTCGATCCGTCGGTGCCGCCCACGATGTTCCACGGCGCGATCGTCGGAGAAGCCGAGATCGCCCTCCTCCGGCAGATCGAGGATGTCGTCCGCCTCGGCCACGTGCGTGCTGTCGAGCGCGACCGCATCATCCTCGACGACGGCGTCATCCCCACGACGCCCGACACGCTGCACGTCCATTGCGCGGCGTCGGGGCTCGCGCGGCCGCCACTGCGTCCGATCTTCGAACCTGGCCGCATAACCCTTCAGCCGATGTTCTGGGGCACGGTCTCGTTCCAGTACGCGATGCTTGGCGTCGTCGAAGCCGAACTCCCGGACGATGACCAGAAGAACAAGCTGTGCCGCCCGCTGCACCTCTGGGACCGGAATGTCGACTTCCTCATCGCCTACGCCGCACTGATGGCGAACGCCCGGGCACGCGGCCACCATCCGGCCGTGTCCGCTTGGTCGCGCACGAGCCGGCTGTATCCTTTCGCCGAGCTGGAGCGTTACGCGGACGATCCACGAATCCCCGAAGCTCGCGAGCGCAGCCGGGCCCATGCCGCCGGAGCGCTCTCCAACCTCCCCCGCCTCATCGCCTCGGCGTGACCCGGTCATCGTCGGCCGGCCTTCACCGCAGCGGCGAGGTCCGCCCTCAACGCTCGCTGTTTACCCGAGGGCTCAGCGCAGGCGCTGATTACAGGCGATGAGCACCGCGCACATACTTGACGGGAATCTTCCGCTGGGTAGCAAGCCACTACCTGGTCGCGTAGAAGGCGACCGCCGACGAGGCAGCGACGTTGAGCGAGTCGACACCGTTCATCATCGGAATCGTCACGCGCGCGTCGAGCACTTGATCGGTCTCAGGTCTCAGCCCGTCCCCCTCGGTCCCGAAGACCAGCGCCAGGTTCGGATGGTCCTGGGCGACCAGCTCATCAAGAGTGATGGCGCCCTCGCCGAGCGACATGCCGGCCACGAAGTAGCCTGCTTCCTTGAGGACCTCAAGGTCCTCAGGCCACGACTCGATCCGCGTCCAAGGCACCTGGAACACCGTGCCCATCGACACTCGGATGGAACGTCGGTACAGCGGGTCGGCGCACTGGGGCGAGACCAGCACAGCGTCGACTCCGATGGCTGCGGCACTGCGGAAAATCGCACCAACATTTGTATGGTCGGTAAGGTTCTCCAGGACCGCGATCCTTGATCGTCCCGGTAGTCGAGCGGTGTCCGGCCCTTGTACTTTGGGGTCAATGACATTCGTGTGGTCCACGACGTCCTCCAGCACCGCCACGCGGCGCGCCCCGGCCAGGAGTTCGGGCAGCGGTACCGGCGCGGGACGTTCCATGGCCGCCATGGCGCCGCGGTGCAGGTGGAATCCGGTGATTTCCTCCAGCAGTGCGGCCGTGCCAATGAACACCGGGACGTCGGGGTACGCCTTGAAGACGTCATCGAGGTCCGCCAGCCACTTCTCCGCGAGGAAGAATGAGCGGGGTTGGTGGCCGGCGGCGAGGGCCCGGCGCAGCACACGGGAGGACTCGGCGATGTACATCCCCTCCGCCGGTTCGCGGAGCTTGCGCAGGTGCACGTCGGTCAGGGTGGTGTAGTCGCTGACGCGGGGGTCGTCGGCGGACTCGAGGTAGTGGAACGTCACCGGGCGATTATTTCAGCAGGTTGGCGATCATGACGCCGAGGGCCACGATGCCGAGGGTGAAAATGACCCCCCGGAGGACACGCGGGGACAGCTTTCGTCCCACCTTGGAGCCCAGGAGGCCGCCGATGGTGGAACTGACCGCGATCAGCAGCACCACCAGCCAGTTGATCCGGTCGAAGGCGAAGAGCAGGTACGAGATGGCCGCCACCATGTTCACCCCGAGCACTAGGATGTTCTTCATCGCGTTGGCGTTCTGGATGGTCCCGGTCAGGAAGACGCCGAGGATGCCCACCAGCAGGATCCCCTGCGCTGCGACAAAGTAGCCGCCGTACACGCCCGCCAGGTAGACGAGGACCACCAGCAGGATGCCGTGGCGCTTGTCCCGCACGGCGTGCTCCGGGTTGGCCTCACGGTTGCGCACCCAGTCCTGGAGCCGCGGCTGGAACACCACCATGAGCAGCGCAAGGACCAGCAGCGCCGGCGCGACGTAGTGGAAGACCTTTTCCGGCAGGTGCAGCAGCAGCCAGGCTCCGGAAACACCACCCAGCACGGATGCGGGCAGCAGGCGCAGGACCTGCCGGCCGCGGCCGGCCAGTTCGCGCCGGTAGCCGAAGGCCCCGGCGGCGGTCCCGGCCACCAGCCCCATGGCGTTGCTCATGGAGGCGACGACGGGCGCCACCCCCAGTGCGATCAGCACGGGGAAGGTGACGAGGGTGCCGGAGCCCACCACGGCGTTGATGGTGCCGGCCCACAGGCCGGCGATGGACACAATGATGCTGCTGAAAAGTTCCAAACCGGGGAGAGCCTGCCCTAGCGGCGGGCCGTGGCCGTGTAGCGTCCGGCGTTTTCGGACACGTCCAGCGGCAGGCCAAAGGTGGTGCTCAGGTGCTCTTCGGTCAGCACCTCGGTGATGGGGCCGGCGGCGACGACGCCGCCGTCGCGCAGGAGCATGGCGTGCGTGAAGCCCGGCGGGACTTCCTCAAGGTGGTGGGTGACCAGGACCATGGCGGGCGCGCCCTCGTCGCGGGCGAGCTCACCGAGCTTGTGGACGAGCTCCTCGCGTCCCCCCAGGTCCAGTCCGGCGCCCGGCTCGTCCAGCAGCAGCAGTTCAGGGTCCGTCATGAGGGCGCGGGCGATCTGGACGCGCTTGCGCTCTCCTTCGGACAGGGTGGCGAAGGTCCTGTTGAGCAGCGGCCCCATGCCCCAGTCGTTGAGCAGGCGGAAGGCGCGGCGTTCGTCGTCGCGTTCGTACCCTTCCCGCCAGCGGCCAGTGACACCGTAGGCGGCGGTGACCACCACGTTGAGGACGTTCTCCTGTTCCGGGATCTGGGTGGCGAGGGCCGCGGAGGACAGGCCGATGCGGGGACGCAGTTCGAAGACGTCCACGCGGCCCAGCACTTCGTCAAGGATGCCGGCGGTGCCGCTGCTCGGGTGCAGCCTGGCTGCCGCGATCTGGAGGAGTGTGGTCTTGCCGGCGCCGTTGGGACCAAGGATCACCCAGCGTTCGCCTTCGTTGACCTGCCAGTCGACCTTGTCCAGCAGGGTCTTTTTGCCACGGACAACGCTGACGGAGTCCAGTTCCAGAACATCACTCATAGGAGTAGACACTAGGACAAAAAAGGAGCCGACTGATAACCGGAGGGGGCCCCGCAAAAGCGCCATCCCCCGCGGCAAATGTGCCGGTGCGCAATGAATTCAGGGGACCCTGCCGCCGCTCGATAAGATTGCAGGCATGACTTCGAACGTGACTGCGGTCAGCTATGGCCAAAATATGACCCCCACCGGGCTGGAGCAGCTGCGTTCCGTCCTGGCATCCGCCGGCGCCGGCGTGCTCACCGAGGACTCCCGGGGTGATGAACGTTACAGCGTGCACGTGGCCGAACTGGCCCTGCCGGACGCGACGGCCGCCGGCGTTGCAGCCCTGCGCCGCGCCGTGGCCGACGCCGCCATCGATGGCTTTGATACGGCGCTGGTGCCTTCCGGCCTCCGGTCCGCGGCGCGGAAGCTGCTGATCATGGACGTGGACTCCACCCTGATCCAGCAGGAAGTCATCGAACTCCTGGCCGCCTACGCCGGTAAGCGTGAGGAGGTGGCGGCTGTCACCGAGGCCGCCATGCGCGGCGAACTGGACTTCGCCCAAAGCCTGCACGCCCGGGTGGCCGTACTCGCCGGGCTGCCGGCCGACGTCGTCCATTCCGTCCGGAACGAAGTGAAACTCAGCGAAGGTGCCGCTGAGCTGGTGGCAGCCTTCAAGGCGGCAGGCCACGCCGTGGCCGTGGTGTCGGGCGGCTTTAACCAGATCCTTGAGCCGATCGCGGACGAACTGTCCCTTGACTACTGGCAGGCCAACGAGCTGGAAATCGTGGACGGCGCCCTGACCGGGAAGGTGCTTGGCGCCGTAGTGGACCGCGCCGCCAAGGAGAAGTACCTGCGGGAGTGGGCAGCCGCCGAGGGCATTGCCCTCGAACACACCATTGCCGTGGGCGACGGCGCCAACGATTTGGACATGCTCGGCGCCGCCGGCATCGGGGTGGCCTTCAACGCCAAGCCCGCCGTCCGGGCAGTGGCCGACGCTGCGCTGAACATGCCGTACCTGGATGCCGTCCGCTACATCGCGGGCGTCTGACAGCGCTGCTAACGCGGGCGGGGCCGCCCGGCAAGCAGCCAGGCCAGGCCGCCAAACACGTTGCCCACCACCAGCAGGACGAGCCACGCGTCCCGGGTCATCCCCCGGATCCGCCGGGGATCGGCCCGGGTGAAGTCCGCCAGGCAGTAGGCCCAGAAAACCACCGCGGCGGCAAGAACCACCTGCGGAAGCCAGAACGTGGGCTGCCCAAGGTTCATGCCCCTATTATCGCGCTGGTCCGGCTCCTTGTGAACGCTCCCTTTAGACAGCAGGAGGCAGGGTGCGGCACCGCCGCCGGGACGGTGCCACATCCTGCCTGCCAGGGGGCTGGGCGCTTAGCTGGACGCCTGCCCGGCGCCCTTGCCGAAGTAGTCGGCTCCGCCGGCGTACTCGGTGTGGCCGGATTCGACATCGGCGGTAGCCATCCCGGCCACAACCTGCGCGAATTCCTCCACCGAATACAGCTTGCCGGCCTCCGCGCGGCGGGCCTCGATGGCGCCCGGGGTGGAGCGGTCCAGCAGCGTGGCGGTGACCGTGCCTTCGATCATGTCGCCGGAGACCACCACCAGGGTGATTCCCTTTTCCGCCAGGTTGGGGATCAGTTCGCGCAGTGCGTCTTCACCGGCGCGCTTGCTGCGGGCCACGGGCTCGTAAGCGGGCATGGTGGGAACGGTGTTGATGAAGTGGGCCTGGTGGCTGGTGACGAACACCACCCGGGAGCCCTCCTTCATGAGCGGCACCGCGGCGTTGAGCATGTTGATCTGCGCGTCGCGGTTCAGCTTAAGCGCATAGTCCTCGCCCATGCCGGTCTCCATGCCGCCGGAGGCGTTGAGGACCAGGAGGTCCAGGGACCCGAAGTTCTCCATGGCGGCGGAGGCCAGTGCCTGCACTCCCTCCTGGGTGGTGAGGTCGGCGCCGACGGCAACGGCGCGGCCGCCCGCGGCTTCGATTCCCTGCACCACCTTGTTGGCGCGGGGTGCCTTCTGGCGGTAATTGACGACGACGGCGGCGCCCTCCGAGGCGAGGATCTTGGCTACGTCCGCGCCGATGCCCCGGGATGATCCGGTAACGATGGCGGTCTTGTTCTCCAGCAGTCCCATACGTGCTTCCTTTGTTCGAAACGTCTAAATTGGTGTGGCCTGCAGTCCATAATGCCAGCGGGCAGTGCCGGAATGTTTGTCCGGGTCCCACAATTAAGGACCGTGCGGCTAGTCCCCGCAGGGCAGTGTGGAACAGCGTCAGTGACCCATGCCCAGGCCGCCGTCCACCGGGATGACCGCCCCGGAGATGTAGGCAGCCTCGTCGCTGGCAACCCAGCGGACCACGTTGGCCACTTCGGCGGCTTCGGCGAAGCGCCCGGCCGGGATGCTGGCCAGGTAGTCCTTCTGGGTGGCTTCGGGCAGCTCGGCGGTCATGTCGGTGTTGATGAACCCGGGAGCCACCACGTTGGCGGTGATGCCGCGGGAACCGAGTTCACGGGTGAGGGAACGGGCGATGCCCAGCAGGCCGGCCTTGGAGGCTGAGTAGTTGATCTGGCCGGGGGCGCCGTACAGGCCGGAGACCGAGGAAATCAGGACCACGCGTCCCTTGCGGAGCCGGATCATGCCCTTGGACGCGCGCTTGATGACCCGGAAGGCGCCGGTGAGGTTGGTATCAATCACGGAGGTGAAATCGTCCTCGCTCATGCGCAGCAACAGGGTGTCCTTGGTGATGCCGGCGTTGGCCACCAGGACCTCCACGGGACCGTGGGCGGCTTCGACCTCCTTGAAGGCGGCATCGATGGAGGCTTCGTCGGTGACGTCCGCCTTCACCCCGAGGATGCCCTCGGGCAGCTTTGCTTCGCTGCGGTACGTCACTGCCACCTTGTCCCCATTGGCCAGGAATGCTTCCGCGATGGCCAGGCCGATGCCGCGGTTGCCGCCGGTGATCAGGACGCTGCGGGCGGCGGGAACTGCTTCAGTCATGGAGGGGCTCCGGAATCTGCGGCAGGCTGCGCCGCGGTAGCAAGGTGTGGTTTGGGCTGCCTTTGATCTTAGCGGCAGCCCCGGCACGGGTTTGGGCAGCACTGCCGATGGTGCGAGAATTAAGGGAAGCCTTTGGAGCGTGATCAAACACAGTGACCCTTGAAAACCATGCGGGACACTCCGCGCCTGAAGAACCGTCACGGTTCTCCGGCGATACCGGGGTCCACAGCATTACGGATGCCGCGGGCGCGCACTCGGAAGACATGCGCCAGCGCATGATCAAGTACGCCCTGGCGATGGGGATCCGCATGGTGTGCCTGATCCTGATTTTCGTGGTTGACGGCTGGTTCAAGATCATTGCCGTTGCCGGTGCCGTCTTCCTGCCGTGGATCGCCGTGGTCATAGCGAACGGCAGCGACAAGGCCGAGGCCCACAGCGACCTGCTGCTCGATTCCGCTCCCCTGGCCGAGCTCGAAAGTCCCGCCGGCCCCGTCGACGCCGATGAACCGGGGAGCGCCGTGCTGCAGGGCGAAGTGGTCAGGGACGACGAAGCAGGCCCAGGAGAGGAGCGGCAGGCATCATGAGCATCTTCGATTTCGCGGCGGGAACGGACGTTGCGTCCGAGCCCGGCGCCATCTGCTCCCGCAAGGCCTGCCGGGCGGAGGCGTCCTGGCAGCTGCTTTGGAACAACCCGAAAATCCACGACCCCGAGCGGCGCAAGATCTGGCTGGCCTGCACGGACCACCGGGACTGGCTCCAGGACTACCTGCAGACCCGCGGCCTGTGGAAGGAGACCGTCCCGATCGAAGGCGACGGTCCGGTTTCCATGGCGCAGGACCTCTGAATGTACCGTTTCCTTTTCTCCAGCAAGTGGCTGGGCTATCTGCTGCTGGCCGCGATCTTCGCCACGGCGTGCGTGTTCCTGGGCCGCTGGCAGATGGACCGGAGGGCAGAGACCCTGGCCGAAATCAACCGGGTGGTCAGCAACTATTCAGCCACGCCGGTTCCCTTCGCGCAGGCCCGCGACCAGTTCACCCGGCTGGACCCCGCCAAGGAGTGGACCCAGGTGGAGCTGAAGGGCTCCTACGACGCCGCGGGACAGCGCGTGGTCCGGAACCGTCCGCTCAACGGGCAGCCCGGATACGAAGTGGTGGTCCCGTTCCGGCTGGATACCGGAGAGACGGTCGTCATCGACCGTGGCTGGCTGCCGATCGGCAACAGGAACCCGGGCAGCCCGGATTCGGTGCCGGCGCCTCCCTCCGGTGAGGTGACCGCCGTCGTACGCCTGAAGCAAGGCGAGCCGGAACTCCAGCGCGGGGCCCCCGAAGGCCAGCTGGCGTCCATCGACCTTCCCACCTACGCCGCGCAGCTTGGCTACCCCTTGCTGACCGGCGCCTACGGCCAGCTCGCCTCGGAGACGCCGCCCGCCGCCGACATGCCGGTCCCGTTCCCCAAGCCGTCCACGGACGAGGGGACGCATCTGTCGTATTCGCTGCAGTGGTTCGCTTTCGGCGTGCTCATGTTCGTCGGCTTCGGCTACGCGGCCCGGCAGCAGGCGCGCAACGCCGCCATTGATGCCGAGGACGAGGACGGGGTGCCGGCCGACGGCACCGTCCACTCGGCAGTCCCGGCCGCCCGCCGCCGTCCGGAGCCCCGCAAGCGGAAGAAGGCGACAGCGGAAGAAGAGGAAGATGCGCTCCTGGACGCGCAGGGGTTCTAAGCCGTGACGGATTACGACGGCGGCCCGGTCGGCTTGGTGCGCTCGGCTCTGGTGGGCGCCGGCGTCGGTGACACCGTGCGGACTTTCGCTACGGGTGTACCCACGGCGGCGGCGGCAGCTGAAGCGCTGGACTGCGACCTCGCCGCGATCACCAACAGCCTGGTGTTCGACCTCGGCGGCGAGCCGCTGTTGATCCTGGCCAGCGGGGCGGCCCGGGTGGACACGTCCTTGGTGGCCAAGCAGCTTGGCAGCGGTACAATCCGCCGCGCCTCCCCTGCGTTCGTCCTCGAACACACCGGCCAGGAGGTGGGCGGCGTGGCGCCGATAGGCCACCCGAAGAGGATCACGACCCTCCTCGACGAGTCGCTGCAGGCCCACGACCTGCTCTGGGCCGGAGCAGGAGACCACCAGTCGATGTTCAGCATCACCTACCCCCAGCTAAAAAGAATTACGGGGGCGCTGGAACTCCAGGTGCGCTGAGCTAGCTAGGCCAGCGTGATCAGGTCCAGGTAGTCCTCGTTCCAGTGGTCCTCCACGCCGTCTGGCAGCAGCACCACGCGCTCCGGATTCAGGGCCTCGACGGCACCTTCGTCGTGGCTGACCAGGACGACGGCGCCGGTGTAGTTGCGCAGGGCGCCCAGGATTTCGGCGCGGCTGGCCGGGTCGAGGTTGTTGGTGGGTTCGTCCAGGAGCAGGACGTTGGCGCTGGAAGCCACGATCGTGGCGAGGGCCAGGCGGGTCTTTTCCCCGCCGGACAGCACGCCGGCAGGCTTGTCAACGTCATCGCCCGAGAACAGGAACGAGCCCAGGATGCCGCGCACTTCGGCGTCCTTCATGTCGGGCGCAGCCGAGCGCATGTTCTCCAGCACCGTGCGGTTGTGGTCCAGGGTTTCGTGTTCCTGCGCATAGTAGCCCACCTTGAGCCCGTGCCCGGGTACGATGTCGCCGGTGTCCGGCCGGTCAACGCCGGCCAGCATCCTCAGCAGCGTCGTCTTGCCGGCACCGTTCAGGCCCAGGATGACCACTTTCGACCCGCGGTCGATGGCGAGGTCGACGTCGGTGAAGATCTCCAGGGATCCGTAGGACTTGCTCAGGCCCTCGGCCGTGAGCGGCGTCTTGCCGCAGGGTGAGGGGTCGGGGAAGCGCAGCGCTGCGACGCGGTCCTGCTCCCGTACTGCTTCGAGGCCGCTGAGCAGCCGCTCGGCGCGCTTGGCCATGTTCTGCGCGGCAACGGCCTTGGTGGCTTTCGCCCGCATCTTGTTGGCCTGGTCCATGAGGACCTGCGCCTTCTTCTCGGCGTTGGCACGTTCACGCTTGCGGGCGCGTTCATCGGTTTCGCGCTGCTGCAGGTACCGCTTCCACCCCATGTTGTAGACGTCGATCTGGGCCCGGTTCGCATCCAGGTGGTAGACCTTGTTGACCGTGGCTTCGAGCAGTTCGACGTCGTGGCTGATCACGATCAGGCCGCCCTGGTGGTTCTTGAGGAAGTCACGGAGCCAGGCGATGGAGTCGGCGTCCAGGTGGTTGGTGGGTTCGTCCAGGAGCATGGTCTCGGCGTCGGAGTACAGGATGCGGGCGAGCTCCACGCGGCGGCGCTGCCCGCCGGACAGTGTCTTGAGTGGCTGGTTCAGGAGGCGGTCAGGGAGGGCAAGGTTGGAGCAAATCGAAGCAGCTTCGGCTTCCGCCGCGTAGCCGCCGGCCGCCAGGAATTCGGACTCCAGCCGGTCGTAACGGTTCATGGCCTTGCGCTGGACATCGGCGTTCTCGCTGGCCATCTCGTCGTGGGCCTTGCGCAGTTTGCCGACGACAATGTCCAGGCCGCGTGCGGAAAGGATCCGGTCGCGGGCCAGCTGATCCATGTCCGGGGTGCGCGGGTCCTGGGGCAGGTAGCCGATCTCGCCGCTGCGGGTGACCTTCCCGGCCGCCGGGAGGCCCTCGCCCGCAAGGACCCGGGTGAGCGTGGTCTTGCCGGCGCCGTTGCGGCCGACCAGCCCGATCTTGTCCCCCTTGTCGATGCGGAAGCTCACCTGGTCCATCAGGAGGCGGGCGCCGGCACGCAGTTCAAGATCCTGGACAGTAATCACAGCAGGTAAAGCCTTTCAGCAAAGGGGTGGGCCGCCACCCCCGTGGCGTCAGGAGCGTGGGCGGCAATGGGCGGCAGAACGGCCTGCCCCAGTCTACCGTTGGTCCGCCTAAACCAACGACGGCGGCCTGCCGGGGCGGACGCCCAGGGCTTAAACTGCCCCCGGGAGGCCAGCATCCATCGAGAATGGACCCATGGACTTCGACCGCCTGCTGCAGATCCGGCGTATTTACGCGCAGCAGGCTGCCCTGGACCTTCCCCGGGGCAGGGAGATTGTGGAACGCTGGCCCGAAGCCGACGTCGTCCTGGTCGAAAACCACTGGAACATTCCGGAGGTTCACGGCGACGAGACGAACGTGCCCCGCTGGTCCCGGATCAAGACAGAAGCGCTGGTCCTCGGTGTCAAGAAAGCCCTGACCGTCAAACCCAACGGCCGTTCCGCGGACTTCATCGCCCCCTCGACGGCGAACGGGTGCGCCATGGCCTGCGCCTACTGCTACGTACCACGGCACAAGGGCTACAGCAACCCGGTCACGGTGTTCGCGAACATCGACCAGATCGCCCGGGCGGTGGAGCGGCATGCCACCCGTCAGGGCCTGAAACTGGAGCCAAACCAGTGCGACCCCTGGCTCTGGGTGTACGACATCGGGGAAAACAGCGACTGCTCCGTGGATGCGCTGATCAGCGACAACGTGGAAGACCTGGTGACGCTCTTCCGTGATTTGCCCAACGCCAAGCTGTCGTTCGCCACCAAGTTCGTCAACCCGGCAATGCTGGACTGGGACCACGGCGGACACACGCGGATCCGCTTCTCGCTCATGCCGGCGCAGCTGGCGAAATCGGTGGACGTCAGGACCTCACCGGTGTCCGGGCGCATGGCAGCCATCAACGACTTCGTCGACGCCGGGTATGAGGTGCACGTGAACTTCTCCCCCGTCATCGTTACGGACACCTGGCTCAGCGACTGGGCGGAACTGCTGCGCGAGCTCGACGCGGTGCTGAGCCCCGCCGCGAAGGCCCAGCTCGCTGCGGAAATCATCTTCCTCACCCACAACGAGCAACTGCACCAGGTCAACCTGGGGTGGCATCCGCAGGCCGAGCGTGTCCTGTGGCGCCCGGACCTGCAGGAAGCGAAAGTGTCGTCCAACGGCTTCACCAACGTCCGCTACCGCTCCGGAACCAAGGCCCGGTACGTCAACCAGCTCACGAAGCTCATCGGCGAAATTGCGCCCTACTGCCGTATCCGCTACGCGTTCTGAGGATTAAACTGGGCAGATCATGACTGGCGCCGGTTTTCGCCTTGTGGCCTGGTCCGCCCTCCTGGCCGGCCTCCTGTCGGGCTGCACACCCGCCGTCAGCCTCGACGAGGCCGCCACCGTCGCACCGGCCACCTCCGCCGCCACGGCGGTGGGCACCAGCACCCCGCCGTCCCCGGCCCCATCCACCGTTGCCGCTCCTCCCCCGGCACCCGCCCAACCTCCGGTCCCCCAGCCGTTCGCCCTCAACCTCTACCAGGACGGCGATTTCGTACCGCAGTACACGTTCGACTGGTGCGTCGCGGCGAGCATCCAGATGGCGCACAACCTGGCGGATGCCACGGGAACGGCCACGTGGTCCGATCCCACCCAGCAGGGCGACCTCTGGCAGATGGCGCGGGCACGCTCGTCAGACTCGTTCAACGGTGCCAACCCGTATGGCTGGGCAGAGGTCCTGACCCAGTCCGGGATGGGTGGCTACGGCGTGGTCAGCATCGCCGACTACGCCACCGCACTGCGCACCGCCGCCGGCGCCATGACTGCGACAGGCAGGCCGGTGGGGCTGGTCATGTGGAGCGGCCGCCACGCGTGGGTAATGAGTGGATTCGAATCGGTGGGCGATCCCCGCCAGTTCGCGGACTTCACCGTGACCGGCATCCATGTCCTGGATCCGCTCTACCCCTACGGCAGCGGGCAGTGGGGCCCCTCGCCTCCGCCCAACAGCCTGCTGAGCCCGGAACAGCTGGCCACCCAGTTCGTGGTGCGCGAGCCCCGGCGGTGGAGCAGCAACCTCCCCGCCGGCTACCTGCTGGTGCTGCCGCTGGCCCCCGCCTGAGCGGCGCTCCCCTGTGCAGGCGCAAAGACAGGCAGCCCGGCGGTGCCGCATTTGTGCCCAGCCGTCAGCATGGCCACGCCGCTTTAGTAGGCGCCCTACAAAATGGGGCCACCCCGGCGCCGGTAACGTCGGCGGTACCCTAGATTCCGTTTGTACAACCCCGACAGGACCGCCATGAGCAACACCGACACCCCCACACAGAACAGTCCCCGCACCGACCGCCGCCGCTGGAACGGCACCGACCTCGGACTGATCGCGGTCTTCGCCGCCCTGGTGGCCGGCGCAGCCCTGGTGCCCGGACTGGCCCTGAACGGCTTCGGCGTCCCCATCACCTTCCAGACCCTGGCGGTGATGCTGACCGGCCTGGTGCTGGGACCCGCCCGCGGGTTCGCCGCCGTCGGCCTCTACACGCTGCTGGGCCTCGCCGGCCTGCCCATCTTCAGCCAGGGCCGCAGCGGGCTGGGAATCCTGGCCGGGCCTTCCGCCGGGTACATCATTGCCTTCCCCATCGCGGCCGGCATCGTGGGCTGGCTGGCCACGATGGTGATCCGCCGGACCACCAAGGCACGGGCCCTGTGGTTTTTCCTCTCCGCCACCGCCACCAGCGTCGTGGTGGTGCACTCGCTGGGTATCCTCGGCATCGCCCTGAACTCCAAAGCCACGCTCGGCCAGGCGTTCTTCAGTGACCTGATCTTCTACCCGGGGGACATCATCAAGAACGTCCTCGCCGCCGCCATCGCCGTCGCCCTCCACCGGGCCTTCCCCGACGTCCTGGTCCGCCGTGTACGCCGTCCCGCGGCCCCGGCCGGGAAGGCCTAGGACCCGGCACATGCCTGCAGTGATCTTTGACCAGGCGGCCGTCGCCGTCGAACAGGACAACAACCCGCAGCCCAAAGTCCTGCTCGAATCCGTCAACCTGCGCCTGGATGAAGCCCGGGTTGGCGTGATCGGAGCCAACGGATCCGGCAAGTCCACGCTGCTGCGCCTGGTCAACGGACTCATCCAGCCCACTGCGGGCGCGGTCACTGTCGACGGCGACGATACAGTGCGTGCCGTGCGGAAGGTCCGCCGGAATGTCGGCTTCGTCTTCACCGATCCGCTGTCCCAGCTGGTGATGCCCACCGGCAGGGAGGACGTGGAACTCTCCCTGCGGCGTTCGGTGCGCAACGGCGCCGAGCGCCACGCCCACGCCGAGGCCGCTCTCGAACGCCTTGGCCTGCTGCCCCTGGCCGACCAGAGCATCTATGAGCTCTCCGGCGGCGAGCGGCAGCTGATGGCGCTCGCCGCCGTACTCGCCGTGGACCCGAAAATCCTGGTGCTGGATGAGCCCTCCACGCTGCTGGACCTGCGCAACCGGGAACTGCTCCGCCGGACCCTGGCGGGCCTGGACCAACAGGTCATCATGTCCACCCACGACCTTGACCTCGCCCTGGACATGGACCGGGTATTGGTCATCGACCAGGGCCGGGTTACGTTCGATGGTGCCCCGGCGGAGGCCGTTGCCGCCTACCGGTCCTGGTGCCTGGAAGGACTGGGCTCCGAGGGATGGGATTCCCGGTGAGGGGCCACGGCTTCCTGCTGGCCAACTATGTGCCGGGCGATTCGCTCATCCACCGCTGCCCGCTGGGATTGAAGTTCCTCCTCGTCTTCGCCTGCGGCCTGGCGTCCTTCATCATCGTGGACTGGCGGATCTCCGCTGCCATGCTGGGTGTCCTCTGCGGCCTATTCCTGCTGACCGGTGCCGGCGTGAAGCGCCTGTGGCGTGCGGTCCGTCCCCTCGCGGCGGTGTTGCTGGTGATCGGCCTGTTCCAGTGGTGGCAGCTGGGCGCGCCCACTGCCGCCCGGATCGTCCTGAATATCCTTGTCTGCGTTGTTGCCGCTTCGCTGCTCACCGCCACCACCCCGGTCCAGCAGCTTCTGGACGGCGTGGTCAAAGCCGTGGGTCCGTTCAAGCCGCTGGGCGCGGATCCGGAGCGCTTCGCCCTGACCATCGGCATCATGCTGCGGAGCATCCCCTACATCGCGGGCACGTTCTCGGATGTCCGGGATTCCGCCCGGGCCCGTGGGCTGGAGCGGAACCCGCGGGCGTTGGTCCTGCCCGTGTTCATCACCTCGGTGGCGTACGCGAGGCAGACGGGCGAAGCGCTCGCCGCCCGGGGGCTCGGCGAAGCGGAGAACTGAGGCGCTGCAAGCGTCAGCCGGACGCCAGCGGCCGGTACTCCAGCAGGGCAGCGGTCCCCATGCCGCCGGCCATGCTGATCATGGCCAGCGCCAGGGTCCCCTGCACCTTCCGCCTGCGCGCCTGCGCCAGCAGCCGCGTCACCAGCACGGCCCCGGATGCGCCATAGGCATGGCCCAGGGCCAGGGCCCCGCCGTCCAGGTTCGCCCGCCCGGACCCGAACCCCACGTGGTCAAGGCAGGCCAGGGTCTGTGATGCGAAGGCCTCGTTGAATTCCACCAGGTCCACCTGGGCCGCCGTCACTCCTGCCGCGGCCAGCACGTCCCGGGCGGCCACGGCAGCGCCGATCCCCAGCACGGCGGGGGCGACGCCGGCGGTTCCCGTCCCGCGCACCAGCAGGGCGTCGGCGGCGCCCAGTCGGCGGGCCCGTTCCAGGGAGGTGACGACGACGGCGGACGCGGCGTCCGCGTCAAAGCATGAGTTCCCGGCGGTGACAGTTCCCCCGGGTACGAAGGCGGCGGGGAACCGGGCCATGACGCCCTGGTTCAGGCCGCGGCGCGGGCCGTCATCCGCCGCTACCGTGGCATCGTTTACGGCCAGGGGCACCAGTTCGCCTTCGAACAGGCCAGCCGCCGCGGCGGCGAGGGCTTTGTGGTGGCTTGCCAGGGCGAACGCGTCCTGCCGGTCCCGGCCGACGCCATAGTCGCGCGCCACCGTCTCCGCGGCCACGCCCATGTCCGGGTCGCCAAAGCTCTCCGGCACGAACTGGGCGCGGCTGTAGAACTCCGGGCCGCCGTCGTCCTTCCGGTGGGCACGCAGGGGCGCCGTGCTGGTGCTTTCCACACCACCTGCCAGGTACAGCGGGTTGCCGCCGGCGGCAACGAGCCGCGCCGCCAGGACGATGGCGTCCAGCCCCGAACCGCATTGCCGGTCAACCGTCAGGCCCGGCACGCCGACCGGGAGTCCCGCCTCCAGCAGTGCCAGCCGGGCCACGTTCCCGCCGCCGCCCACGGCGTTGCCGATCACGACGTCGTCAACGGATGCGGGGTCCAGCCCGCAGCTGGAGACGAGCCGGCGCAGCACGGGGGCCAGGAGTTGGTGTGCCCGCAGCGTCCGCAGGGCCCCGTTGGTGCGGCAGACCGGGGTGCGCAGCGCGGCGATGATGACCGGCTGCCGTTCGGGGGGAAGCAGTTCAGCTTCCAAGGAGGCGCACCCTGGGGTCACGGGAGTCGATCCAGTCCAGCAGCAGGTTCCGGCTGACCTTTCCGCGGTCGGTGACGGGAAGCTCGGACAGGAGGAAATACTGCAAGGGCCGCTTGTCCCGGGCAAGGAGGCTCTCCAGCCCCGCGCGCAGCTGGGTGGCGGTGATCCCGCCCTGGGAAGGAACCACACCCGCAACCACCCGTTGGCCACGCAGGTCATCAGGCATCCCCGCCGCCACCGCCGCGCCGACGCCGGGCACAGCGGCCAGCGCCAGCTCCACCTCGTGCGGGTACACGTTCCTGCCCGCGGTGAGGATCATGTCCGCCCGGCGGCCCAGGATGTGCAGTTCGCCGGCCTCAAGGTAGCCCTGGTCCCCCACTGTGTACCAGCCATCGAAAGACCGCAGCGCCTCACCGTCATCGCCCCACAGGTACCCGTTGCTGACCATGCCGCTGCGGACGCAGATGTTGCCGTACTCCCCGTCCGGCAGTTGCGCGCCGTCGTCGTCCAGGATCCGGACATCGACACCCGGGAACGGGCGGCCAATCCCGGTGCCGCCGGCAGCCAGCTGCCCGGCGACAAGTCCCGTGCCGGAGACGAAACTCAGCTCGGAGGCGCCGTAGTATTCGTAGATCGTGGCGTTGGGTGCCCACCGGCGCGCTGCCTCCAGGGTGCGTGCATCGAGCTTGGACCCGGCGCAGATGATGGTGCGGATGCCGGAGGCGTCAACGCATCCGGTCATGCCCCGTTCGCTGAGCATGCGCAGCATGGTGGGGACCAGGACCAGCCGGGTGACCCGGTCGTGGGTAATGGCCGCGTGGACGTCGCCGACGTCGAAGGCTTCGAGGGCCTGGAACTCGGAGCCGGCGTACAGGCATTCGGCCAGGGCGTAAAGGTTCAGGCTCGCCGCCAGCGGCCCCGGGGCGAGCGTCACATCCTCCTGGCGGAGTCCGAAAAATTCGATGGAAGCGTCAAAGGACTGCTGCCAGGACCGGCGGGACCGGGTGAAGGCCTTGGGAATGGACGTGGTTCCGGAGGTCAGGCCAATGAGGAAGCTGGTTTCCGGTGCGCCGTCGTCCAAGGCGTCGTCCGGAGACACGGGCGCCGCGGCAGCGTACGCCTCCACGCGCCGGGCGATGTCCTCCTGCAGGGCCACGGGCCAGGCGGGGTCCAGGACGGCGCACTGCCGGCCGCCCGCCACCGCGGCCGCGAACTGTACTGCGAAGTCCACCGAATTCGCTTCACACAGGGTCGTGACCGATTTCGCTTCCGGCACCAGGTCCGCGGCCTGGTCCCGCAGCCCGGCCCAGTCGAGGCGGCGGCCGCCGACCACGACGGCGGTGTCGTGGGGCCGCTGTTCCGCCCAGCGCTGGATTCTGTTCAGGAAAGGCACGCACCAACTTTACCGGCCTGCACGGATTGAGCCGCGGGCCCATGGGTATTGTGACTTTATGAGTTTCAACGACAACGTGCAGCTGGATCCGTCCCAGGTCCAGGACCGGCGCGGCATGGGCCGGGGAGTGAAGGTTGGCGGCGGGATCGGCGGAGGCCTGGTGCTGCTCGTTGCGCTCCTGCTGGGCATTAATCCCAACATGCTCGGTGGCCTGACCGGCGGCGACACCGGCGGACAGTCCCAGGGCACGGCGCCGGCCTGCAGTACGGGTGCGGATGCTGATGCGCGCCTGGACTGCAGGATCACCGGCACGGTCAACAGCCTCAACGCGTTCTGGCCCGGCTACCTGAAGCAGTACAACGTGCAGTATCCGCGGCCCGAGGCAGTGATCTTCAGCGGCGGCACCAACACCGGCTGCGGCGCGGCGACCTCGGAGGTGGGGCCCTTCTACTGCCCCACCGACACCACCGCGTACTTCGATCCTGGCTTCTTCCAGGAACTCGTGGACCGGTTCGGTTCCTCCGGCGGCCCGCTGGCGCAGGAATACGTGGTGGCGCACGAGTTCGGGCACCATGTGCAGAACCTGCTGGGCGACCTGAACCGGGCGCAGCAGGACCCGCAGGGCCCGGAGTCAGGCTCCGTCCGCACAGAACTCCAGGCCGACTGCTACGCCGGCCTGTGGGCCAAATACGCTTCCACGACGCCGAACCCGGACACCGGGCAGCCCTACCTGGAGCCCCTGACGCAGCAGGACGTCAGCGATGCCCTGTCAGCGGCAGCGTCCGTCGGCGATGACCGGATCCAGAAGGCCGCGACGGGCCGGGTCTCCCCGGAAGGCTGGACCCACGGTTCCAGCGAGGAACGCCAGCGCTGGTTCCTGCAGGGCTACCAGTCAGGCGACCTCAAGCAGTGCGACACCTTCAGCGCCGGCACCCTCTAATCCCCCATCGATTGCTCCGTAACGGCCCTTTTGAAGGGTCAAAACGGCAGTTACGGAGCAACGGATGAGGTTACGACGACGGCGGGTCACCCTCCACAAGGAAGGTGACCCGCCGTCGTCGTACTAAAGGAACCTAGATGTTGAAGCCGAGGGCCCGCATCTGGTCCTTGCCGTCGTCGGTGATCCGTTCCGGACCCCACGGCGGCATCCAGACCCAGTTCAGGCGCCAGTCGTCCACGACGCCGTCCAGGGCCTTGCCCACCTGCTCCTCGAGCACGTCGGTGAGCGGGCAGGCGGCGGTGGTGAGCGTCATGTCGATCAGCAGCGCGCCGTCGTCGTCGGAGTACTTCAGGCCGTACAGCAGCCCGAGGTCCACCACGTTGACCCCAAGCTCGGGGTCGATGACGTCCTTGAGCGCCTCTTCGACGTCCTCCAGGGCCGTACGGCCCGGCGTGATTTCGGTCATGACTGGTCCTTACTAGGCCTGTGCTGCGGTGGCGGCCGCGATGCTGGCTGCGCCGGCGCCCTTGGCGTAGCGGTCGTAGCCTTCTTCCTCAAGGCGGTCGGCGAGCTCGGGGCCGCCCTCTTCGACAACCTGGCCGTCCACGAAGACGTGGACGAAGTCAGGCTTGATGTATCGCAGGATACGCGTGTAGTGCGTGATGAGCAGGGTGCCCATGTTGCCCTCGGCGTGTGCCCGGTTGACGCCCTCGGACACGATCTTGAGCGCGTCAACGTCCAGGCCGGAGTCGGTCTCGTCCAGGACGGCGAACTTGGGCTTGAAGAGTTCCAGCTGCAGGATCTCCACGCGCTTCTTCTCGCCGCCGGAGAAGCCTTCGTTAACGTTGCGCTGGGCGAAGTCGGCGTCGATGCGCAGCTTCTCCATGGCGTCCTTGACGTCCTTGGTCCAGGTACGCAGCTTGGGTGCTTCGCCGTCGATTGCGGTCTTGGCGGTGCGCAGGAAGTTGGTCATGGTGACGCCGGGGACCTCGACCGGGTACTGCATGGCCAGGAAGACGCCGGCGCGGGCGCGCTCGTCCACGCTCATCGCCAGGACGTCTTCGCCGTCCAGGGTGATGGTGCCGCGGGTGACGGTGTAGCGGGGGTGGCCGGCGATGGTGGAGGCCAGGGTGGACTTGCCCGAACCGTTGGGGCCCATGATCGCGTGGGTCTCGCCGGTGCGGATGGTCAGGCTGACGCCCTTCAGGATCTCCTTGGTGCCCTGTTCCGTCTCAATGCTGACGTGCAGGTCCTTGATCTCAAGAGTTGACATGCGCTTCTTTCTTTTGCTCGTAAGTCTGTGCTGCCGGCGCTCAGTAGTTGGTTACTGCCGCGCCGTTCAAAACGTTGGTGACGTCCACGTAGACGTCGTCGCCGTCGAGCTCGACGGCGAACACCGGAACGGGATCGTAGGCGGGAAGCTGCAGCGGCTGGCCGCTGCGCAGGTCGAACTGGGAGCCGTGGCCCCAGCACTCGATGGCGCAGCCTTCCACGTCGCCTTCGGACAGCGAAATGTCCGCGTGCGAGCAGGTGTCGCCGATGGCATGGATATCGCCCATCGAATCCCGGACGACGGCTACCGGGTAGCCGTCGACCAGGATGCGCAGCGCCTGCTTGACCTTGATGTCATTGGCGCTGCAGACCAGCTCGCCCTTGGGTGTCCCGCTCATACGTTCCTGCCTGCCTGTCGTTAGTTGTCGGTGGCCGCGAGTTCGCGTTCCACAGCCTCGGTCAGGCGCTCTTCGAGGGCCGGGACCTTGATCTGCTGGATGATCTCGTTGAGGAAGCCGCGGACCACCAGGCGGCGCGCGACGTCCTCGGGAATGCCGCGGGCCATCAGGTAGAACAGGTGCTCGTCGTCGAAGCGGCCGGTGGCGCTGGCGTGGCCCGCGCCCTCGATCAGGCCGGTCTCGATCTCGAGGTTCGGCACGGAGTCCGCGCGGCAGCCGTCGGTCAGGACCAGGTTCTGGTTCTTCTCGTACGAGTCGGTGCCTTCGGCCTGCTTCTGGATGAGGACGTCGCCAACCCAGACCGTGTGCGCGCCCTTGCCCTGCAGCGCACCCTTGTACAGGACGTTGGAGGTGCAGTTGGGCACGTTGTGGTCCACGAAGGAGCGGTGTTCCAGGTGCTGCCCGGCGTCGGCGAAGTAGAGGCCCAGGAGCTCGGCCTCGGCGCCCTCACCGGCGAAGCGGACGTTGGAGTTCAGGCGCACGATCTTGCCGCCCAGGGAGACGGCGATGTGCTTGTAGACGGCGTCCTTGCCCACCTCGGCGTCATGCTGGGCCAGGTGCTTGGCGTCGTCTTCCCAGAGCTGCACGGAGACGACCGTGAGCTGGGCGCCTTCGCGGACCAGGATCTCGACGTTGCCGTTGTGGTCGGCGGAGCCGTCGTGTTCGATGATGACGACGGCGCGGCTGTTCGCACCGGCCTCGATCACGTGGTGTGAGTTGGTGCGGCGGCCCGCGCCGTTGCCGGTCAGGACCAGGCGTACGGGAGCGTCCAGCTCGGCGTTCTCCGGGATGGAGATGAGCTGGGCTTCCTCCGTGTTGGCGGAGGCGACGACGGCGGCCCGGTCCGCGGGGACCAGGGTGGCGCCGCGGGGGGCCTCGCCGGCGCGCAGCAGACGCTGCGCCACCGCTGCGGGGGCGTCCACGGATACGCCGAGGGCGCCGGCGTCCGAGGCGGCGTCGGAGAGCAGGTTCGCCAGTTCGCGGACCGGGGTGAAACGCCATTCCTCTTCGCGGCCGTTGGGCAGGGCGAAGTCGGCCACGTCGTGGCTGGTCAGGCGCTCCGCGCGGGAGGCCATGACCTGGACGCCGTGGCTGTGGTGGCGGTCCACCTTGGAGGCGACGAGCTGCTCGCCCTCCTCGGTGAAGCCGGCGATCGACGGTGCGCCGATGCGCGCCTTTTCAGTAGTTGCTTCGGCAGTCATTAACCGACGGATCCTTCCATCTGGAGTTCGATGAGGCGGTTCAGCTCAAGGGCGTATTCCATGGGCAGTTCACGGGCGATCGGCTCGATGAAGCCGCGCACGATCATGGCCATGGCCTCGTCCTCGGGCATGCCGCGGGACATGAGGTAGAACAGCTGTTCCTCGCTGACGCGGGAGACGGTTGCCTCGTGTCCCAGCTGGACATCGTCCTCGCGGATGTCGATGTACGGGTAGGTGTCGGAGCGCGAAATGGTGTCCACCAGCAGGGCGTCGCAGCGGACCGTGTTGGCGGAGTGCTTGGCGCCTTCGCGGACCTGGACCAGGCCGCGGTATGCTGCACGGCCGCCGCCGCGGGCTACCGACTTGGAGATGATGGAGCTCTTGGTGTTCGGCGCGATGTGCACCATCTTCGATCCGGTGTCCTGGTGCTGGCCCTCGCCGGCGAACGCGATGGACAGGGTCTCACCCTTGGCGTGCTCGCCCACGAGGTAGACGGCCGGGTACTTCATGGTCACCTTGGAACCGATGTTGCCGTCGATCCACTCCATGGTGGCGCCCGCTTCGCAGACGGCGCGCTTGGTCACCAGGTTGTAGACGTTGTTCGACCAGTTCTGGATGGTGGTGTACCGGACGCGGGCGCCCTTCTTCACGATGATCTCGACGACGGCGGAGTGCAGCGAGTCCGAGGTGTAGATCGGCGCGGTGCAGCCTTCGATGTAGTGGACGTAGGAGTCCTCGTCGGCGATGATCAGGGTCCGCTCGAACTGGCCCATGTTCTCGGTGTTGATGCGGAAGTAGGCCTGCAGCGGGATTTCCACGTGGACGCCCTTGGGGACGTACACGAAGGAGCCGCCGGACCACACGGCGGTGTTCAGCGACGCGAACTTGTTGTCGCCGACGGGGATGACGGTGCCGAAGTACTCCTGGAAGATCTCCGGGTGTTCCTTCAGGGCGGTGTCGGTGTCCAGGAAGATCACCCCCTGGGCTTCGAGGTCCTCGCGGATCTGGTGGTACACCACTTCGGATTCGTACTGGGCAGCGACACCGGAGACGAGGCGGCTGCGCTCGGCTTCCGGGATACCCAGCTTCTCGTAGGTGTTGCGGATGTCCTCGGGCAGGTCCTCCCAGGTGGCGGCCTGCTTCTCGGTGGAGCGGACAAAGTACTTGATGTTGTCGAAGTCGATGCCGGAGAGGTCTGCACCCCAGGTGGGCATGGGCTTGCGGTCGAAGTACTTCAGGCCCTTCAGGCGCAGGTCAAGCATCCATTCGGGTTCGCTCTTCTTGGCCGAAATGTCCCGGACTACCTCTTCATCGAGACCACGCCGTGCATTGGCGCCGACGTCGTTCTTGTCGGCCCAGCCGTACTCATAGTTGCCGATGCCGTGCAGCTCGGGATTCTTTTCCAGAATCTCCGAGATCACAGTGTTTTCGGCTACTGCTTTCTCTGATAGTTGGTCCGTCATCACGGCCTTTCTTGCTGATGGTTGGTTACTTCATCCAGGCTGGCGGGGGCTGCCGCCGGCACGGTGGCCGGCCTGGCAGACAGCCTGCCTGTAGGAATGTGGGTGGTGCACACGTGGCCGCCGCGGGCCAGGGTGGAGAGCCGCCGGACGTCCACTCCGACCAGCCGCGAGAAGACCTCGGTCTCGACGTCGCAGAAGACGGGAAAGCGGGCCGCGAGCTGCTGGATGGGGCAGTGGCCCTGGCACAGCTGCACGCTGGACAGTGCGGCAGGCAGCGGGGCCTTGGCTTCGATGGAGGCTGTGGAAGCGACAAAGTTGTCCCGGCTCAGGGCAGCCGACAACGCCGCTGCGCGGTCGCGGATATCGGGCCCGGCCTTCTCGATTTCCGGTGCGTAGCGCTTTTCCATGTCGGCGAAGCGCTCGACGGCGAAGGCGCGGACAGCGTCGGGGCCTGCGACCTTCTGCAGCTGCTGGAGCGCCAGGGCGGCGATGTCCAGGTAGTCGTTGCCCAGGCTGGACTGGCCCTGGGAGCTGAGGACGTAGCGGCGGGCGGGACGGCCCGCGCCGGCACCCGGTTTGGCGATCCTCTTCACTTCGATCACGCCCGCGCGCGACAGGTGGTCGAGGTGGCGGCGCACGGCCGCGGGGGTGAATCCCAGCATGTCGCCGAGTTCGGCCGCGCTGACGGGGCCGTGTTCCAGGACTGCCGACAGGACGCGGTCGCGGGTGCGCTCGTCGGCATCAGCCACGGGGCTGGATGCGACAGCACCGGGCCCGGCGACGGGCACAGCAGTAGCGTTGGTCATGGAATACACAACACAATCATGTCGTAATTTACTCCCGCACTCCAGTAAGGACAGGCTGACCTTCGGTGCGGCACCCGGCGCAGCGGCCGCAGGGCGGACGGCGGTAAATACTACATCCCGTAGAATACTGGGGTGCGATCCCCCCAATCCCCTGTCCTGTCCATCCATGGGCTGATCAAGGACGTAGGCCCCCTCTCCAGCCTCGACGGAAAGATGCTCCGGGTGGTCAGCGGCGTTTCCCTCGTTGCGGAACCGGGCCAGGTGACCGCCCTGCTGGGGGCCAACGGTGCGGGGAAGACCACCACCCTGGAGTGCGCCCAGGGCCTGCAGAAGCGCAGCGGCGGCAGCATCTCCCTGCTGGGCCAGGACCCTGCCACGGCCGGGGCGGACCTGCGCTCCCGGGTAGGCGTGATGCTGCAGGACGGCGGCCTCCCGCCGTCGGCCCGTCCCCTGCCGCTGCTGCGGCACATCGCCGGGCTGTATGCCCGCCCCTGGCCGGTGGAGGACCTGGTGGGGCGGCTTGGCATCGACACCTTCAGCAGGACCAGCGTCCGCCGCCTCTCGGGCGGCCAGAAGCAGCGCCTCGCCCTGGCCGCCGCCTTGATCGGCCGGCCGGAGGTGCTCTTCCTTGACGAGCCCAGCGCGGGCCTTGATCCGCAGTCGCGGCAGCTCGTGTTCGACCTGATTGCCGAACTCCGCGATGGTGGCATGGGCATCATCCTCACCACCCACCTGATGGACGACGCGCAGCGGCTGGCGGACTACGTCTACATCATCGACGGCGGACGCAACGTTGCCGAAGGGACCGTCCAGGAGCTTTTGCAGCACCACCCCGCCGCGGAGCAGGGTGCCGAGCACATCAGGACCCTGGTGTTCGAGGCGCCGCCGGGACTTGACCCCGCGAAGGTACTTCCGGAGGGCGTCGATGTCTCCGAACCCCGGGCCGGCAGCTACACGGTGACCGGTGCCCTGACCCCCGGCCATCTTGCAGCCCTCGCCCGGTGGTGGGAACAGCAGGGCATCATGCCGGCGTCAATGAGCCTCCAGGCGCGTAGCCTTGAAGACGTCTTTTTGGATATTTCAGGAAAGGACATCCGATGAGCCCGGCCGCCACGCAGGAAACCCAGCAGCCCGCCTCCCTGCTGCGCCGTGTCCTGCTGCAGGGAAAGTACGAGGCACTGACCATGCTGCGGAACGGCGAGCAACTGATCCTCGCGATCGTGCTGCCGCTGCTGGCGCTGGTGGGGCTGACCGTCACCCCTTTCCTGGATGGGATGGGTTCGAGCCGCATCAACGTGGCCGTTCCGGGGATCCTGGCCCTGTGCGCCATGTCCACCGCCTTCACCGGCCAGGGCATCGCCACCGGATTCGACCGGCGCTACGGGGTCCTGCGGTTCCTGTCCACCACTCCCCTGGGCCGCGGCGGCCTGATCGCCGGCAAGGTGCTCTCCGTCCTGGCGGTCCTCTGCCTGCAGGTTGTGGTGGTCGGCCTGGTGGCGCTCGCACTGGGCTGGCAGCCGGTGCCCGGGGGCTGGCTCCCCGGGCTGGCACTGCTGGCCCTGGGCGCGGCGGCCTTCACGGCGCTGGGACTCCTGGTGGCCGGCACGGTGCGCCCCGAGGCAACCCTGGCCATCACCAACCTGCTGTGGATCCTCCTCGGGGCCATGGGCGGCATCGTCATCCCCGCAACGAGGCTGCCGGCCGCGGCACAGGCGGTGGTGCACTACCTGCCCTCCGGCGCGCTGGGCGAGTCGATGCGTGCCGCTTTCCTTGGCGGGGCCGTGAACGGCGGCGCCGCCCTCATCCTGCTGCTCTGGACGGTCATCGCCGGGGCAGCAGCCATCCGTTGGTTCAAGTGGAATTGAGATCATTGTGAGCACGGCTTCACGCCTTCCCCAGCTGGCCGGCCGGCTGGCTTCACGCCTGCCGCACACTGTGGACGCCCGTATCCGCGGCCTCGCCGTTGCCTCCCTGATCGGCCAGACCCTCCTGGTGGTCACCGGCGGCGCGGTCCGCCTCACAGCCTCCGGGCTGGGCTGCCCCACCTGGCCCCGCTGCACCTCCGACTCGCTGGTCAATACCCCAGAGATGGGTATCCACGGCTTCATTGAATTCGGAAACCGGCTGCTGACGTTCGCCCTGGCTGCCGTGGCGGCCCTGATGCTGGTGTACCTGTGGAACCTCCGGAAGGAACGCAAGGACCTTTTCCTGCTGGCCCTCGGCCTGCTGGGCAGCATCCCGGCCCAGGCCGTGATCGGCGGCATCACCGTGCTGACCAACCTCAACCCCTGGGTGGTGGGGCTGCACTTCCTGGTCTCCATGGCCCTGGTCGTGTTCGCCACCCTGCTCGTGAACCGCGCCTACGGGCGGACCGGCCGCTTCCTGTCCGCCCGGCCTGCCGCCCTGCCGGGCGTGCTGCGCCCGGTGACGGCCGCCGTCGCGCTTTTCTCCGCCGCCGCAGTGATGCTGGGCGTGGTGGTGACGGGCGCGGGACCGCACGCAGGTGACGCCGACGCGCCGCGCAACGACCTGGACTGGGACCTGTTCTCGCACATCCACGCCGTCCCGGCGTACCTGGTCACGGCCGGGACCCTCGTGGCGCTGGTCCTCGTATTCCGGCGCCGGATCACCGGGCCCTTCCGGACCGCAGTCCTGGCACTTCTGGCGGTGACCGTGCTCCAGGCGGTCATTGGCTTCACTCAGTACTACAACGGCATTCCAGCCCTGCTCGTGGCGGCACACATGCTGGGCGCCGCCCTGCTCATGGCGGCGGCGACGAACGCGTGGGACGTCGCCCGGTCCAGCCCCGTGCAGTAGTCCATGCCCCTGCGCCAGGTGCCCCGGTTCCGTTGTGGAACCGGGGCACCTGGTTTTTGCCTGGGTAGTTGGACCGTCCCGCCTACCGGCCCGTCACGGCGCCGGCACGGCGTCCAGACCGGCTGTACAGGCCGGGTCAAGGTGTTCGATGCCGCCAGCCGTGATGTGCAGGACCCGGGCAGTGGCGATGTCGTAGAACAGGCCCATCGCCTGGACGCGTCCGTCCGCCAGGGCAGGGCCCGTCACGGGGTGGTTGTCCAGCTTGCCCAGCTGCACGGCGATGTTGACCATCGCCAGCTGGTCCACCGTGGTGTATCCCGCCTCGGCGGCCTGCCTGCCGACCGGGTGCCCTGCCAGCAGTTCCAGGTGGCGTGGCCGTGCGTGGTCGAGCCAGGCGTCGAAGCCGGAACCGAGGGAGCTGATGTCCTCCCCGGACGCCTCGCCCAGCACTGCCTTCATGGCGCCGCAGTTCGAGTGGCCGCAGATAACGATGGAGTCCACCGCCAGGGCCTTGACCGCGAAGGAGAGGGCGGAATCGATCGAGCTGTCCCGGCCGTCGCTGCACACCACGTTGCCGATGTTCCGGAGGGTGAGCAGGTCACCGGGACCGCTGCTGGTGATCAGGTTCGGGTTCACGCGCGAGTCGACACACGCCACGAACAGGCTGTCGGGGTTCTGGGCGTCGGTGAGGTCCTGAACCAGGGGACGGACCTGGTTGGCGAACCGGCGGTGGTACTTGTCGATGCCCAGCAGGAGCGGGGCGGACCGTGGCGGAAGCGGCAGCTCTGCCGCTTCCTCGCGCCGGGGTGCCTGGTGCTCCGCGTCCTGGAAGAGCGTGTTCCCGTGCTCCTCCACGCGGACCGAGCCTCCCCTGGCCTGGTGCTGGAGCTGCCAGGCGAGCAGTGCTTCGCGGAAGGCATGGTCAACGTAATCCGCGTTCAGTTCGACGACGACGCCGGTTCCGGCGGGCAAGGACTGCAGCACGGCGTTCAGCCGGGGAAGGGCAAAGAAGCTGCACGAGCCGGCAATGGTGACACGCCAGGACGACGACGGCGTGGCGGGCGCGTGGGCGTGGATGGCGGTCCGGAGCATCCGCCAGAGCACGCTGGCCGCGGCCAGGGCGAGGCCGATCATGACCCCTTCGAGCAGGTTCAGGAACACGACGCAGAGCAGCGTCACGGCGTAGATGGGAAGGTCGCCGGTGCGCAGGCTGGTGCGGATGTCGGCCACCTTGATCAGGCGGGCACCGATGACGATCAGCAGCCCGGCCAGGACCGCCAGGGGGATCAGCTGGATCAGTCCGGCAAACAGGGCCGAGAAGGCCAGGACCCAGACGCCGTGCAGTACCGCGGAGGCGCGGGTGGCGGCGCCGGCTTCGACGTTGGTGGCGCTGCGGACGATCACCCCGGTGACCGGCAGCCCGCCCAGGGAGCCGGAGACCATGTTCGCCGCGCCCTGGCCCATGAGTTCGCGGTTGAGGTTGGTGCGGGGGCCGGTCTGCATCTTGTCCACCGCTACGGCGGAGAGCAGGGATTCGATGCTGGCGATGAGTGCCATGGTCAGGACGGCGAAGGTGAAGGCCCGCCAGTTCCCGTCGGGCAGTTCCGGCAGGGCGACGGCATCGAGGATCGAGCCATCCAGGGCGATGCGTTCGACGCCGGGCGCGAAGGCCACGGACAGGGCGGTCCCGGCCGCAACGGCGGCGAGCGGACCGGGGATCCGCCGGACCACGGCCGGCGTGAATTTCCAGCACAGCAGGATCGCCACGACGGCCAGTCCCAGCAGGGCTGCGTGAAGCTCCAGGCTGGTGATGGCCGCGGGAAGTGCGACGAGGTTTTCGAGGGCGGACCCGGCGGGCTCGGACCCCAGCAGCACCTGGAGTTGCTGCAGGATGATGGTGATGCCGATGCCGGCCAGCATGGCCTTGACGACAACGGGCGAGACCGCCAGTGCCGCACGGCCCACCCTGCTGATGCCCAGCAGGAGCTGCACGACGCCGGCAGCGGCCGTGATGGCGCAGGTCACCTGCCAGCCGAATTCCTGGACCAGGCCGGCCACCACCACAGTCAGGCCGGCCGCGGGTCCACTCACCTGGAGCGGCGAGCCGCCGAGGCTGCCCGCGACGATCCCACCGACGGCGGCGGCGATGAGGCCAGCCATGATCGGCGCCCCGGAGGCGGCTGCAATGCCAAGCGACAGCGGCAGGGCGACGAGGAAGACCACCAGGGATGCCGGGACGTCGGCGCCCAGGTGGGCAAAGTGCGCACGGGAGAACCTGGGGCGGCGGCCCCGGCTTCCTCCCGGCGGGCTGTGGCTGGGGGCAGGGACGGCGGATGGACGGGCTTCCATGGTTCTCCTTTGATTGCGGGAAGGGTCCGCTCCACCGTAAGCACGCAGTCATTCCCAATGACAGTAAAAGTGACGGATATGACAAAGGTGTCATGCGGGTCCGGCGCGGCCGTCCGGACGCCCCCCGTTCCTGCACTCCCCCGGAAAACAAAAAAGCCGGCCTCCACCGTGGGGTGGAGGCCGGCTGGAGGCGGCGGCTTTGGGGACGTCAGCCGCCCACGACCGCTGCCCCCACGAACGGGTCGACCGCCAGGGCGATGAAGAGCAGGGTCAGGTAGCTGATGGACCCGTGGAAGACCTTCATGGCCCGCTTGTCGGGGATGTCTTCGCGCTGGGCCCGCGCATACAGGGCGTGTGATTCGTAAAGGAACCAGGCGCCGGCAAGCACGGCGGTCGCCGTGTACACCCATCCGGCTCCGCCCGCAGGGATCATGAGCAGCGAGCAGGCCACCATCGCCCAGGCGTAGAGGACCACCTGGACGGAAACCACCTTGGCGCCGGCAATGGCTCCGAGCATGGGAACGTTCGCGTTGCGGTAGTCCTCGCCGTAGCGCATGGACAGCGGCCAATAGTGCGGCGGGGTCCAGAGGAAGATCACCATGAACAGGATGACCGCGGGCCACTCCACGGAGTTGGTGACGGCGGCCCAGGCGATGAGGACCGGGAAGCAGCCGGCGGCGCCGCCCCACACGATGTTCTGGGCAGTGCGGCGCTTCAGGATCATGGTGTAGATGACCACGTAGAAGAAGATGGCCCCCAGCCCAAGCCAGGCCGAGAGGGGGTTGGCCCCAAACCACAGGATGGCGATGGCTGCCGCGCCCAGGAGCCAGGAGAACACCAGCGCCTCGCGGGGAGTGACCTCTCCGGTGACCAGCGGCCGGTTCTCGGTCCGGTGCATCAGCTTGTCGATATCCCGGTCGATGTAGCAGTTGAAGGCTCCGGCACTGCCGGCGGCGAAGGCGCCGCCCACCAGGGTGGCCAGGATCAGGCCGATGGACGGGAAGCCCCGCTCGGCGTAGATCATGGTGGGCAGGGTGCTGACGAGCAGCAGTTCGATGACGCGGGGCTTGGTGAGGGCGAGATACGCCTTGGCCTTACGGGCAAACCCGGCACCGGAGGCCCGGGATGCGTTCAGCGGCGTATCTGTTGTGCTCACGGTGGCAGTCACCCGTTCTGTATGGCAGTTGAGGCTGGCTTGCAGCTCCGGTCGTGCGGCCCGCAGCCCGGGCACGCCACGAAAGGATCAGTTCCGATGGATCGTGCAACAGCCGGGGAACTCCGGACGGCAAAAGTGACACCCACCCGGCGTTGGCCTCAAATATCATACCGCGCCGGCACCGCGCTTCCGGCCCCGCCATATGCGCATTTGATCGCTCGCAGCCCGATTCGAGCAGATTAACTCAACCTCACGTCAGGGTCATTCACAAAAGGGGAAATTGCGTCCACAACGTGAGATTTGGGCCGCTCGAAGTATGGATAAGAGCTAAGCTGGCACCAGATCAGCACGCACCGGGGAAGCAGCGGAAAACGCATTCCGAAAGGTGCGGCGGCTGAGTCAAGGATCAACGTTTCGATGGCGACTGGGTACACCCGCAACGGGCGCCATAAAGCGCGCCTGCAACCGATCGGATGTACCGGCGCGATCAGCACAGAGAGGGGCCCGGTTTTCGTGCCACATTTGGAAGAGCAAGAACTGTCATGGACCAGCCTGGACCAGAAGGCCGTGGACACCATCCGCGTTTTGGCCGCGGATGCGGTGGAGAAGGTGGGCAACGGCCACCCCGGCACGGCGATGAGCCTGGCTCCGGCGGCGTACCTGCTGTTCCAGAAGCTGATGCGCCACGACCCCCGCGACCCGCAGTGGCTGGGCCGTGACCGCTTCATCCTGTCCCCGGGCCACACCTCGCTGACGCTCTACATCCAACTGTTCCTGAACGGCTACGGGCTGGAACTGAAGGACCTTGAGGCGCTGCGCACCTGGGGCTCCCTGACCCCGGGCCACCCTGAGTACAAGCACACCGCGGGCGTCGAAATCACCACCGGTCCGTTGGGCCAGGGCCTGGCCTCCTCGGTCGGCTTCGCCTACTCCCAGCGCCGCCAGCGCGGCCTGTTCGACGCCGACGCTCCCGCCGGCCAGTCGCCGTTTGACCACACCATCTGGGTCATCGCCTCCGACGGCGACCTCCAGGAAGGCGTCACGGCCGAGGCGTCCTCGCTGGCCGGACACCAGGAGCTGGGCAACCTCGTAGTGATCTACGACGAGAACCACATCTCCATCGAGGACGACACCGACATCGCGTTCACCGAGGACGTACTGAAGCGCTACGAGGCCTACGGCTGGCACACCCAGCGCGTGGACTGGACCAAGACCGGCGAATACAAGGAAGACGTCCAGGAGCTTTACAGCGCCCTGCTCGCGGCCAAGGCCGAAACCGCCAAGCCGTCGATCATCTCGCTGCGGACCATCATCGGCTACCCGGCCCCGAAGAAGCAGAACACGGGCAAGATCCACGGCTCGGCCCTCGGTTCCGAGGAAGTCGCCGCGCTCAAGTCGGTGCTGGGCTTCGACCCCGCCAAGTCCTTCGAGGTGGACCAGGAAGTCCTGGACCACGCCCGCCAGGTCGTGGACCGTGGCTCGGCAGCCCGCAAGGAATGGGAAGAATCCTTCACCGCCTGGCAGGAAGCCAACCCCGAGGGCGCGGCACTGCTGCAGCGCATCGAAGCCCAGGAACTGCCCGACGGCGTCGACGCAGCCCTGCCGGTCTTCCCGGCCGGCAAGGACGTCTCCACCCGCGCCGCCTCCGGCAAGGTCCTGAACGCCCTTGGCCCGGTCCTGCCCGAACTCTGGGGCGGCTCGGCCGACCTCGCGGAGTCCAACAACACCACCATCGAAGGCTCGCCCTCGTTCGTGCCCGCCTCCAAGCAGACCGGTGCCTGGTCGGGCAACCCGTACGGCCGGGTGCTGCACTTCGGCATCCGCGAGCACGCCGCAGCCTCGATCGTGAACGGCATCAGCCTTGCGGGCAACACCCGCGCGTTCTCCGGCACGTTCCTGATCTTCTCCGACTACCAGCGCCCGGCCATCCGCCTCGGCGCCCTGATGGGTGTGCCGTCCCTGTACGTCTGGACGCACGACTCCATCGGCCTCGGCGAAGACGGCCCCACCCACCAGCCGGTGGAACAGCTCGCGTCGCTGCGCGCCATCGTGGGCCTGGACGTCGTCCGCCCCGGTGACGCCAACGAAGTGGCAGCGGCGTGGAAGACCATGCTGGAAAACCACGCCAACCCCGCAGGCATCGTCCTGACCCGCCAGAACATCCCCACCTGGGAGCGCGGCGAGGGCGACGCCGACGGCGACACCTTCGCGTCCACCGCCGGTGTCGCCAAGGGCGGCTACGTCCTGGCCGAGGCCTCCAAGGACGGCGCCACCGTCCCCGCCGACGTCATCCTGATCGCCACCGGCTCCGAGGTCCAGCTGGCCGTCAAGGCCCGCGAAACCCTCCAGTCCGAAGGCATCGCGGCCCGCGTCGTCTCCATGCCCTGCGTCGAATGGTTCAACAAGCAGGACGCCGCCTACCGCGAATCCGTCCTGCCCGCCGCCGTCAAGGCCCGCGTCTCGGTCGAAGCAGGACTGGCCCTGGGCTGGAAGGAATTCGTCGGCGACGCCGGCCGTTCCGTCAGCCTCGAGCACTACGGCGCTTCCGCCGACTACAAGCGCCTCTTCCAGGAGTTCGGCATCACCGCGGAGGCAGTTGCCGCCGCCGCCAAGGACTCCCTCGCCGCCCTCCAGGCCTGAAACCCTGACTTTTAGGAGATCAACACCATGACTACCCCCACCCAGCAGCTCTCCGACGCCGGAGTCTCCATCTGGCTCGACGACCTCTCCCGCGGACGCCTGGAAACGGGCACGCTGCGCAAGCTCATCGAAGAGAAGAACGTGGTCGGTGTGACCACCAACCCGTCCATCTTCCACGCCGCCATCACCTCCGGCACGGACTACGACGCAACGATCGCAGCCCAGGCAGCGGCCGGCGCCAGCGTCGAGGACACCATCTTCGAAATCACCACCACGGACGTCGCCGACGCCTGCGACCTGTTCGCCCCCGTGGCGGCAGCGACCAAGGGCGTCGACGGCCGCGTGTCCATCGAAGTGGACCCGCGTCTGGCGTGGGACACCGCAGGAACCATCGCCGAGGCGAAGCACCTGTACAAGAAGGTCAATAAGGACAACGTCCACATCAAGATCCCGGCCACCCTCGAGGGCCTCGAAGCGATCACCGCCACCCTGGCCGAGGGCATCAGCGTCAACGTGACCCTGATCTTCTCCCTGGAGCGCTACCGCGCGGTCATCAACGCCTTCCAGTCCGGCCTGGAACAGGCCCGGGAAAACGGCCACGACCTCACCAAGATCCACTCGGTCGCGTCGTTCTTCGTCTCCCGCGTGGACACCGAAATCGACAAGCGCCTCGATGCGATCGGCACCGACGAAGCCAAGGCCCTGAAGGGCAAGGCCGGCGTCGCCAACGCCCGCCTGGCCTACCAGGTCTACGAAGAACTCTTCTCCACCGAACGCTGGGCGCTGCTCGCCGAAGCCGGCGCGCTCCCCCAGCGTCCGCTCTGGGCATCCACCGGGGTGAAGGACCCCGCCTACCCGGACACCCTGTACGTGACCGAACTGGTAGCGCCCGGCGTCGTGAACACCATGCCCGAAAAGACCCTGGACGCCACCTTCGACCACGGCGTGGTCACCGGTGACACCGTCACCGGCAACTACGCCGACGCCAACGCAACCCTCGACGCCCTGGAGAAGCTCGGCGTCTCCTACAACGACGTCGTCGCCATCCTCGAATCCGAAGGCCTCGACAAGTTCGTGGCCAGCTGGAAGGAACTGCTGGCCGACGTCGAAGGCGCCCTCGCCGCTGCACGGAAGGCCTCCTAACCACCCATGAGCACACTCAGCTACGAAGCCACCGGTGCCGCACAGCAGGCACTCGAACAGCACCTCCCCGCCCTGGTGGAGGACCGGATCGCCACCCGGATCTTCGCCAAGGACCACACCTTGTGGGGACCCGACGCGGAGTCCGAATCGGCTATCCGCCTCGGCTGGGTCGAGGCGGCCACCGTCTCCCAGCCGCTGGTGAAGGAGATCCTGGAGCTCCGGGACGCCCTCCGGTCTGAAGGCGTCACCCGCATCGTGCTTTGCGGCATGGGCGGGTCCTCGCTGGCCCCTGAGGTCATCGCCGGCACCGCGGGCGTGGAGCTGACTGTGCTGGACAGCACGGACCCGGACCAGGTCCGTGCTGCCCTGGAGGAGCGCCTGGCCGAAACCGCCATTGTGGTGTCCTCCAAGTCCGGCTCCACCGTGGAGACCGACTCCCAGCGGAGGGTTTTTGAGAAGGCGTTCAACGACGCCGGCATCGATGCGGCCAGCCGGATCATCATCGTCACCGACCCTGGTTCCCCGCTGGACAAGGCCTCCCGCGAGGCAGGGTACCGCGCCGTGTTCAACGCCGACCCCAACGTGGGCGGCCGGTTCTCCGCGCTGACCGCGTTCGGCCTTGTGCCTTCCGGCCTGGCCGGCGTGGACATCCAGGCCTTCCTGGACGAGGCGGAAGAAGCAGGCGAAGTCCTGAACGAGGACGCACCGGAGAACATCGGCCTGGCTCTTGGCACGGCACTGGGTGGAACCAACCCGCTGCGCAACAAGATCGTCATCGCCGAGGACGGCTCCGGCATTGTGGGCTTCGCCGACTGGGCAGAACAGCTCATCGCAGAATCCACGGGCAAGCTGGGCACCGGCGTCCTGCCGGTCGTGGCCGGCCCTTCATCCCCCGAGGTGAAGACCGGGGCCAGCGACGTGCTGGTGGTGCGCCTGGTGGGTGCCGACGCCGACGTTGATCTGGGCGAAAACGAAGTGGCCATCGCGGGTGGCCTTGCCGCCCAGATGATGGTGTGGGAATTTGCCACTGCCGTGGCCGGGCGCCTGCTGGGCATCAACCCGTTTGACCAGCCCGACGTCGAGGCTGCCAAGGTGGCCGCCCGCGGGCTCCTGGACGCGCAGCCCGAGCCTACTCCGGCTGCCTTCACCGACGGCGCCATCGAGGTCCGCGGCGGCGACTGGCTGGGCGGTGCCGCAACGGCTGAAGAGGCCGTCCGTGCCCTCCTGGGCACCCTCCAGCCGGACAGCTACCTCAGTGTCCAGGCGTACTTCGACCGGCTGGCGTTCGCGCAGCTCGAAGGCGTCCGCGATGACCTGGCCGCAGTCACCGGCCGTCCGGTGACCTTCGGCTGGGGGCCACGCTTCCTGCACTCCACCGGCCAGTTCCACAAGGGCGGTCCCGCCATCGGCGTGTTCCTCCAGGTGACGGCCGCGTCCACGGAAGACCTTGCCATCCCGGACCGTCCCTTCACCTTTGGTGAACTCATCGCCGCCCAGGCGGCAGGGGACGCCCAGGTCCTGGCGGAGCACGGCCGTCCCGTGCTGCGCCTCCACCTCACCGACCGCGCCGCCGGCGTGGCGCAGCTGCAGGACATCGTCGCTGCGCTGTCCACCCGCGCATCCGCAACCGAAAGCTAAGGCACAGAACCACCATGCCAGAAACTGAATACGGCAGGAAAGGCGCAGGCCGCGGGCGTAATCCGTTGCGTGACCCGCGTGATCGTCGTTTGAACCGGATTGC
>NZ_JBTZSU010000035.1:0-44160 GCF_054890965.1 Arthrobacter sp. C152
CACCAAAGAAACCCCCGGCTGGACCGCCAAGCCCGTTCCCGGCCTGCGCCACACCGTAGAAACCACCACCACAACCGGACACACCTACCACTCGATGTCGCCGCCCCTGCCGGGAACAGCACCGACTGTCACACGGTCATTCGCCAGCACATCACCACTACCCGGCACCGCTCCGGCCATCGGATTCGACAGGGTAAGTACGGTCAGAAAAGGGATCCGCAAACGGTCCCGCGTCCAGCAGCCGCTGTTGTGGTGACGCAGCCGGTGTTGTGGGGCCGCTCCGGGGAGTGCGGTGCTGCCTACGCCACGGACGCAGACTGCAAGGCTGCACGCAGCTGGCTTACCGCCGCCGTGCCTCCTGCGATAAACCACTCAAGCCCGTTGACGGTGACTGTATCCACCGCGCCGCCAGCCGCAGTGACGATGGCCTTGCCCGGCAGCCAGTCCCACTCCGGGCAGCTGTGCTGGAACCAGCAGCCCAGCTGCCCGTCCGCCACACGGCCCAGGTCACAGGACCCGGATCCGAGCATTCGCAAGGAGGCGGCGGAGGTGGCTGCCGCGTGCCAGGGCATGGCGCACATGGGATCCCTGAGCCAGGTGGGGTGGATGTAGGTGGCTGCGCCGAGCTCGGCAACATCGGTGGCGTTCCGCTTGCCGTCATCGTCTGTGAAGACTTTGAGCTGTTCGCCATTGAGCGTCGCCGGCCTGCCCCGGCCTCCGATCCAGAGCTTGTCCTCCTCCGGCTGGAAGATGGCGCCCAGTACCACACCGCCGGCGTCCTTCAGGGCAATGGCCGAGCACCAGTACGTGGAGCCGTGCAGGAAGTTGTAGGTGCCATCCACTGGATCGATCACCCACGTGCGGCCGCTGGTGCCCGCGATGGAGGCGCCTTCCTCCCCCAGGATGCCGTCGTCCGGCCGGCACCGCCGCAGCTGGGACAACACGTAGGCCTCGGCGGCATGGTCTGCGGCGGTGACAACATCGGAGACGGAGGTCTTCTGTTCCGCCTGGAGGCCGGCCATCCGCATGAGGAGGGCCAGCTGTCCGGCCTCCTTCACCAGCGCCGCGGCGAGCTGGTAGTCGTCCAAAGCAGGGTCAAGTTCAACGGCGCTGTGCCGGCCAATGGTCATGGCTTCAGTGTATGGGGCGGGATAATGGTGCCATGGCCAAAACCCCTGCCCAGCGGATCAAGAAGCACGGCGCCAACGCGGCTGTGCCGCAGCACCACCTGCCACCGGTAGTGAATCCCACCACGGAGCGCACGCCGGAGAAGGCGCAGGGCAACAGCAACCTGATCGTGATTGCGGGCGTGGTGGCCAGCCTGTTCCTGTTCTGGTACCTGCACCTGTTGACCCTCGTCCAGCTCACCCAGCTCTCCCAGGGGATGGCCATGCCGGATTCGCTGGTGGGCGGTTTCGATACCGGCTACATCGGCCGGCTGCAGGCCGTGATGAACGGCGACGCGCTGGGCCAGCTGAACTACGTCCACAAGACCGCCGGAACGCTGTTCCCGCTGATCTTCGGGTTCACATGGCTGCTGCTCATCGGCACCAACGTGGCCCGCAAGGCGCTCCGCTGGGCACTGTGGGCGCTTCCGCTGCTGTTCGTCGTGGTGCGGCTCTGGGGCAATGTCGCCATCGACACCATGATGTCCACGAGCGGTCCCGACGCCGGCCAGGTGGTCCTGGCGTCCGGCCTCACCGTCGCTGGCTGGGTGCTGTTCGTCCTGAGCCTGCTCGCGGGCGCGGCGGCGGTTCTGCTGCGGGGCCGGAAAGGCAACTAACGGCTGGCCGCCCCGGCATCGGCGCGGGCCAATGCCCTCCGTTCCTTACGGTGCCGGTGCACCCGGCTGGCCACCACGAGCCCGGCCGCGGCCATCCCCACCGTCACCGGATAACCCATCAGCCGCTCCAGCGTGCCCGGTTCCGGCACCTGCATGCGGGTCAGGCCGCCGGTGGCGAGGGCGGCCAGTGATACCGAGCCGCACGCGAGGATCAGCCATGCCATGCCGGTCTTCCGCAGCCACAGCAAGCCCAGCACCAGCAGGGCGGCCGCGCCGGCAAGGAAGTACATGACGGCGCCGGTGTAGTGCCACGGGGAGCCCACATCTTCGGGAACGAGCCCCACAATCACGGTCCCCGCCCCCGCGGCGCCGGTCAGCAGCCGTACCCATGCGGCGGCGATCCAAGGTTTTCGCCGGCCCCGTTCCACCCGGGCGCCGGGCCGGGCGGCCACGCACAGCAGCCCCGAGGTCAGCAGCACCGCACCCAGCAGCATGCCCAGGCCCTGCACCACGAACGAGGTGTTCATCAGCCAGTGCAACGGCGAGCATACGTCCCGGCCGGAGTACACACCGCAGTGGAGGGCGCCGAGATCGCTGATGTAGCCCGTCCGGAGGTCGTAGGGACGCGCACCGCCCCAAGCCATCGCCACAGCCGCCTCGGCGGCAAAATACTGCAGCACGCTCAGCGTCGACCAGGCACCGATGTAGTGCCGGGTGGACGCGGTGTCCGGAATGTAGGCGGCGGCAGTCGGGACTGGGCTCATGGGTTGAGCGTAGTACGCCCCCGCACCTTGTATGCTTGTAACCGTGTCCGGACGGACCGGTCCCGCCGGCCCCCGGATGCGCGCCCTCGTAGCTCAGTGGATAGAGCACGGCTCTCCTAAAGCCGGTGTCGTTGGTTCGATTCCAATCGAGGGCACTTGAACCTTCGTTCCCCGGAGCCCGATCTCCGCGCCTACCTCCTCGGCAGCGCCCCGGACGGTCCTGCGCCCGAACGGCCGGGCCGCTGGCAGGTGGAACGCGACCTGCTGGACCGGACGGACGGCACCCGCGGAACCTTTTCCGGCGTCGTACTTTTCACGCCAACGGACGACGGCGGCCTGGTCCTTTCCGAGGAAGGCACCATGCGCTGGCCTGCTTTCACCGGCCCGGCCTCACGGACCTACGTGCTGCAGCCCTCGGGACAGCCGGACGCGCTGGACGTGTACTTTCCGGACGGCCGGCCGTTCCACCGGATGAGCTTCGCCCCGGACGCCAACCTGGACACCCACTGGTGCGACCCCGACACCTACCGCGTGCTGTACACGTGGGAGGGACCAGACGCGTTCAGCTACAGCTGGGACGTGTCCGGACCGCGCAAGGACCTGCTGCTGGTCTCGTGGCTCCTGCGGAGGAAGGACACATGAAGCACCGGATCGTGGTGTCCGCCGTCTGCGTCTTCGACGCCGCCGGCCGGCTCCTGACCGTGCGGAAGCGCGGCACGGACATGTTCATGCACCCCGGCGGCAAACCGGAGCCGGGCGAAACTGCCGTCCAGGCAGCCGCCCGCGAGCTCGCCGAGGAGGTGGGCATCGTCGTCGATCCCCGGGACCTGACCCTGATGGGGGTTTGGATCGCGGACGCTGCCAACGAGGCCGCCACAGACATCGAGGCAACGGTCTTCCTGGCCCCGGGCACGTGGGAGGCCCGGCCTGCCGCCGAGATCGCGGAGGTCCGCTGGCTGGACCTCGGCCTTCTTGCCCGCGGCGCATCGCTCCCCCAGGACCTGGCGCCGCTGCTGACAGACCACATCCTGCCGGTACTGGCCGCGCGGCCGCCCCGCCGCTAGAACTCGGGGACGGCTTCCTGCGCCACAGCGGTGGCCTCGGCGAACTGCGTCCGGTACAGCTCCGCGTAGCGTCCGTCGGCGGCCAGGAGCTCCGTGTGGGTTCCGCGCTCGACGATCCGGCCGCCCTCCACCACCAGGATGGCGTCGGCGGCCCGGACGGTGGACAGCCGGTGGGCGATCACGACGGCGGTCCTGCCCTCGAGTGCCGCGCCGAGGGCTGCCTGGACGGCGGCTTCGTTCGTCGAGTCGAGTGCGGCGGTGGCCTCGTCCAGGATGACGACCCTCGGCTGGGCGATGAGCAGGCGGGCGATGGTGAGCCGTTGGCGTTCACCGCCGGAAAGCCGGTAGCCGCGCTCCCCCACCACCGTCTCCAGGCCGTCGGGCAGGGACCGGATCATGGCCTCGAGGCGGGCCTGCCGCAGGACGTCCCACATGTCCTCGTCCGTGGCGTCGGGCCGTGCCAGGCGCAGGTTGGAGGCGATGGTCTCGTGGAAGAGGTGCCCGTCCTGGGTGACCATTCCCAGGGTGTCCCGCAGCGAATCGAACGTGGTGTCGCGGACGTCGAGGCCGGTCCCCGGCCTGGTGCCGCCCAGGCGCACGGCGCCCGAGTCGACGTCGTACAGCCGCGACAAAAGCTGGGCGATGGTGGACTTGCCGGCGCCGGAGGAGCCAACCAGCGCCACGGTCTGGCCCGGTTCCACCCGGAAGCTGACGCCGTGCAGCACTTCCTCGCCGCCGCGGGTGTCCAGGGTGGAGACTTCCTCCAGCGATGCCAGGGAGACTTTGTCCGCGGACGGGTAGGCGAACCGGACGCTGTCGAACTCCACGGACACGGGCCCGGGGGGAACGGGCACGGCGTCCGGTTTCTGCTGGATTAGGGGTTTCAGGTCCAGGATCTCAAAGACCCGTTCGAAGCTGACCAGGGCGCTCATGACTTCCACCCGGGCATTGGACAGCGCCGTGAGCGGGGCATACAGGCGGGTCAGGAGGAGCGCCAGGACCACCACGTCGCCGGGCGCCAGCTGGCCACCCAGCGCGAGCCAACCGCCCAGCCCGTAGACCAGCGCGAGTGCGAGCGCCGAGACCAGGGTCAGGGCCGTGACAAACGTGAACTGCAGCATGGCCATGCGGACGCCGATATCGCGGACGCGGCCCGCGCGGGCAGCGAATTCCCTGGATTCCTCATCCGGGCGGCCGAACAGCTTCACCAGCGTGGCGCCGGGGGCGGAGAACCGCTCCGTCATCTGGGTGCCCATGGCGGCGTTGTGCGCGGCGGCTTCGCGGCGCAGGTCCGCCAGTTTGGAGCCCATGCGGCGGGCCGGGATCAGGAAGATCGGCAGCAGGACCATGGCGAGCACGGTGACCAGCCAGGACTTGTTGAGCATCACCACCAGGGTCAGGGCCAGCGCCACCGAGTTGCTCACCACGCCGGAGAGCGTGCCGGCAAAGGCGGACTGCGCTCCGATGACGTCGTTGTTGAGGCGGCTGACCAGGGCTCCGGTCCGGGTGCGTGTGAAAAAGGCGATGGGCATGCGCTGCACGTGGTCGAAGACCCTGGTGCGCAGGTCAACGATCACGCCTTCGCCGATCGTCGAGGACAGCCAGCGGGTCAACAGCCCCACGCCCGCTTCGCCCAGCGCCACGATGGCGATCAGCACCGCCAGCCAGATCACGGTACCGGCATCCGTCTTGGCGATGATGGCGTCAACCACCTGGCCGGCAAGCACCGGGGTGGCGACCGCCAGGAAGGCCGCCGCGATGGATGAGAGGACAAAGGCGATGAGCTTGCCCTTGTGCGGAGCGGCGAACCCCAGCACCCGCTTCAGGGTTTCCTTGGAGAACGGCTTGGAGCCGCTCTTGGCGGTGCTGATGTTGTACAGCGAGCTCCAGGCCACGCGGTCCATGCTCATGGTTGGTTCTCCTGGCTTGCAGTGTGGTGGAGTTCCTGGACGTTGCCGTCCTCCAGGTGCCACCGTGAGTCGAGTCGGACATTTTCCAGCAGCCGGCGGTCGTGGGTGACCAGCAGCAGCGCGCCGTCGTAGCTTTCCAAAGCCTCCTCCAGCTGCTCAATGGCGGGCAGGTCGAGGTGGTTGGTGGGTTCGTCCAGCACCAGCAGGTTCACCCCGCGGGCCTGCAGGAGCGCCAGGGCAGCCCGGGTCCGCTCCCCCGGTGACAGCGAATCCACGGTCCGCGAGGTGTGGTCCGCCTTGAGCCCGAACTTGGCCAGCAGCGTGCGGACGTCGGCGCCGGTCCAGTCGGCCAGCACCGCTTCCACGGCATCGCCCAGCGCCCTGGGCCCTTCCAGGAGCCCGCGCGCCTGGTCGATTTCGCCGACGGCGACCGAGGCACCCATGGAGGCCTCACCGTCGTCCGGTTCCTGCGTCCCCAGCAGCAGGCGAAGGAGGGTGGATTTGCCGGCGCCGTTGGGTCCGGTGATGCCGATGCGTTCACCGCCGTTGAGCTGGAGGTTGACCGGTCCCAGCGTGAAGTCACCCTGGCGGGCGACGGCGTTGCGCAGGGTTGCGACGACGGCGCTGGACCGGGGCGCGGCACCGATGGAGAACTGGAGCTGCCATTCCTTCCGGGGTTCCTCCACCACATCGAGCCGGGCGATGCGCGATTCCATCTGCCGGACCTTTTGCGCCTGCTTTTCGGAGGATTCCGTGCTGGCCGCGCGCCGGATCTTGTCGTTGTCGGGGTTCTTCTTCATCGCGTTCCGGACGCCCTGCGAGCTCCATTCCCGCTGGGTGCGTGCCCTGGACACCAGGTCCGCCTTGGTGGCGGCGAACTCCTCGTATTTCTCGCGTGCGTGCCGCCGGGCCACGGCACGTTCCTCGAGGAAGGCGTCGTAGCCGCCGTCGTAAACGGCCACGCTGTTCTGCGCCAGGTCCAGTTCGACCACCCGGGTGACGCAGCGGGCCAGGAATTCGCGGTCGTGGCTGACCAGCACCACGCCGCCGCGCAGTCCCTTGACGAAGGCTTCCAGCGTGGCCAGGCCGGCAAGGTCCAGGTCGTTGGTGGGTTCGTCCAGCAACACCACGTCGAACCGGCTCAGCAGGAGGGCAGCCAGGGCCGCGCGGGCGGCCTGGCCGCCGGAGAGGCCGGTCATCAGCGCGTTCGGGCCCGCCTCGAAGCCCAGGTCGGCCAGGACTGCGGGCATGCGGTCCTCCAGGTCCGCCGCCCCGGAGGCCATCCAGCGGTCGAAAGCACGCGAGTACGCGTCGTCGGCACCGGGGGCTCCTGAACCAAGGGCCTCCGCTGTGGCCTCCATCTCGGCGGTCGCTTCCGCACAGCCTGTCCGGCGGGCGATGTAGCCGGCTACGGTCTCGCCGGGAATGCGGTCGTGCTCCTGCGGCAGCCATCCCACGAACGCGTCGGCGGGAGCCAGGCTGACAGTGCCGCCCTGCGGCTGGTCCACGCCGGCCAGCAGGCGAAGCAGTGTGGACTTTCCGGCGCCGTTCGCGCCGACCACGCCCACCACGTCGCCGGGAGCGACGGTCAGCGAAAGCGCGGAGAAGAGCACGCGGTGGCCGTGGCCGCCGGAGACATCCTTGGCAACAAGGGTCGCAGTCATCGATGTGGTCCTTTCGCGAACCGCCCCGGGCTGCAGGGCATGAAAGAACCCGCTGGTCCGGACTTGGGGGGTGTACGGACCAACGGGCTCGACCATCAACTATAGACGAACCGTCCGGCATGGGCAAAATCACGCGGTCGCGGACGCGGTAAAATTGACTGACCACCCGTTCTGCAGAGAGCCCTTCATGACCATCCCCGCCAAGGCGTTCCAGCGCTGGCTGCAAGGCATTGCCCCGGATGTCAGCACGGCAGATATCTGCAGGGTCTCAGGGATCAAGCGGACCACGCTCGCCCAGCAGCTGGTCCGGGGAAAGGTCTCCGTGGGCACCGTGGTCAGTATCAGCCGGGCCTACAACCTCAATCCCGTCGCGGCGCTGGCCGGCTTCGAGGCCTACAGTGTCCTCGGGACGCCGCAGGCACCTACGCGGTGCGAGCTGGTCAGCCAGATCTCCACCCCTGACCTCCTGCGGGCCGCGCTGGCCCGCCCGGCGATGGACCCTGCACACAGGGCGGGTGCCCCGCCGTTCGTCCTCAGCCCGGCCCCGCACGCCACCTCCGTCAAGAACTGGGTGGACGCCATTGACGACGGCGAGGTCCGCCACCGCGTCTCGGCGGCCACCGGCGTGGCACCGCAAAACTACTCCGCGCAGCTGACGGCCAACCGGCTGTCCCCCGAACTGGCGGTTGCCACGGCGCTGGCGGCAGGGGTGGGCCCCGCGGGCGGGCTGGTGGCAACCGGGGTCATCACCGAAGAGGAGGCCGGGTGGCCCCCTGGTGCCCGGCAGGCAGCACTGGACAGCATGTCCGACGGGGAGCTCACCGCCCTGGCCGGTGACAGGCTTCAGGCACTGGGCAAGACATTGCGCCGGCAGGAACAGGACCAGGCGCAGACGGAAAAGATTTGGGAGAACCTGGGATGATCGAAATCCTGCAATGGACAACGCTGGCGGTCTGCGGCCTCATCGCCGTCGCCCGCATCCCCAGCGCGCTCCGCGGCGAGAACCGCTCCCTCTTTGGCATCTTCGCGCTGATGACCCTCGCGATCCTGCTGAGCATCCAGGGGCCCTACCTGGTCATCGACCACGTCCTGGGCGGCACCAACATCGCCAACCTGTTGCTGCGGTTCGTGGTCTTCGGGGCCATCTTTTTCCTGGGCGTCCGGGTGTCAAAGGGCTTTGGCGCGGATGCCGCCTACCGGCTCATCACGGGACGAGCGGGAATGGCCGCGCTGCTGGCGGTGTCCGTGGTGCTGGTTGCCGTGTTCCTCGCTATGGACACCGAAGGCTCCTCCGCGGGGCTGTCGGCAATCTCCGGCAAGGACGCCCGCAACTCTGCGCTGGTCGAATACTACGGCGCAGCGGGCCGGGCCTACCCCGCGTTCGTAGGCCTGGCATTGCTGCCGGCCATGGTCCGCGCCGTGCAGGACCGGCTGCCGGCCCTGGTGCGGATCGCCGCGGCGCTCCTTGCCCTCGGCGGGGTGGCCGTTGCCCTTTCGCTGCTCTTCCCGGTGATCCCGCCGGACCTTGGGGCACTGGAGTTCATCATCAACTACACGGCAGTGCTCTGCTATGTGGTCGGCCTGGCCCTGATCTGGGCCGCCAGGGTGCGGTTCCGGCGTGCGTCCACCGTACGGAAGACATCTACCGAAATGTAACCTTTGGGGCTTTCACAAAATCATTAGAATGTGAAACAATCATAAAAGTGTGAAGGTGGGGCCGCCAAGGGTTCTCGAACGGGGATAAATTCTTGGACGCGGGCCGCCCCGGGGGCCTTTGCACGCATTGGGGGGATGAGTGGTGGCGGCCGTTGGGGACCGCCCCCACTCAGCCTATTTAAGGCCCCTTCCGCCCCGCCTACGCCCGGGTGAACCGCAGGGTTACCAGCTGGAACGGCCGGAGGTTCAACGCTGCCCCCTCTTCCGCGCCAACCGCTCCGGGTGCCTCGACCGGGCGCTCCAATAGGTCGGTGGCGAGGACATCCCTTACCGGGAAATTGGCGGAGATCCGTGCCGCGGAGCGCTGCCCCAGCGACTCGTAGAGCCTGACCACGACGTCACCGGACCCGTCCTCGGCGAGCTTGACGGCCTCAACCACCACTGCGGGATCGGAGACCGAAAACAGCGGCTCCACCGGCGCGGCCCCACGGACCAGCCGCGGCGCAAGGTTTGTCCGGTAGCCCTCTTGGACCGCAGCCGCGATGTCCGCGCCCGGACGGATGGTCACCGTGAGTTCGTGGCGTCCCCGGTCCGCCTGGGGGTCGGGGAATTTCGGGGCACGCAGCAGCGACAGGCGCACTGTGGTGGTGCTCCCGCCGTCGGAATCCCTGATGCTCCTGGCCACGTCATGGCCGTACGTTGAGGCGTTGGTGACAGCCACGCCGTAGCCCGGTTCGCCCACGTGGAGCCACCGGTGGGCGCAGATCTCAAACTTCGCCGCCTCCCACGAGGTGTTGGTGTGCGTGGGCCGGAAAACGTGCCCGAACTGCGTTTCCGCTGCGGACCGGTCCGCCCGGACATCCAGCGGGAACCCGAGCTTGAGCAGCTTCTCGCGCTCCTGCCAGTCGACGGCGGTGGTGATGTGCAGCGACGGGCTTCCTGGCGCCAGCGTGATGCGCTGGACCAGGGGTGATGCACCCGCCAGGCGTTCCACCACGACGACGGCGCTGCCGCCCTCGCTTTCCAGCCGGACCGATTCCGCCCGGTCCAGCTGCGTGACGTTGCGCCGGTAGAACTCGTCAATGTCCCACGCGTCCCATTCGTTGGGGGTATCGCGGTGCAGTTCCAGCAGGTTGCCCCGCTGGCCGGGGGCGATGGCTTCCCGGCCGGTGGCGTAATCGCGCAGGGAGGTGAGGAGCCCGTCGCCGTCCAGCACGGCGCGGATGATGCCGTTGTCCAGGACGTAGCCGCCGTCGGACGGCGTGGCCCGTACCGGCCCCGCGGCAGCCGCGGGTTCCCCCGCCGCCAGGGGGCGAACCCCTTCCCGGGCGTGTGGCGCGGCGTTCAGCAGGAACTGCCGGTCGCCGGGGCCGAGCATGGCTGCCGCGGCCTGGCCAATGATGTCCTCGAGCGCTGTTTCGATCGCCTGGTAGTTGCGTTCGGCGTCCTGGTGGACCCAGGCGATGGCGCTGCCGGGGAGGATGTCGTGGAACTGCTGCAGCAGCACGAGCTGCCAGAGCCGCTTAAGCTCAGCGGCGGGGTACTCGTAGGCATCCCCGCACCGGACGGCCGCGGTGGTGCACCACAGCTCCGCTTCGCGCAGCAGGTGTTCGCTGCGGCGGTTGCCCTTCTTGGTCCGGGCCTGGCTGGTGTAAGTGCCGCGGTGCAGCTCCAGGTACATCTCCCCCACCCAGACGGGGAGTGCAGGATAGTCTTCCTCGGCCTGCCGGAAGAAACTCTCCGGTGAGCCGATCCGGACCTTGGGCGATCCTTCCAGGTCGGCCGTGCGGGCAGCGGCAGCCAGCATCTCGCGCGTGGGGCCGCCGCCGCCGTCACCGTAACCGAAGGGCACCAGCGATACGCTTCCGCGCCCGTGGTCGCGGTAGTTCCGTTCTGCGTGGGCGAGGTCTCGTGCGCTGAGGTCGGAGTTGTAGGTGTCCACCGGCGGGAAGTGCGTGAACAGCCGGGTGCCATCGATGCCTTCCCAGTTGAAGGTGTGGTGCGGCATCCTGTTGGTCTGGTTCCAGGAGATCTTCTGGGTCAGGAACCACCGGCTGCCCGCGGCCTTGACGATCTGCGGCAGAGCCGCGGAGTACCCGAACGAGTCCGGCAGCCAGGCCTCCCGGCACTCGACGCCGAACTCGGCCAGGAAGAAACCCTTGCCCTCGACGAACTGGCGGGCCATGGCCTCGCCGCCGGGCATGTTGGTGTCGGATTCGACCCACATGCCGCCCACCGGAACGAACTGGCCGGCCCGGACCTTCTCGCGGATCCGGCCGAACAGCTCCGGGTAGAGCTCCTTGATCCAGGCCAGCTGCTGCGCGGACGAGCAGGCGAAGACGAAGTCCGGGTTTTCGTCCATCAGCGCCACGACGTTGGAAAACGTCCTGGCGCACTTGCGGATCGTCTCGCGGACCGGCCAAAGCCAGGCGGAGTCGATGTGCGCGTGGCCGGTGGCCACCAGCTGGTGGGCCGACGCATAGGCCGGCCGGGCCAGGACTTCGGCGAGCGCCTCGCGTCCCGCCGCTGCGGTGCCGGCGACGTCGTCCGGGTCCATGACGTCCATCATGCGTTCGAGGGCGCGGAGGATCTCGTGGCGGCGGGGAAGCTCCAGGGGCAGCTGCTCCATGAGCCCGGCCAGCGTCCAGACGTCCTGCTGGAGTTCCCAGACCGTCCGGTCCAGTTCGGCGATGGCGATGGTTCCCAGCCGGTACTGCGGCGCGTCCCCGGCGGTGGACTTGTCTCCCAGCGGGGTGGCGGCAAAGGTCCAGCCCTGTGCCATGTCGGGGTTGGCGGCCGCCTCGACGTAGAAGTCCACGGCCATGCCGCCGCCCAGGAGCTTCAGCGGGATGTACTGGTTCCGGGGTGAGATGGCCTTGATGATCGTGCCGTCCGGCCGCCAGGCGATGCCCTCGCACTGGAATCCGGGGGCTTCGGTGGTGAAGCCGAGGTCCACCACCACCTCCACGGTGGTGTCCGGCTCGGCGCCCCAGCCATCCGGCACCTCCCCCTGCAGGCGCAGCCATTTGGTTCCCCATGGTTTCCCCCAGGCGGCCCCATGCTCCTGGGGCCTGAATTCCTGAAGCATCGCCTCGAGGGCGGGGACTGGTTCGCCCGGCGCGTCCCAGCTGCTCAGGGCGAGGGGAACGGTCCTGCTGTAGATGGCAGGGGTAAGGCGTTCACGCACAAACCTCTGCAGGCGGACTTCCGTGATCCGGCGGTCGTCATGCAATGTTGGTCCTCTTTAACGCTTGAGACTGGATCATCCTGTCCATTCGATGGACAAAAATCTACCCGTTAGTAGCTTGATAAACCACCCCTGGGCCAAAGACGCCGCGCCGGCTTTCACGCACCGCGTGCAGCACCCACCGGCCGCAGGATCCGGTTCTCGCCGGCATAGACGTTGAAGCTGGCGCCACGGCTGAAGCCCGCCACTGTCAGGCCGTTCGCTTCGGCAAGTTCCACGGCCAGGCTCGACGGTGCGCTCACTGCGGCCAGGACGGGGATCCCCGCCAGGGAGGCTTTCTGGACCAGTTCGAAGGACGCCCTGCCGGACACCTGCAGGACGGTTCCGGCCAACGGCAGCAGCCCTTCGCGCAGGGCCCACCCCACCACCTTGTCCACGGCATTGTGCCGCCCCACGTCCTCGCGCAGGCACAGCAGGCGCGCTCCGCCGTCGTCCCCGATTGTGAACAGGCCGGCCGCGTGCACTCCCCCGGTGTCGTCAAAGAGGCGCTGGGATTCGCGCAGCAGCCCGGGCAGGGAAGCCAGGACTTCGGCGTCCACCGTCAGGGGGTCCGCCTCGGGACTGTAATGGGAGGACTTCCGGACCGCTTCGATGGAATCGGTGCCGCAGATGCCGCAGGAACTGGAGGTATAGACCCTGCGCCCAGTGTCGGGGAGCGGAACGTCCGGCCGGAGCTGGGCCTCCACAACGTTGAAGGTCTGGACGCCGTTCTCGTCCTCGCCGGCGCAGAACCGCAGGGACACCAGCTGTTCGGGCGCCCAGATGACGCCCTCGGACACCAGGAACCCGGCCACGAGGTCGAAGTCATCCCCGGGGGTCCGCATGGTCACCGAGTAGGAGAGGTTTCCCAGCCGGATTTCCAGTGGTTCTTCAACGGCAAGGACATCTTCCCTGTGCCGGACCGGGTACTCCTGGGCGCTGGGCGAACCGTCCAGAACAAATTTGTGCACCTTGCGGCGCTGGGTTAAGCGTCCCATGTCCCATCCTGCCTGTTCATAACTCCATCATGGCACCATCCAGGGGACGCCTCAGCCGAGGAGCGCACTCCAGTCCACGGGGCCGGCGGGCGCTGGCTTGTCCTTGGGCGGTGCGGTCCTTCCCGTGCGGGGCTTCGGCTTGCCGGGCGCTTCCGGGGGTGGAATCGGCGGCCCCCACGGAAGGGCGAAGGCCGGGACAGGTTCGCCCAGCTGCACCCCGTGCGGCGGCACCACCAGGACACCGTCGGCAGACGCCAGTCCGCGCATCATGCCGGGACCCGTGTGCTGGGCCGGGGACGCCATCCCGAACAGCAGCCGGAACGGCATCAGCCGCGTGCGCCCGGGGTCGGGTTCGATCAGGGTTCCGCAGGGCACCTCCTGCACCGCCGGTATGGCCGCGTGTCCCAGTGCGGCGAGCAGCGGGCCGCCCACCGTGGACAGTGCCATCATGGCGGCGAGCGGGTTGCCGGGCAGCCCCAGCACGAAGCGCCCGTCCGGCAGTTCGGCCAGAACGGCGGGATGGCCTGGCCGCATGGCCACGCCGTCAATCAGCAGCCGGCCGCCCAGCTCGGCCACGGCACGCCTCAGGTGGTCCGTGCCGGAACGTCCGGTTCCGCCGGTGGTGATCACGACGTCGGCGGGCTGGCCGGGTGCGTCCGGCGCCTCGGGCACCACGTCTTCAAGCGCGGCGAGCCATTCCCCGTAGGAATCGCCGATCCTCTGGCTGCCGCCGGGTATGCCGCCCAGCATCGAGACGACGTCGGGAAGCTGCGGGCCGAAGGTGTCCCGGACCTGGCCCGGGGCGGGTGTGCCCTGTTCCACGACTTCGGCGCCGGTGAGGACCAGGCGCACCACGGGTTTGCCCTGGACGTACAGTTCGTCGTGTCCCGCCACGGCCGCCAGTGCCAGGTGGGCCGGGTTGAGGGCCACGCCGGCCTTGACCAGGACGTCGCCTTCCAGGGCTTCTTCCCCAGCCTTGCGGATGTGCTCGCCCGCCCGCGGTTCCCCGGGCCGGGCGCTGCCTCCGAGCATCAGGATGGGGAGCCCTTCATCATCCTTGCCCAGCAGGGCGCTCTCGGTACGGAGTACTGCCTTGGCTCCGGGCGGGATCAGGCCGCCCGTGGCGATGGGACTTCCCTGGTGCGGTGCCAGGCGTGTTCCGGGGTCCACCGGGATCCACGGCCCGCTTCCGTTGACTGCCCAGCCGTCCATGGCTGAGGAGGCATAGTGCGGCATGTCCTGCAGGGCGACGATGTCCCGGGCGAGCTTCCGGCCGAGGGCCTGCCGCAGGGGAACCGGGCCGGGAGGAATGGGCGTGGCGGCGTCGAACGCTGATTGCCTGGCCTCTGCCCAGCTGTGGGCAAGGTGGTGCGGGGTGTGCTGTTCAGTTGTGCCCGGGGGCGTCCCCGCGTCGCTGTGGGGTTCCTGCGTCATTCGCCGGGAGTCCCGGCGGCTTCAGCATCGTAGTCGGCGGCAAGGGAACGGGCCACGGCCAGGGCAGCATCCATGGCGGCGCTGTCCACTTCCCGTCCGGGGGCGGCCGCCTGGCCGGCGGCAAATCCGGCAATGAAGGTGGTCAGCGGCGCTGCCGGCCGGACCACGGAATGGGCGGCAACGCCGGCGAGGGCCAGGACAGCATTGATGTCCACCTGGACGTCCTCCAGCTTGTATGCCTGGAGCAGGGCCCTGCACCACTCTTCCAGTGTTTCGTCCTGGCTTTTCACGACTTGCCTCCCACGTTAGCTCCGCCCGCGCCGGTCCTGGTTTGCGCCCGGTTCCCGGCGGCAATCCCCAGTGCGGCAGCGTCGTCCCAGGTATCCACGTCGGAGGTGGCACCGGCGGGGACTGTGACAAGCTGCACGTCCAGACTAGCAAGAAGCGCCCGCACGGAGCCGTTGACCAGCGCATTCCGTTCGGCCAGCCGGCGCGCGGCTTTTCTTAACTCTGCCGTGCTATAAAGACCAGCCAACGGTTGGGCCCTTCCGTCCGGGCCGGCGGCCATCACAGCCGCCACGCCCGGTGAGGCCGGCAGGGCGGCGCGCAGGAGGGGGACCGCCTCGGAAACCAGCGGCATGTCGCACGCCAGGACCAGAGTCCAGGGCGCGGCAGCGCCGGCGCCGGCGAGGGCGTCCAGGCCGGCAGCGATGCCGGCGGCAGGGCCGGCAAAGACGGGCTCCTCCCGGCAGGCCAGCACCCCGGGCGGCAGGGTTCCGGCGGGAAACGAAGCGGCGTCACCCACCACCACGGTGCGGCCCGCACCGGATGCCGCGGCAAGCGCCCGCTCGAGAAGGGATGCGCCCTGGAACACCAGTGATTGCTTGGGCACCCCGCCCAGCCGCGAGGAACGGCCGCCGGCCAGGATTACGGCGTCAAAGTCAGAGCGGCTTTCTTCCACTCCCCCACTCTAGCCAGCACTGAAGGCCACAGGACACCGGCAAGGAACGCAGGATGCCGTCAGGCAGCCCGCTCCGGAAGGAGGAAGGGATCCCAGGCCGGGGTCGGCTTCTCCAACTCCTTGATCTGCCAGATGGTGCCATGGGGCGGTTCCGGGACAAACCGCAGCGCCCACCCCATCTCTGCCGGGGTGTGGTCACCCTTGACGTTGTTGCAGCGCAGGCACGCCGCCACCAGGTTCTCCCAGGAGTCGGCACCGCCACGGGACTTTGGGTGGACATGGTCGATGGTATGCGCGGCCTTTCCGCAATAGGCGCATTTGTGTCCATCGCGCCGAAGCACACCCCTGCGGCTCACGGCGGTGGAGTGGTTGTAGCGGGGCCGGATGTAGCGGTTGAGGAGGATCACGGACGGGCGGCCCAGAACATCCGTGGGGCCCACGACGGGGTCGTCCCCTTCGGCCACCACGCTCGCCTTGCCCGTGAGCACAAGCACCAGCGCCCGGCGGAAAGTAATAACCGCCAGCGGTTCATATCCAGCATTCAGAACGAGAGTGCGCATGCACTTACCTCTTCACGGCCGCACCCGTCAGGGGCACGAGGGCCGGCTGCCCTCGGCATGTCCGGGCTATGGATCGACACCACAAGAGTAAACAGAGAAATGCGATATCAGGTAATCGGCGCCACAGCCGGGGCCGGGAGTGCCCGGCCGCGCCCGGCGGGGACCCCTGCGGAACGGCAGCAATTAAAAGGCAAGGACCCCCGCCAAGAGGCGGGGGTCCTTGGGCGCCCTCGCGGCCGGATTAGGGCCGGACCGGCGCAGGGAGTGGCTAGCTGACGCGGATGAAGACGGGCCCGGATCCGACGTTCGCGCTGAAGACGACAGTCTGGTTGCCGTTGTAGCCGCCGTGGACGGCCATGCCGTTGCCTGCGTACACAGCGATGTGGGCCATGCCCGCGCCGCCGTCGGCGTAGTAGATCAGGTCACCGGGCTGCGCCTCGGCTGCGCTCACGGTGCGGCCCAGGGACAGGTAGCCGGCGGGCCAGTCGTGGAAGTGGATGCCGACGGCGGCCAGCGAGTTGGTGACCAGCATGGTGCAGTCCTGCATGACACCGAGCTGCGCGTAGGCGGCAGACAGGATGGCTGCGCCCTTGCCGCTGGCGGATGCCTGGGAAGCCGGGGCCACGGCGGTGGAGGCCGTCTTGGCGGTGACCTTGGGGGCGGCCGGAGCAGGGGCTGCTTCCTGGACCTCAACCTGGGGCTCGGGTTCGGCGACGGGAGCCGGCGTGGTGGTCACGGCGGGCTTCTCGTAGCTGATGGCGATGGTGGAGGCGGCCGAGATCGGGGCGTCCACAGCCGTTTCGACTTCCAGCGCGGAGGCGGGGGCGGAATCGCGCTTGACGTTGGCGTCGGCAGCATTGGCCGCGATACCGCTGGTCAGGACCAGGCCGGAAGCGGCTGCGATGACCGCGGCCTGGCGGCCCACGCCGCCGGCGTTGTCGCTGACAGCCTTGGCAATGACAGCGATTGAATTGGTCTTAGTGACCTCGGCGCGGTGCCGTGCGGTAGCACGAGTCGTCATCAGTTCTCTCTTTCGTTTTCCTCAGGACCGCTGTGGCATGTCCGAGGGGTGTGGACGCGCCGGCATCTTGGGGGTACGCCGGCGCATCCCGAACGGGGATTGGTGTTGAGCGAAAAGCTGGGGGCAAAAGAAAAAGTTCTTGGACCCGGGGGTCCGAAGAACTAGTTCATGGTGAAGAAGGAGGAGGAGCCGGTGGCTGCCACGGCGTGCAGCAAGGTTCCCTGGGAGGGGTTGAGGGCGCTGATCATCATGCCGTTGCCGACGTAGATGCCAACATGCGCGCCGCCGTTCTGCATGACAAGGTCACCCGGCTGGGGGGTGGAGGTCGGCTTCATCACGGTCCACGCGTTCGTGCGGGGGATGCTGATGCCGGCCTGCGCGTAGACCCACTGGGTGAAGCCGGAGCAGTCCCAGCCGGTGACGGGGCTGGTGCCGCCCCAAACGTAGGAGTGGCCGATGCCGGTGTAGGCGATGGCTGCGATGCCGGAGGTGGCTGCAGCGGAGATGGCCGCCCCCGCCTTGCCTGCGGTGGAGCCCTCGTCGCCGGCCGTGCGGTCAGCCGCGGTGGACTGGGTCCGGATGGTTTCCGCCTTGGGGGCAGCGGTGGTCTTCACCACGGGACGCTCGAAGGAAACCGTGGCGGTGGGGGCTGCAGTGACCGCGAGGGCGGTCTGCGAAGAGCCGGATTCGGTGGAGGCAGAGACGCCTGCCGTCGTGTCCGCTGCGGTGGCCGGCAGTCCCATGCTCAGGATGAGGCCGGAAGCGGCTGCCACAACGGCAGCCTGGCGGCCCACGGTCCCGGCGTTGGCACTAACGGCCTTGGACACTGCATCCAAGGGGTTGGTGCGAACCGTTTGCGCACGGTGGCGCGCAGAAGTGTGGCGTGAAGACACGAAGGTAGCCTCTCCCAATGCCTGCGAGGTGAGCTGTCGGATTCGGATGGGAGTCACCCGGCCACGTGCTTCCTGGGAAGCTCGCGACTTAACCCCAAGGCCTTCGACGTGAAGGCCAAAATTGGTTCCCCCGCCCCTGCCAGACGATGAAATGCGAACGGACCTTGAGCGGTGGCAGAGTTAGGCAATCCACTCAAGAGCGTCAACTTCGGAAAAGTTGACGCGAGTTAAACGCTACAGGAGTTTGGACCGAATGTCACATTCAGGTCACGGCGCGTTACCTGAAACTGAGAGCGGACGGTCATTTCACTCGCAAACATCGGGTCAGAGCCAGCCCATGGGGTCGACCACTTCGCCATTGACCTGCACCTCGAAGTGGAGATGGCAGCCGGTGGACGCGCCGGTGGTCCCGCTGAGGGCGACGACGTCGCCGCGGGACACAGTCTGGCCCACCTTGACATTGAACGAGGAGAGGTGGTTGTAGGTGGTCTCCAGGCCGTTGCCGTGATCAATCACCACGCGGTTTCCGCCGCCGAACTCGTGCCAGCCCGCGAAGGTCACGGTGCCGGTGGCGGCCGCAAGGACGGAAGTCCCGCATTGCGCCACGAAGTCCTGGCCGCGGTGGAAGTCGCCGGAGCCGCCGGTGATGGGGCTCACGCGGTACCCAAACGGCGAGGCGGTGGTGAGGGAGGCCAGGGGGGCCGCAAGGGTGCCGGCCGAGGCAGCGCGGCTGACCGAACCGGCGGACTGGGCACTCAAAAGCTGCTTCAGTTTCCCGTCCGGATCCGCCTGGGTCACCACGGCGGAGCGGCTGAAGTCGATCTGGGCGCCAACGTCCGCGGAAATCTGGGGGCTCACGGCGGAGGCCGCAACAGGCGTGCCGCCGGCCGGGCCGGTGGCCACGACGGGGCTGGTGGCCGGCATGGCGACCGTCAACGCGATGCCGCTGGCGGCAAGGGCGATGCCTGCCTTCTGTCCGATGCCACTCGCGGAGGCAAACTCGGTGACTTGCCGAAAGGGACCACGGCGCCGGCGCGCATCGCGGTGGAAATCACGGGGGCGCTCCGCTGCGAGAACCTCGACGACCCGGGGTGTCGAAGCGGGACCGGACGCGCGGCGGCGGCCCCGGGAGGTCTGCATGGTCAAGTGGGGTTCCTCTCTGGGTTAGCCTGCGGAGTTAGCTGTCGGATTCGGGTCAGAGAGATCAAAGACCCGGTCCGCCGTAAGCAAGCTTCCGCGCAGAGAGGTATCCATGGAGGATCCTTCACTGGAGAGGCTTGCTGCTGACGGACTTCACCCCAAGGCAGTCCCCCGCTGCCGGTTGTGGTTCCCCCGCCTCTGCCAGTAACGACTCGTACTCCTGATCCGCTGGCAGAGCTCGGCTCCGGATCAGGTAACGCTTAAGTATCAACGCTTGGTTCAACTATAGGGGCTTAAGACCCTAAGTAACAATTCCGTTATCTTTGCGTGATTGCACGCCCGTGGGGTAAGCGCAGGCCTATTTGACGGCAACGAAGACGTGCGCCGCAACTTCCGGCGGCAATTCCAGCGCGCCTTCGATTCCGGGCACGCGCACCGAAATGTAGTCACCCACGCGCTCGAGCGCCACGACGGCGCCGGGGCGGATTCCGCCTTCGTCCAGCTGGGCCAGAAGTTCCGGTTCCACTTGGATCGGCTCCGCAAGGCGGCTGATGGTCACGCCCGAACCGGGGCCGTAGCTTTTCATGGCTTCCAGCAGGCTGATGGCGCCGTCGGCAAAGCCGGGAGCAGGCCGGCCGCCGAGTTCGGCGAGGCCGGGAATCGGATTTCCGTACGGCGACTCGGTGGGATGGTCCAGCAGTTCGTAGATGCGGCGTTCCACGCGTTCGCTCATCACGTGTTCCCAGCGGCAGGCTTCATCGTGGACATACGCCCAGTCCAGCCCGATCACGTCGGCCAGCAGCCGCTCGGCCAGCCGATGCTTGCGCATCACTTCGGTGGCGCGCTTGCGCCCCGCTTCCGTGAGCTCGAGGTGCCGGTCGCCGGACACCACCACGAGGCCGTCGCGTTCCATCCTGCCAATGGTCTGGGAGACGGTGGGCCCGGAGTGGCGCAGCCGCTCGGCAATGCGGGCCCGGAGTGCGACGATGTTCTCTTCCTCGAGTTCCAGGATGGTCCGGAGGTACATCTCCGTAGTGTCGATCAGATCCGTCATCCAGCTCAGCTCCTCGAGCGCAGTACCTTGCGTTGTCCCACCGTATCGCCTCTTCCCGCGGTGTGGCCCGGAGGAAAGCTTAGCCTATTTTGACTTTGTCCGAATAGCCGGCCCCGGACGTCTCAGTGGCTGGACTATGACGGCGCCGGCTCCCGCCCTTACCGCTGTTCAGGCAGAATGGGGAGGGCCAAGTGCTGCCGTCCGGCAGCCACCAGCTGCCGGGGCCAGACCCCCGACCGAAGCAAAGTCACCGCCGAATTGGAGTACCTGTGAGCGAAACCAGCATCACGATTCCCGCCGACCTCCTGCCCAAGGATGGGCGCTTCGGGGCCGGCCCGTCAAAGGTCCGGCAGGAACAGATCGATGCGCTGGCCGCAGCGTCCAAGACGATCCTTGGCACCTCCCACCGGCAGGCACCGGTCAAGAACCTCGTGGGCTCTGTCCGCGAAGGCCTGGGCCAGTTCTTCCGCGCACCCGACGGCTATGAAGTGGTCCTCGGCGTGGGTGGCTCCACCGCGTTCTGGGACGTCGCGAGCTTCGGCCTGGTTGAGAAGAAAGCGCAGCACCTGTCCTTTGGCGAGTTCGGGTCCAAGTTCGCTTCGGCCACCAACAAGGCGCCGTTCCTGGACGCTTCTTCGATCATCAAGTCCGATCCCGGCACCCGGCCCGCAGCGCAGGCCGAAGCCGGTGTAGACGCCTACGCCTGGCCGCAGAACGAGACATCCACCGGTGTTTCCGCCCCGGTGAAGCGCGTGGACGGTGCGGATGAGGGTGCCCTGGTGCTGGTGGATGCCACCTCCGCGGCCGGTGGCCTGGATGTGGACGTCAGCGAGAGCGACGTCTACTACTTCGCCCCGCAGAAGAATTTCGCCTCCGACGGCGGCCTCTGGCTGGGCCTCTTCTCCCCCGCCGCCATCGAGCGTGCCGCGCGGATCAAGGAAAGCGGCCGCTGGATTCCGGATTTCCTGGACCTGCAGACCGCCATCGACAACTCCCGCCTGAACCAGACCTACAACACCCCGTCGCTGTCCACCCTGGTGACCCTGGATGCCCAGGTGCAGTGGCTGAACTCCAACGGCGGCCTGGACTTCGCCGCCGCCCGCACGGCCGATTCAGCCGGACGCATCTACACCTGGGCAGAGGCATCGGACTTTGCGACGCCGTTCGTTGCCAACCCGGATGAGCGCTCCAACGTCATCGCCACGATCGACTTCGACGATTCGGTTGATGCCGCCACCGTCGCCAAGGTCCTGCGCGCCAACGGCATCGTGGACACGGAGCCGTACCGCAAGCTGGGCCGCAACCAGCTGCGCATCGCCACCTTCGTGGCCATCGATCCGGACGACGTCTCGGCGCTGCTGTCCAGCATCGACTTCGTGGTGGGCGAACTGCGCAAGTAGCCCCGCGTTAATAGACGACGGCGCCGCCCGGGTCATCCCGGACGGCGCCGTTTCGTCTTGCCTGGCTAGGCCTCGGCTTCCGCCTGCGGGCCGTCGTCGTCTGCCGGCCCGTCGTCGTCTTTGTCAGTTTCCGGGGCATCTTCGGCAGCCGGGGCAGCGACGTCAGCGGCCGGTTCCGAAGCCTCCACCGTCCCCGGGGTGCCGGCTTCGGATTCAGGCTCCTGCTCCGGCTCCTGTGCGTCCTCGGGCCGGACGCGCTCCGCCCACGGCACCCATTCGGGGGCCAGGATCGAGTCCTCGGAGGGCAGCAGCCCCAGCTCGTTGACCGTGACCACCTTGGAGCGGGAGTTGCGGGTCAACACGGCATACCATTGCCAGCCCGCGTATCCCGGAAGCCGCGACTCGAACAGGTGCGTCACCAGGCGGTCGCCTTCGCTCTTGGCTGCCAGGTGCGGGCCGATGGTGGCGGCGGGGGTGATGCCCTCTATCGCGGTCCGGGCGGCGTCCACGGCGGCGGCCAGGAAGGCATCAGGCTTTCCGGTACGCCAGACAGGCACACCGGCCTTGCGCTTGGCGGCAGCCTTGGCCGGTGCCTTGGCAGCCTGGCCCTGCACGGGTGCGCCCGGCAGATCAGCTTCGGGGTTCATAGGCGGCTAAACGTCCAGCTCGTCGGCAACCTTGCGCAGTGCGGCCGCGATTGCCTTGCCCTTGTTCCCGTCCGGGTACTTGCCCTTGGACAGGGTCCCGGACAGGTTGTCCAGGACGCTCACCAGGTCCTGCACCAGCGGCGCGAGGTCCCGTGCTGCCGGACGTTTCGCCTTGGCGATGGACGGCGTCTTGTCCAGGACGCGCAGCCCCAGGGCCTGGGCGCCCTTGCGTCCGTCAGCCACGCCGAATTCGACGCGCGTGCCGGCCTTGAGCTCAGTTACGCCCTCGGGCAGCGATGACTTGGGCAGGAATACCTCCTGGCCATCCTCGCCCGCGAGGAACCCAAATCCTTTGTCCTTGTCATACCACTTGACCTTGCCGGTAGGCACGTAATCAACCTTCTTCGTTCTGCTGTCTTGAGACACGGCCAGCTGCCACCGCGTCCGCCCTGTTGTGCGGGTTCAAGGTATGGCAACTGCAAACCGTGTTGGTCTGTATCCTTCAAGGTTACCTGCCGGGTGGCCCAATCACGCGTACGGCGGCCCTGTTCACCGTCGACTGGACAGTTCAGCCTTGGACTGGCCTGCGCTGTACCGTTACGTCCATGACTCTCTCACGATACCGGCGGCCGCTGACGATCCTCGCAGCCGTGATTGCCGTGCTTTCCCTCGCAGCCGTGGGAGCGGTCATGGCTTGTGCCTTCGCCGGGGCAGTCGCTCCCACCTGGGTCACCTATGGTGCACTGTACGGCCTGCCCGCAGCATTCGTCCTGATGCTCCTGCTGGTCCTGGACGGAGTCGCCGCCCGGCGCAGGGCGGGAAAGCCACAGCGGCGGTAACGTTGGACTGATGTCCCTTATACGTGCGCTTGGCAAGGACCTGGAGGCACGCAGCGACGATTCGTTGCGGGCGCTGTTCGCCGCGCGGCCGGACCTGATCTCCCCCGCCGTCCCGGACTTCCCGGCCCTGGCCGCACGGGCCAGCTCCCGCGTCAGCGTGCAGCGGGCGCTGGAGCGGCTCAACCGGCCACAAATGCAGGTCCTGGAAACGCTCCACCTGTGCACGAACACGGACACCGGTCACAGCGCCTCGGCAGAGGGCCTGTGCAGGCAGATCAAAGACTCGTCCGTCGCCATCATCGGGCAGCTCCTGGCTTCCCTGCAGGAGCTCGCGCTGGTGCACCCCGCCACTCCCCCGCACGGCACACCACCCGCGGAGGGACATAGCTACTACCTCCCGGTCGGGTGCCTCAAGGACGTCGTGGGGATCTACCCGGCCGGCCTCGGCCGCAGCTACACCGAACTGGTCCGGCTCCAGCCCGCCTTCGCCCAGCGGGCCGTGCAGCTGGTCACCGAGCTGCACGCCAGCGGCACCGCGATCCAGGACGCCACCACCCCCATGGACGCGGCCCTGGCACTGCAGCACTGGACCTCCTCGCCGGAGGCCTTGCACGCCATCCTCGCCACTGCACCGGAACGGACGACGGCGCTGCTCGCCAGGTTCCGGAACTGGGCCATGGGTGCCGTCCCCCAGGCGCAACGGAAGGCCTCCGTCACGACCGAAGGGCCCGACGTCGGGCCTGTTGACTGGCTCCTGGCGCGCGGTTTGCTGGTCCCGCTGGACGCCGCCCATGTCGAACTGCCGCACAGCGTGGGGCTTGCCCTGCGCGGTGGGGCCATCATCAACGACTTCACGCTCGAGCCCCCGGTCCCTGAACTCGGCAGGACCACGGCCGCTCTGCGCCGGAACGCCGCCCTGAGCGCCATTTCGGAAACCCTCCGGCTGGTGGCCGAACTGCTGCACGCCGTCCGGGACCAGCCGCTGGGGACGCTGCGCAGCGGCGGCGTGGGGGTCCGGGAGATGCGGCGCCTGTCCGAACTGCTTCGGATCGACCAGGGACGGGCCGGGCGGTTACTGGAACTGTGCGGCCTCGCCGGACTGATCCGCCTTGACGTCGATTCGTCATCGTGGGTCCAGCCTCCGGAGCTGGAATGGCTCAGCCTCCCCCGGCAGGAGCAGTGGCTGTGGCTGGTCAACGCGTGGCTGGCCAGCGAGCGGGTCCCGTCGCTGGTTGGCCAGCCGGTAAATGCCTCCCCCGGATCGCCGGCGGCACGCTCGGCGTCAGGGAGCACCATCGCCGCGCTGTCCGCCGGCGCGCAGCGGCCGGACGCCCCCGTGGTGCGCAAGCGCATCCTTGAGATCCTGCACGAGCTCACCGCCGAAGCGTCCGCCGCAGACGGCGCCGCGCCCGTCCTCGACGCCGCCGCGGTCCTCCAGCGGGCGGAGTGGTCCCAGCCGCGGATGGCCAGGCGGTTCAGCTCCCTGATCCGGGGCGTCCTCGCCGAGGCGGAGATGCTGGGGCTGGTGGGTTCGGGGGCACTGAGCCAGCTGGGCAGCGCCGTCGCCGAAGACGAGCCCGATACTGCCCTCGCCATCCTGGGCGAGCACCTGCCGGCGGCGTTGAACCATGTGCTGCTGCAGGCTGACCTGACTGCCGTGGCCCCTGGCTACCTGGCGCCGGCGCTGACCGGGAAGCTCCTGGTGATGGCCGACGCCGAGGGCCAGGGACCGGCCGCCATCTACCGGTTCTCCGCTGCCTCAATCAAGCGGGCGCTCGACGCCGGCTACGACGCCGCGGCCCTGCTGGACTTCCTGCGCGAGCATTCAGCCACCGCCGTGCCCCAGCCGCTCGAATACCTCGTGGCGGATACCGCTTCACGGCACGGCAGGCTGCGCGTGGGCCAGACGGCCAGCTTTATCCAGAGCGAGGACGAAGCGGCGCTGCAGGAGCTGCTGGGCGGCCCGATAGCCGCCGAACTTGGCCTCGTCCGGCTCGCGCCCACCGTATTGGCGTCGACGGCGGCGCCCCGGGAAACAGCCGCAGCCCTTAAGCGGCTGGGACTGTCACCGTCCGTGGACGGGGCCGAACCGGCGGTTCACGTCCGGCGGCTCGCCGCGCCCCAGGACACCATCCGCCCCGTCTATACGGCCCCGCGGATGGCGCCCGGGGCTGAGGAAGTGGATGCCCAACTGGAGGTCCTGCGCAGGGCCGGCTCCGCCGGCGGACACCACCCTGCAGCCGTATCCGGCGGTGAGGCAGCCACGCAACTGGGGCTTGAGGCGCTGCAGCGCGCCATCCGGCTGAAGCAGCGGATCAGCATGAACGTGGTGGACAGCCTGGGGAATGCCACCCTGGAAGTTGTTGTTCCGCTATCAGTCAGCGGCGGCCGCGTCCGCGTGTTCGATCCTGCGAAGGAAACCGAACGCGTCCTGTCCGTCCACCGCATCATCGATATCGAGGCCGCAGAGGAACTGCGCCAGTGAAGGACTCCCCCGCGTGAACGACGGACCACTGATCGTCCAAAGCGACAAAACCATCCTCCTCGAAGTGGACCATGAACTGGCCACGGAGGCGCGGCACGCCATCGCGCCCTTTGCCGAGCTCGAGCGGGCGCCGGAACACATGCACAGCTACCGGCTGACCCCCTTGGGACTGTGGAACGCCCGGGCCGCGGGGCTGGACGCCGAGAAGGTCCTGGACGCGCTGCTGAAATACTCCCGTTTCCCGGTTCCGCACTCGCTGCTGATCGACGTCGAGGAAACCATGTCCCGGTACGGCCGGCTGCGCCTTGAAAAGGATCCCCGCCACGGCCTGGTCATGCGGACCGATGACTACCCCGTGCTGGAGGAGGTCATCCGGGCCAAGAAGATCGCCCCGCTGCTCGGGCCGCGGATCGACGGCGAGACCGTGGTGGTGCACGCATCCCAGCGCGGGCAGCTGAAGCAGTTGCTGCTTAAGCTCGGCTGGCCGGCGGAGGACCTGGCCGGCTACGTGGATGGCACCCCGCACCTGATCTCCCTCAATGAGGACGGCTGGCAACTGCGGCCGTACCAGCGCCTGGCCAGTGAAAACTTCTGGGCGGGCGGCAGCGGAGTGGTGGTGCTGCCGTGCGGTGCGGGCAAGACCCTCGTGGGGGCCGCGGCCATGGCCACCGGCTCCACCACCACCCTGATCCTGGTCACGAACACTGTGGCCGCCCGGCAGTGGAAGGACGAGCTGCTGCGGCGCACCTCCCTCACCGAGGACGAGGTGGGCGAATACTCGGGTGCGCTCAAGGAGGTGCGGCCGGTGACAATCGCCACCTACCAGGTCCTCACCACCAGGCGCGGCGGCATCTACCCGCATCTGGAGCTGGTGGACGGCCACGACTGGGGCCTGATCATCTACGACGAGGTGCATCTGCTGCCGGCCCCGATCTTCCGGATGACCGCCGACCTGCAGGCCCGCCGCCGCCTGGGCCTGACCGCCACCCTGGTCCGGGAGGACGGGCGCGAAGGCGAGGTGTTCAGCCTGATCGGCCCCAAGCGCTACGACGCGCCATGGAAGGACATCGAAGCCCAGGGGTACATCGCCCCGGCCGACTGCGTCGAAGTGCGCGTGGACCTGCCCAAGGATGAGCGGGTGGCCTACGCCATGGCAGAAGACGCGGACAAGTACCGGTTGTGCGCCTCCTCCGAGTCGAAGACACGGGTGGTCGAACAGCTCGTGGCGCAGCATGCGGGTGAACAGTTGCTGGTGATTGGCCAGTACATCGACCAGCTGGACGAGCTCGGCGAGCGCCTGGATGCGCCGGTGATCAAAGGCGACACCTCCGTCAAGCAACGGCAGAAGCTCTTCGACGCCTTCCGGGCCGGCGATCTCCAGACCCTTGTGGTGTCGAAGGTGGCCAACTTCTCCATCGACCTTCCCGAGGCGTCGGTGGCCATCCAGGTCTCGGGCTCCTTCGGCTCACGCCAGGAGGAGGCGCAGCGGCTGGGCCGGCTCCTGCGGCCGAAGAAGGACGGCAGGGCCGCGCGCTTCTACTCCCTCGTGGCGCGGGACACCCTGGACCAGGACTTCGCGGCGAAGCGCCAGCGTTTCCTGGCCGAGCAGGGATACGCCTACCGGATCATGGACGCCAAGGACGTGCCCGCGGCGTAGGACCGGCACCTGGAGAGGAGCCAGTAGGCCATGCGAACTCGAATCATCCCGGCCGTCCCGGGTCCCGGCCAGGAATCGGTGTGGGACTACCCCCGCCCGCCCCGGGTGGAACCTTCCACCGAACGGATCCGCATCGTGCTCGGCGGTGAGGTCGTCCTTGACACCACCGATGCCCTGCGCGTCCTGGAGACCAGCCATCCTCCCGTGTACTACTTTCCACGTTCGGCATTCAGTCCCGGCACCCTGGAAGCGGCCCCGGGCAGCAGCTACTGCGAGTTCAAGGGGGCGGCGCGCTACCTGACGGTGCGCGGCGGCGGCACGGCCGCCGAAGGGGCCGCCTGGTACTACCCCGAACCGGCACCCGGGTATGAATCCCTGGAAGGCCTGGTTGCCGTCTACCCCGGCAGGATGGACTACTGCGAAGTGGATGGCGAAGTTGTACGGCCCCAGGCCGGCGGCTTCTACGGCGGCTGGATCACGAGCCGCGTTGCCGGTCCCTTCAAGGGTGGGCCGGGGACCATGGGCTGGTAGGAACCTGGCCCACCACGCCCATGCGAAAGCTCCTGTTTCCTTTCATGGAACATCCAGACAACTCCCAGTGTCTGGGAGCATGATGGGAACATGAAGAAGAACGGCCCAGAAGCGAAGCTCCTCGTTGTGGACGACGAACCCAATATCCGTGAGCTGCTCTCCACCTCCCTGCGGTTCGCCGGATTCGAAGTGGTCTCCGCGGCAAACGGCCGCGACGCCCTTGCTGCCGCCGACACCCACACTCCCGACCTGGCCGTGCTGGACGTCATGCTTCCGGACATGGACGGTTTCACGGTGACGCGCCGGCTCCGCGCGTCCGGCAAGCACTTCCCTGTCCTGTTCCTCACCGCCAAGGACGACACCGAGGACAAGGTCACCGGCCTGACCGTCGGCGGCGACGACTACGTGACCAAGCCGTTCAGCCTGGACGAGGTGGTGGCCCGGATCCGGGCAGTGCTGCGCCGGACGCAGCCGCTGCTCGATGACGACGACGCCATTATCCGGGTGGACGACCTGGAGCTCGACGACGACGCCCACGAGGTGCGCCGCGGCGGCACGGTCATCGAGCTGTCCCCCACGGAGTTCAAGCTCCTGCGCTACCTCATGCTCAACCCCAACCGGGTCCTGTCCAAATCCCAGATCCTGGACCACGTCTGGGAGTACAACTTCAATGGGGATGCCTCCATCGTCGAGTCGTACATCTCGTACCTGCGGCGGAAGGTGGACATCGATCCTGCCGCCCCTGCCCTGATCCAGACCAAGCGGGGCGTCGGCTACGTGCTCCGGACGGCAGAAAAGCGCTGACCTTGCTCAAGCGGTGGAAGGCGGCCTCACTCCGGTCGCAGCTGGTGGCCATGATCATGGGGCTGCTGATCGTGGCACTGACGGTGACCGGCGCCGGAACGCTGACCCTGCTGCACAGCTACCTGCAGGCACAGGTGGATGACAAGCTCAACGCCGCGGTGGAATCCGCCAAGAAGCAGCGCTCGTTCACGCAGCTGCAGGCCCCCAACCCCACCGTTCCCACCGACTATTCGTTGATCCTCTTCGCCCCCGGGGAGGAACCGTACCCGTTCGGCGGGAACCCGGACATCCATCCCGACATCAGCTCCATCAGCGTGGAGCAGGCCCAGGCGCGCGGGGCTGTCCCCTACCAGGTCCGCGGAACGGACGGCGAAAACTGGCGGGTTGTGGCGGTGACGGTCCAGAACGGCCAGAGTACCGCCGTCGTGGTCATCGGCCTGTCCCTCGAGAGCGTCGACGACGTCCTCCAGCATGCCACCCTGGTGGTCACCGGGGTGGGGCTGCTGACGCTTCTGCTGGCCTCGCTCATCGCCAGCTGGACTGTTTCCCGGGCCTTCCGGCCCCTGGCCAGGGTGGAGAAGACCGCCGCCGCCATCGCCGCCGGGGACCTGTCCCGCCGCGTGGAGCTCGAGAACCCGGCGACTGAGCTCGGCCGGCTCAGCAGTTCGCTGAACGCCATGCTGGCCCATATCGAGACCGCCTTCGCTGCCCGTACGGCCTCCGAATCGAGGATGCGCCGGTTTGCCGCCGACGCGTCCCATGAGCTGCGGACGCCCCTGGTGACCATCCGTGGCTTCTCCGAGCTTTACCGGCACGGTGCGCTGACCACCGATGAGGACGTGGCCACGGCCATGGGCCGGATCGAAAGCGAAGCCAAGCGCATGGGTTCCATGGTTGAGGACCTGCTCCTGCTGGCCCGGCTTGATGAACAGCGGCCGCTGCAGCAGAAGCCGGTGGACCTCCAGTTGCTGGCCCACGACGCGGTCGTGGACACCCAGGCCAGCGACCGTTCCCGGACCATCTCACTGACAGGGCTCGACGGCGGCCCGGCGGCGCCCGCGCCCGTGCTGGGCGACGAAGCGAAACTGCGCCAGGTGGTGGGCAACCTCGTCGGCAACGCGCTGCGCTACACCCCCGAAGGCAGCCCCATCGAAGTGGCCGTCGGCGTCCGGGAAACGGACGGGACGCCGAGGTCTGTCATCGAGGTCCGCGACCACGGACCGGGAATCTCCGAAGAGGACGCCTCAAAGGTCTTCGAGCGTTTCTACCGGGCGGACACCTCCCGCACGCGCGAAACGGGAGGCAGCGGCCTGGGACTCGCCATCGTGGCTGCGATCGTGGGTTCCCACGGCGGGTCGGTGCGGGTGGAGAAGACCGACGGCGGCGGAGCGACGCTGGTGGTCAGCCTTCCGCAGCGTGACGAGGCACCACCGCCCGGCGAAAAGGCACAGGAAACAACGGTCATCGACGCCGGACAGGACGCCGAAGGCAGCGGGAAGGTTTTCCACATATAGCTTCCCGCCGTGGCACCCCGCCCCGGCCGCTCCATAGGCTCATGGCAGCAACCCGGATCCGCCGGGCCGGAAACCGGCACCACCACCGTATCGAAAGGCAGCGCCATGAGCATCATTTCCGTCGACACCGAACTCCTGCAGCTCAAGTCCGCCAACGTCCAGGCGACAGTGGACAGGATCAGCGCAGACGTCCAGGCCATGAAGTACGGCCTGGACGAGCTGCAGGGCTCCTGGCGGGGATCGGCAGCCACCAACTTCCAGGCACTCATCGCCGAGTGGACCATGACGCAAAGCCGGGTGGAGGCATCCCTGGCATCGATCAACGCTGCGCTGGCATCCGCCGCCGCCACCTACGCCCAAGCCGAGCTGGGCAACACGCAGCGCTTCAGCTAGGGCCGGACTACGCCTCGGGAGTGCCCTGGTGGAACCGCAGCCGCCACCGGCCTCCGTCCAGCACCCACAGGGAGCTTCTCAGGGTGGTGCCGGAGCGTGCGAAGCTTCGATAGGTCAGCAGGACGGCGTCGGTGCCCACACGGTCGGAGCCAAGGATCTCGATCTCCGTCCGCTCCCCCGGGTCCTCCTCGAGGGCCATCATCATGGCGTCGCGGGTCCACATCCGCCCGGAGCTGCCGATCTCCATGAAATCCGGGTGCAGCAGGACAGCCGTCCGGCCGATATCGCCGCGCACCAGCGGGCCCAGCAGCTCGCGTTCCAGTTCCTCCACCAGTGATTCCGGCGGCACGCCGCTGCCCTGGCGGGTAGCTTCTGCGGTTTCCAGGGCTTCGTCGCCGAGTTCACTAAACAGGTCCAGCTCATCAAAGGCGGAGACGGGTTCCGGGACGGCCCGCGGGGTGCCGGCCGCCGGGGCCTCCTGCCCCGCTGCGGCTCCGGTTGCGGGCGCGTGGTGGCTGCCCGGGAATCCGGGTCCGGACCGTGCGGCCACGCCCTGCTGGTAGGCCGTGGCTGCCGCCCGGGCGCGCTCGTCCGCTGCCTCATTCAGGTCGTGCCCGGCGTGGCCCTTGACCCATTCGAAGGTGTAGATCCGGCCGGCCAGTGCCCGGTCGAGTTCCTTCAGGAGTTCCACGTTCATGACGGGCTTGCCGTCGGCCTTGCGCCAGCCCTTGCGTTTCCAGCCCGGCATCCACTTGGTAATCGAGTTGATCACATACTGGCTGTCGCAGAGGATCCGCAGGTCCTCACCCGGCAGGTGCGCGGTGGCGCGCAGGAGATCCAGGACGGCCATCAGCTCCCCCTGGTTGTTGGTCCCATGGGGCCAGCCACCGGCGCGCCAGCAATCGTCATTCACATACCAGGCCCAGCCGGCGGGGCCGGGATTCCCCAAGGCCGAGCCGTCAGCCGCTGCAGTAATCGTCACCGGTCCATCCTGCCAGACGGGGGCGACAATGGAAGTCGGCAGCGGCACGGCCCGCCAACTGAACTGCAACCACCAGCGCGCCCTTCACTCGGAAAACGTTTACCCACACCCCTTGACGCCATCCCGGAATTCGCGAAACAATCGCTGAACAAGTCAGAAAACGCTTTCTCAGCCTAGCGGCAACGTTGCCGCCTTCGAGGACGCGGTCAATCTTTTCCGGAAGGAACATCCATGACGATTCCAGTCGTAAGCCGGCGCAGGTTCCAGCTGGGCGCCGCCGCACTGGCCCTCTCCATCCTGGCCACGGGGTGCGGGGCCCCCGGCGGTTCAGGCGACAACGGGCAGGTGACCCTCCGCTTTGCCTGGTGGGGCAACGAATACCTCAACGCCCAGACCGATAAAGTGATCGCGGCATTCGAGGCCTCCCACCCGAACATCAAGATCAAGACGGAGCCGGGCGAATGGTCCAGCTACTGGGACAAGCTCGCCACCAAGACAGCCGCCAATGACGCGCCGGACGTCATCCAGATGGACCAGAAGTACATCGCCGAATACGGCGGACGCGGAGCCCTGATGGACCTTTCCAAGCAAAGCGGCATCGACACCTCCAAGCTGGACAAGGAAGCACTCGCCTCGGGCCAGTACGACGGCGCCCAGTACGGCCTCAGCACCGGCCAGAACGCCTACGTCATCATGGCCAACACCAAGGTTTTCGAGGCAGCCGGCGTCCCGCTGCCCAACGACAAAACCTGGACCTGGAAGGACTTCGTGGACACGGCGGCGAAAATCAGCGCCGCCGGCGACGGGAAGAACTACGGCGCCGCCTACGGCAGCAACGAGGCGGACCTCATCATCTGGCTGCGCCAGCACGGCGAGAACCTCTACTCCCAGGACGGCAAGCTGGACTTCGACACCGCCACGGCCGCATCGTTCTGGGAGCGGCTCAAGGAGCAGCGGGACAAAAAGGCCAGCCCGCCGGCGAATGTGGCAACGGAAGACGCCGGCGCGAGTCTGGAGCAAAGCCTGTTCGGCACCAACCGCGTGGGCATGGCCTGGTGGTGGACCAACCAGCTCGGTTCGCTCGAGTCCACTACCGGCAGCAGCATCAGGATGCTGCGGGCGCCGAGCACCGATGGGTCATCGGCCAACAATGGGATGTATTACAAGCCCACCATGTTCTGGTCCGCGTCCTCGCGGTCCAAGCATCCGGAACAGGCCGCGGAGTTCATCAACTACCTCACCAACAGCCCCGAAGCCGGCGGCATCCTCATGACGGACAGGGGCGTTCCCACAAACGCCGACATCGTCAGCGGGATCTCCACTTCGTTGAAGCCGGCCGATACCACCGTTGTAGGGTTCCTCAAGGACATCGCCCCCGACATCAAGGGCGCACCGCCGGTCCCGCCGGTGGGTGCAGGCAGCGTCCAAAACGTCATCAAGCGCTACACGGACGAGGTCCTATACGACCGGCTGACGCCGCAGGCAGCCGCCGAAGCGTTCACGAAGGAAGTCCAGGGGATGCTCGACTCGGCCCGGAAATAGCCCCGCCCCGGCAATAAAAATGCGGCCCCCTCCGTAGAGGGGGCCGCATTTCGTTTCAGCGGGGCAGGCCCGGCAGGATGGCTTAGAAGCCGCCCATGCCGCCCATGCCGCCCATGTCGTCTCCACCGGCGGGGGCAGAAGCCTTCTCGGGCTTGTCTGCAACCACAGCTTCGGTGGTGAGGAACAGGCCGGCAATGGAGGCCGCGTTCTGCAAGGCAGAGCGGGTCACCTTGACGGGGTCGTTGACGCCGGCGGCCAGCAGGTCGGTGTACTCACCGGTGGCTGCGTTCAGGCCGTGGCCGGCGGGCAGGCCGCGGACCTTGTCGACGACGACGCCCGGCTCCATGCCGGCGTTGAAGGCGATCTGCTTCAGCGGAGCGTCGATGGCAACGCGGACGATGTTCGCACCGGTTGCTTCGTCGCCGGAGAGCTGGAGGTTGGCGAATGCCTTGGCACCGGCCTGGATCAGGGCAACACCACCACCGGCGACGATGCCTTCCTCCACAGCAGCCTTGGCGTTGCGGACAGCGTCCTCGATGCGGTGCTTGCGTTCCTTGAGCTCAACCTCGGTGGCGGCACCGGCCTTGATGACTGCAACGCCGCCGGCCAGCTTGGCCAGGCGTTCCTGCAGCTTCTCGCGGTCGTAGTCGGAGTCCGAGTTTTCGATTTCGGTGCGGATCTGGGACACGCGGCCGGCGATCTGGTCGGCGTCGCCTGCACCTTCAACGATGGTGGTCTCGTCCTTGGTGACAACAACCTTGCGTGCCTGGCCCAGGAGTTCCAGGCCGGCGTTTTCCAGCTTGAGGCCAACCTCTTCGGAGATGACCTGGCCGCCGGTGAGGACGGCGATGTCGGCCAGCTGCGCCTTGCGGCGGTCGCCGAAGCCCGGAGCCTTGACGGCCACGGACTTGAAGGTGCCGCGGATCTTGTTGACGATCAGGGTGGCCAGGGCCTCGCCCTCGATGTCCTCGGCGATGATCAGCAGCGGCTTGTTGGACTGCATGACCTTCTCCAGGACAGCAACCAGTTCCTTGACGTTGGAGATCTTGGAGTTGACGATCAGGATGTACGGGTCCTCAAGGACCGTCTCCTGGCGCTCGGCGTCGGTGACGAAGTAGGCGGAGATGTAGCCCTTGTCGAAGCGCATGCCTTCGGTGAGCTCGAGCTCCAGGCCGAAGGTGTTGGACTCCTCGACCGTGATGACGCCTTCCTTGCCCACCTTGTCGAGGGCTTCGGCGATGAGGGCACCGATCTCGTCGTCACCGGCGGAGATGGATGCCGTGGCGGCGATCTCTTCCTTGGTCTCGATTTCCTTGGCGGAGTTCAGCAGTTCGGCGGTGACGGCCTCAACGGCCTTCTCGATGCCGCGCTTGAGGGACAGCGGGTCGGCGCCGGCGGCAACGTTGCGCAGGCCTTCCTTGACCAGGGCCTGGGCCAGCACGGTGGCGGTGGTGGTTCCGTCGCCGGCGACGTCGTCGGTCTTCTTGGCAACTTCCTTGACCAGCTCGGCGCCGATCTTCTCGTAGGGATCGTCCAGCTCGATCTCCTTGGCGATGGAAACACCATCGTTGGTGATCGTGGGGGCGCCCCACTTCTTTTCGAGGACGACGTTGCGTCCACGCGGGCCGAGGGTGACCTTAACGGCGTCGGCGAGGGTGTTCAGGCCACGCTCAAGGCCGCGGCGTGCCTCTTCATCAAATGCAATGATCTTGGCCATAACGGCAGTAGTCCTTTCGGGACAGTCGTTAAGAATGAACCTTCGCTGCAGTGCCCGCGACGGACGATCCTTTGACGGCGGCCTCTGTATGCCCCCGGGCAGGGATCTCACTGAAGTGAGGTGTTTCCTTCGCTCCTCGACCGGTGCCCGCTCCGCCGGCCGGAACCAGGCTTTGCTTTAGCAGTCGGTACGTCAGAGTGCTAAGTCAATAATTAGCACTCCCCAGGTGAGAGTGCAAGCGAAAAGAGGCTGCGGCGGCCTCCAGCCACGGTACTTCGCCCAGGGCGATCAGCCTGCGCGGCCCGCCGTCTCCCGGCCGGTGGGCGTGGGGTTGTTGTCCGCGCCGTACGTGAACACAGTGAACGTGGCCGCGGTGATGTCGCCGTGCGCGTCGAAGGCAACCGGGCCGGATTCGCCGTCGTAATCCACTTCTGACCCCGCGGCAAGGCCGGACAGGCACTCCTTGTACGTGCGGCACGGGGCAGAGGGCTGCGCCGCTCCGCCCGCCGTGGCCGTACCGGAAGCCGCGGTCCCGCCCGAGACCGGGATCAGGTTGGCGGCGATGGACCGCCCCGCATCGTCCTGCGCGCGGGCCGCCGCCAGAGCCGCGAGCGTCACCGCGTCGTAGGTTTCCGCGGCGTACGAGACGTCCTTCAACGAACCGTCAACGCCAAGCAGCCTTCCCTGGAAAACCGCGGTGGGAAGCTGGCCCGGGACCACGGCGCGCGCCCCCTCCAGGGCGCGGGAGCCGAGCCTGGACCCGTAACGGCCAAAGGCGCCGTCGCTGAGGAGGATGCGGGCTCCGCCCACCCTGGCATTGTTCAGTTCCGCCAGCGCGCCCTGGGCACCCTCCCGGGCTATCAGGACGACGGCGTCCGGCTTGGCCTTGGCCACGGCGGCCGCCGCGGTTGCGGCGTCCCCGGGCTTGAAGATGCCGCCCGGCAGGACAGTGAGGCCGGACTGCCGGGCCGCTTCGGTCACCGCCTCCGAGAGTTCCTTGCCATAGGCGCCGTCCTGGGACACCACGCTGACGGAGCCGGCTCCGGCGTCCTTGGCCAGCTTGGCCAGCACCGGCCCCTGGGCGATGTCCGCCGCCGCCGTGCGGAAGTAGTAGCCCTCGCTGTCGATCCCGCTCAGGGCTGCCGCGGTGTTCGCCGGTGAAATCAGCGGTGTCCGGGCGCGGGACAGGACCTCAACCGCGGCGGCGGCGTGGCTGGAGTCGGTGGGTCCTATGACCACATCCGCCTTGGCAGCCACCAGCCCGCGCGCCTGCCCGGCCGTGTCCTGGCCCTGGTCCACCGGCAGCAGTTCCACCGGCCGGCCCTTGTGGCCACCGGCGGCGTTGATCTCCTGCACGGCCAGTTTGGCGGCGGCCAGCTGTGGTGCATTCAGGAAGGCGTTGGTCCCCGTGTTGTCCAGGATCAGGCCCACGCGGAGGATCCCGTCACCGGACGCGTCCACCCCTTCCACCCGCGCGTTGCCGGTGACCCCCGAGCAGCCTGTAAGGGCGAAGACAGCGGCAGCGGACAGGGCTGCGGCCGGACGGGAAAAGACGGTGGAACGGATGGCCAGCTTCACTCGGCCGGCCGGACGTTTTCGGCCTGCGGGCCTTTTTCGCCTTCGCCCACTTCCAGCTCCACGCGCTGGCCCTCGTCGAGTGCGCGGTAGCCCTCGCCCACAATGGCTGACCAATGGACAAAGATGTCATCCCCGGAGCCGTCGACGGTGATGAAGCCGTAGCCCTTCTCGGCGTTGAACCATTTGACGGTTCCCAATGCCATGGTGACCAACTCTTTCCGTTAAGACCGGGCGGGTCCGTGCTGTCGCGTGCAGTCCGGCCGGGCCGGTTGGAAGCCACTCTAGCCAATGCCGGTAGCTGCCGCAGGCGCGCACCGGCGCCGGAGGAGGAACGTTATGGAGGCGTGACGAGGAGTGCGGCTACCGGTAGCCGGGGCCGAGCACCACCACCAAGGGCACCTGGAACTCGGAGCTGTCCACCACCGTGGGAATGTTCAGCAGGGCCGCGAGGGCCTGGGCGCTGGCCAGCTGCTGTTCACCGGCATAGAACACCACCGAGGACCTCTGCGGGGCGCCGGCCCAGTTGCCTACCTGGCCCAGCCGCCAGCCGTCAGCCTGGACGGTTCCGCCCACCCGGTTCGCAAGTCCGGCCGTGCCGGTGGCGTTGTACACCGCCACTGCCTGCGCCTTGTTGACCACGGCCTGCCCGATGGCCGACGCCGTGGGCCCGGCGCTGCTGCCGGCGGAGGGCTCCGCGGAGGCCGGGGGCGCCGTGGCAGTGGCGGAGGCAGCCGCAGACCCGGACGCCTGGGCCGAAGGGGTGGATCCGGTCACCGCGAGGGGGCTGGCCTCCATGCTTGCCGATGCCTGGCTTTCGACTCCGCCGAAGCCGAGCTTCGGAAGGATCAGGAAGGACACCAGCCCGATGGCCAGGGCGGCCACCCCCACCGCCAGGATGGGCCACAGCCGTACCCGGGCCGGAGCCGAAGCCGTCCGGTGGACACCTTGTCGCGAGCCGGTTTCCGGAATCTTGTCGAATTCATCGCGGGCGTATTTGGTCATGGATGCATCCTTGGGAATTGCTGCGGGGGGCCGTGGCGGGGGTCTTAGGCGTCGGACCCCAGGCGCCGGGCGGTACGTGCACGGTGACGCGACGTACGTAGTCTACGCAATCTCTTCACCAGCATGGGGTCGTGGGCCAGTGCATCCTCGCGGTCAATCAGGGCGTTGAGCAGCTGGTAGTAGTGGGTCGCGGAGAGGTCGAACAGCTCGCGGATCGCCTGTTCCTTGGCTCCGGCATACTTCCACCACTGCCGTTCCAGCGCCAGCATCTGCTGCTCGCGCTCGGTAAGGGAAGAGTCACGGAGGGAAAAGTCTGCCAGGAGGGACTTCCGCGGTTCCTGCTCCGGCAGGTGTTCCCGGGCCGGTTCCGCCACGCCACACTCCTTCGCTGGTTACGGTCAATGTCTGACCCCTATGCTACGGGCGAATAACAGACATGTCATTTGGGCTCCTGCCAGAATGGGACGATGGTTGAATCCGACGCGCTGTTCGAACTGCAGCAGGACCCCGCGGACACCGTCAGGTTCGCGGACCTCGCAGAATTACCGCTGGCAGGGCTCATGGCCCCCGACTGGGCGGCGGCCCTGGCCGGCGTCGAGGAAAAGCTGCGCGGCGTGCTGTCGTTCCTCGCGGCGGAAGAGGCCGCGGGGCACCCGCTGTTGCCGCCGCCGTCGAACGTCCTGCGTGCCTTCCGCCAGCCGCTCGCGGGCGTGAAAGTCCTCATTGTGGGCCAGGATCCGTACCCCACGCCCGGCCACGCCGTGGGGCTGTCTTTCGCGGTGGACCCGCGCACGCGGCCGATCCCCCGCAGCCTGGCCAACATTTACCGGGAACTCGAGTCGGATCTCGGCCTTCCGCCGCGGGTCCACGGGGACCTTTCGGCCTGGGCGGGGCAGGGCGTGCTGCTCCTGAACCGTGTCCTCACGGTCCGGGCGGGCGAGGCGGGCTCGCACCGTGGCAAAGGCTGGGAGGAAATTACGACGGCGGCCGTCACCGCCGTCGCCAACCGGCGGGACGCGGACGGGGCCAGGGTGCCGCTGGTGGCCGTTTTGTGGGGCAAGGAGGCGGAGGGCGTGCGGCAGTACCTTGGCGGCACCCCCGTGGTGGCGAGCGCGCACCCGAGTCCGTTGTCAGCCTCCCGCGGATTCTTCGGCTCAAAGCCGTTCAGCCGGGTCAACCAGCTGCTCCGGGAACAGGGTGCGCAGGACGTAACCTGGGAGCTCCCGCCGGTGGCCTAGCTTAGGCTGGCCTGATGAGCATTGTTCCCGCCGATACCAGCGCCACCAAGAAGAACCGGCCGCAGGTCAACCTGACGGTGCTGCGCACGGAGCAGCTTTCGCCCCACATGGTCCGGATCGTGGCCGGCGGGGACGGCTTCGACGGGTTCGTCAACAACGGCTTCGTGGACCGGTACGTGAAGATCGTCTTTCCGCAGCCCGGCGTCGAGTACCCCTCCCCGCTGGATCTTTGGGCCGTGCGTGAGACCATGCCGCGGGAGCAGTGGCCGTTCACCCGCACATACACCCTTCGCTGGGTTGACGAGGCCGCCCGGGAGCTGGCGATCGATTTCGTGGTGCATGGCGACGAGGGGCTGGCCGGTCCGTGGGCGGCGAAGGCGCAGCCCGGTGATGCCCTGACCTTTACCGGTCCCGGCGGCGCCTACAACCCGGATCCTGACGCGGACTGGTACCTCTTCGCCGGGGACGAGGCGGCCTTGCCGGCCATCGCCGCGGCCATCGAGTCGCTGCCCGCCGACGCCAAGGGACTGGCTTTCCTGGAGGTCGGTTCCGACGCCGACATCCAGCCGCTCGCCGCCCCCGCCGGCGTCACTGTCTCCTGGCTGACCCGCAAGGGCGCCCCTGCCGGCTCGAGCGGGCTGCTGGTCAACGCCGTGGCGGACGCTGTGTGGCCGGAGGGCACCGTGGATGTCTTTGCGCACGGCGAACGCGGCTACATGAAGGCCCTGCGGGAGGTCTTCTTCAAGCAGCGCGGGCTGGACCGCCGGCAGGTTTCCCTCTCCGGGTACTGGGCCCAGGGCCGCGTGGAGGATGTCTTCCAGGCGGAGAAGAAGCTGCCCGTAGGCCAGATCTAGCGGCGCCGGGCGACTCGGCGCCGTTCGTTGCTCGCCAGGCTCCGCGTCAGCGGCCGCGCCAGCACGTCGCCGAGGACGATGCCGCCGGCCGAGCCCAGCACAATGGCGCCGGCGCTCAGCATCCCGCCGGCCCCCAGCAGGATCTCGGATTCCTCGACCGTGAGCACATACATGGAGCGGAAGATGGTCAGGCCGGGCAGCAGGATCAGGGCGGCCGGGACCGCCACCACCAGCTGCGGGGCGCCCATCCGCAGTGCCACCACCCGTGCCAGCAGCCCGATGACGACCGCGGCGAGGGCGGGTGAGAAACGGTCGCCGATCCCCAGCAGTCCCGCGCCGAGCAACACCAGGTAGCCTGCCACGCCGACGGCTGCCGTGGGCAGCAGGAGCTTCCAGCTGGTCTGTTCGGTGATGGCGATGGCCATCACCGCCGCGGCCACGAAGAGGATGAGGACCCACAGGTCGTAAGCCGGCGGGAAGGTCTGGGTGACGTCAATGCGCTGCAGCCCGGTCAGTTCCCCCACCACAAACGCCACGGCGATGCCGGCGACGATGGCGCCGAAGGTCAGCAGCGTTGAGAGGAACCGTCCGGCGGCCGTGACCGGGAAGCCGTTGATGGCGTCCTGCACGGAGGACACCAGCCGCCCCGTGGGCAGCAGCAGCAGGATGCCGCCCACCACCACGATGGACGGCGAGTTGGTGAGGCCGAACTGCCAGAGCAGCAGGGCGAGCATGGTCACCACGAACGAACAGCTGGCCGTGATGAAGAAGTCCGGCACCCGCCACCGGCCCAGTTGCCGGGCCAGCAGGCTGATGCCGATGTTGGCCGCGAACGCGATCACCGAGGACACCGGGCCGCCGCCCAGCACTCCAACGAACACGGCGGCGAAAATGCCGAAGGCCACCGTGACCATCCAGCGCGGGAACGGTTTGGGGCTGGTGATGGCCTCGTTGAGGCGGCGGATGGCCTCGTCGCGGCCCACTCCCCCGGCCACGATGTCGGTGACAAGTTGGTGGACCTTGGCCAGTCCGGCGTAGTTGTTGGTCCAGGAGCGAACCACCCGCAGCAGGGCGATCGGCGTCTGGTCCTTGGGAGCGTAGTTGATGCCGACGGACTGGTTGGTGATGTCCACTTCGATGTTCTTCAGGCCCAGCGCGGCGGTGACGGCGATGATGCTGGTCTCCACCTCCAGGGCACCGGCACCGTAACGGAACATCGTTTCGGCAAGGTGCAGCGCGAAGTCCAGGGTTTTCCGGGCGGAGGTGTCCACGCCGCCCACCTGGATGGTGGGGTTGGCGTAGGGGCTGCCTGCCAGCCGGTCCACGATGCTCAGGGGCGCCGTGGGCGGGTTCTCGCCCTGCACCAGGCGGCGCAGCATCCTTTTGGCGGCGGCGTCCTGCCGAAGCTGCGCGGGGGTCAGCGGTTCCGTCTTGGGCAGGCCGTCAGTCTTCGGCCTGCCGCCGTGGTGTTCTGGCCGGTCCGTCATTGGCCGCCTCCTCCCAGTGCGCGATGTACGTTCAGTCAGGCTTTCCGCTTCAGCGGCAGCTTGCCCAGGATGGTGCGGGCAGCGGCGGCCGCGTTCCTGGCGAGCCGGTTGGCGTGGAAAACGGCGGGCCGGACGGGCAGCACGAAGTCGCCCACGAGCTGGACCACCTCCCCGCCGAAGCCCTTCTTGAACTCGTAGCCGCCGTGCCCTTCCTCGTCCTGTCCGGAGATGCCAAAGGTCCCGTAGAAGTTGTACCGCGGGTAGCCCTTTTCCAGGGCGTGCAGCATCATCCCCCAGTACAGGGAGGTGGCGCCGTTGAAGTAGATGTAGTCCTGGACGGTGCCGCCGATGACGCACACCACCTCGTCGCCGTAGCAGACGAAGTGGATGGCTGCCACGGTGGCGGTGCCCACTGAGTCGGGGAACCGTTCAATGTCCTTCAGGCTGCGTTCGTAGCTGTCCACGAGGTCCTGGACCACCTTGAGCCGGTTGGCTTTCTTCTTGCTGCCTGTTTCCTCCACCTCGCGGCGAAGTCCGTCCGCCGTGGCCGATTCCGCGGCCAGGCGTTCGGTGATGGACTTCCGGTAGGCCGGGATGTCGATCTTGGCCATCATGAGTTTGGTGAACTCCGGCGATGTGGTCCGCAGCAGGTGCTCGTAGTAGGCGCGTTCGCGGTACACGAAGCCCTTTTCGTCGCCGGCCCGGCTCAAGGCACCGTAGAAGTCGTCCAGGGTTTCCAGGGTGGCCTGTTCCAGGAAGACGCCGTTCTTCTCCGCCTTGCGGATGGCCTTGCGGGTCCGGTAGCTGGTGCTCATGATCAGTTCCTCGGCGTCCTGGACGCCTTCGAGGTTCTTGATGAACATCCAGTTCACGTTGACGAAGTTCATGTCCAGGCCCTGGTGCTGGAATCCGAGGCGTTCCAGCCCTGCCACGAGTGGCCGGTTGTCCTCGATCTCCGGGTGCTCGGCGCCGTCCTCGTCCCGCGCGATGTAGTGGATGTTGGGTGAGATCCGCAGCTCGGCAGCTTTGCGCCCGGCCGCGTGTTTGCGGAGAAGTTCGACGACGGCGGGCAGCAGGTCGGCGTCGGCATAGTCCAGGAGGGGGCCCTTGGCGCATTCGCAGACGGTGTAGCCCAGGCGGGTGGTGGTGTAGTTGAGCTTCCCGGCCGCCACGAGTTCGCCGTCGCGCCGGACCCCGAAGAGTTCCACCTGCTGTCCCCGCGAGCGCTGGAACCGGGCAAAGTCGATGGACTGGAGGAAGCTGTTCTGCGGATGCTTCAGGGCGAAGGCCTCGAAGTCGGCGTCGCTGAGCATGGCGTACTCGAGTTCGGTAGCGGCGGGAACTGTATTCAAGGGATGACCTTCTTTTCGAACTCTGCACGGCCGGACGGGCACGCGCTGGGCTTGACGTGTTCGGAGGGAAGCCGCGCCGGGGCGCGGCACTGGCGGGGGCGGCAGCGGGTGTGCGGCCGCAGCGGCGGTCAGTAGAACTGCTGGCCCGTCCGCGCCGTCTCGATCCGGCGGAACACCTTTTCTCCGCCGCTTAGCCAGATCCGGTTCCGGAGCGGGGCCAGGACGTAGTCGTGGCAGCCCACAAAGTCGGTCACGGTCTTGGTGAAACTGGTTTTGAACATGCCCATGCCGTACAGGTTGTGGCTCTTGTCCTTGATGCGGGAGGCCGGCGGCGTGCCGCAGAAGTCGTATTCGGTGCAGCCAAGTTCCTGCATCCGGCGGATTGCGGCCCACTGCACCAGGTGTGAGTCGCCGTACTGCTTGCGGTTCTGGGTGGACCCGCCATCCTTGTACGTGGCCTTGGCGCCGTAGTTGATCACGAAGGCCCCCACGCTGGGTTTGCCGTCCTCGTAGGTGAAGAAGAAGTTTCCCTGGCCGCGGTCGCAGAATTCGTCCCAGAAGCGGGCGTAGTAGTCGTAGCTGCGCAGCGGCATGGAGCCTTTGGCATTGACGGTGTTGGCCATCAGGTCATAGAGGGCCCGGTACGTGTCGGGCCCCTGTTCCTGCCGGACCACCTGGCAGCCCTCGCGCTCGGCCCGGCGGATGGCGTTGCGGGCCCGGGAGGAGATCGCCTTGAAGACTTCTTCCCCGGTACCGGAGATATCCAGCAGGGCGGTGGAATCGTTGGATTGGATGTTGGGGGCCTTGGCCAGGCCGGCCGCGGCGAGGTGCGCCTGCGCCTCCGCGGAGTCCACAACGTCCGGTTCGATCTTGATGGTGAAGACGTTCAGCTTCTGGCTGCGGACCAAGGCGGCGCAGGCTTCCAAGGCAGGTTTGAGGTCCTGCGCGGTCTGCAGGTCGGGTCCCTTGATCAGGTACCAGAGCCTGCCGAGCAGCGGGACCTTCTTCTCCAGGACCAGGTTGTAGCTGGAGGTTCCCGCTCCCTCCAGCACCAGGAAACGGACTTTCCAGCCGCTGCCGTTCTTGACCGATGCGTAGGCCGCAGACTGCAGCATGTTGCCGCCGTTCGGGTTGGCCGTGACGTGCTTGTCCCAGTTCTCAATTTCCTCGGCTGTGGCAAAACGTGCGGTGAATTCTCGCAAGGGGGCCGTGTCCAATCGGGTGTGTGCGCGGTTTCGGTGGTTCTGGATGCGTGCGGACATGCAGCCTCAAGTCTAAAGCCTCGGCCACTGCGGCCTTCTCCCCCCGGCTGCCTGGCATGGCGCCGGCCGGGTGCGGAGCGGCGCCTTGACGGGGCTGACGGGGTTCGGCAAGGGTTGGAGAATGACGCCGGATGGGGAACAGAGCACCGCCAGGAGTGGGGAGCCGTACGGTGCAGGGATCCAGGCCGCCGCGCTTGCCGGGTTCCTGGTGGCGTCCCTGGTGGTGGCAGGACTGGGCGGCCTGGCGTCGGCCAGCAACGTCAACGGCTGGTACGCCACGGCGGACAAGGCGCCGTGGTCCCCGCCCAACGGCGTGTTCGGCCCGGTCTGGACTACCTTGTATACGGCGATGGCCGTTGCCGCCTGGCTGGTGTGGCGCAGGCGGACGGACAGGACGCGGCCGGCCCTCGCGGTGTACGGGATCCAACTGGTGCTCAACCTGGCCTGGACCCCGGTGTTTTTCGCCCTCTACCCGTCCTGGGGCACCACAGCCTTGTGGCTCGGTTTTGGCATCATCATCGCCCTCATTGCCGCCGTTACCGTAACGGTACTCTATTTTGGCCCCATCAGCCGGACGGCCGGGCTGCTCCTGCTGCCGTATGTCTCCTGGCTGGTTTTTGCCGCCTCCCTTAACTGGTGGGCGGCCGCACACAACTAGGGAGCTGCGGGCGGCGGTCCGGCAGGGCAGCCGTCAGCATTCGACGACGTTGACGGCGAGGCCGCCCATCGCTGTTTCCTTGTATTTGTC
>NZ_JBTZSU010000036.1:0-44060 GCF_054890965.1 Arthrobacter sp. C152
CCTCAGCCGGCACAAGCCGCCTGATCAACTGTCCACGACTTGCGGGCAACCCCAGCGAGGATGCGATGACAGCCACCGAAACCAGCACTACCCCCTCGGCCGCTCCCAACCAAACCAAAATGGCCCGACGCGCCGCGCTCGGAAGCTTCCTGGGCAGCGCCGTCGAATATTACGACTTCTTCGTCTACGGCACGGCCGCGGCCCTGCTGTTCAACAAGCTCTTCTTCCCCGGCGCAGACGAGACCGCGGCCATGCTCGCCTCCCTCGCCACCTTCGGCGCGGCCTACATCGCCCGGCCCCTCGGCGCACTGCTCTTCGGTCACCTCGGAGACCAGCTCGGCCGCAAAAACATCCTGCTCGCGACCCTGTTGCTCATGGGAACCTCCACCTTCGTCATTGGCGTCCTGCCCACCTACAGCACCATCGGCGCCTGGGCCCCTGCCCTGCTCGTCCTATGCCGGCTCCTCCAAGGCATCTCGGCCGGCGGCGAACAGGTCGGCGCCAGCCTGCTGACCATGGAACACGCCCCCGCCAAAAAGCGCGGCCTCTACACCAGCTGGCTCCTCAACGGAGCCGCCATGGGCTCCCTCCTGGCCACCGCCGTCTTCATCCCCATCGGCGCCCTCCCGCATGATCAACTCGAAACCTGGGGTTGGCGCGTGCCATTCCTGCTCAGCTTCGTCATGGTGTTCATAACGTTCATCGTCCGCCACGGAGTCGACGAGTCCCCGGACTTCGTCAAAGCAAAGCAGATCCGCCGCGTAGCGAAACTTCCCCTCGGCACTGTCCTACGCAACCAACCCCTTGCATTCCTGTCCGTCTTCGTCTCCGCCTTCACCATCGTCATCTCAACAGTGGTCCTCGTCTTCGGACTCTCCTACGCCACCCAGACACACGGAGTTGACCGGCCCACCATGCTTGCCGCGCTCTCCATCAGCCAAATCGTCGCGCTCTTCTTCCACCCACTGTTCGGAACACTTGCAGACAAAATCGGCTTCAAGAAGGTCTACGTCACCGGCAGCATCCTCTGCGCAATAGGAATCTTTGGCTTCCTGGGCGCAATCACCACAGGAAACACCGTCCTGATCGTCATGGCGACCCTCGTCCTCAAGGGCGTCCTCTACGCGGCACCAAACGCCCTGTGGCCGTCCTTCTTCGCCCAAATGTTCACCCCCGAAGTGCGTTACACCGGCGTGGCCCTCTCAACACAGCTGAGCTTCCTTCTGACCGGATTCGCACCCACCCTCTGCTACCTGCTCCTCGGCGATAACGACAACTGGATACTGGTAGCCTCCGCCATCGCCGCCACCTGCCTGCTGGCAGCAACCGCGGCAGCAATGTCCCGCACAGCCCCGCCCGTGGTGTCAGCCAGGAAGTAACCCCTGCTCCAGATACGCCCCGAAGCCGTCTCCCCCGGCTCCGGGGCCGCACTGCTGATCAGCCCAAGCCCTAAGAACCTTCAACCGAGGAATAAACCCGTGATCCACGAAATGGCCACCATTACAATTACCCCAGGCTCAGAAGCAAGCTTCGAAGCAGCAGCAGCACAAGCTGTGCCCCTATTCCAAAAATCACCCGGAGCCCTCAGCTTCCGCCTCGACCGCACCATCGAAACGCCCAATGAGTACACTCTCACCGTCGGCTGGACCACTCTCGAAGACCACATAGTGGGCTTCCGGGAATCCAGCGAATTCAAGCAATGGCGCGAACTCATCGGACCACACGTGGCCGCACCGCCCAACGTCAAACACCTTCAGCAAGCCTTTCAGGGGTTTTAGTACGAGGTACTGAGGCAAAACGAGGACACGTACGAATGACAGGTGGCAGCAGCGTGCACACGTATAGCAATTACGAACCACACGCCGATGAGGAAGCCCATGCAGGAGCAGGGACGAGGACACTCATGCGGCCTGTCGTCCTCATCGGACACACCGGAACCGGAAAGAGCACCGTGGGCCGCGAACTCGCCCGCCTGCTCGGTTGGCCGTTCCTAGACAGCGACCATGTGATCACCGACCGCCACGGTGACATCCCGACCCTATTCCGGGAACACGGAGAAGGAGCGTTCCGAACCTATGAAGCTGACATCATTGCCACCATCATCCAGTCAACCCACCCGCCCTACGTCTTATCCGTGGGAGGCGGTGCCGTCCTGCGGAAAGAGAACCGACGCCACCTAAACACGTTGACCGTGGTGGCCCTGACCGCCGACCCGGCGACTGTAATTCCCCGGCTGCTCCAAAACCCGGGACGGCCCCTCCTGCGGGGCAACCCGGCCGTGCAGTGGATGACACTTTACGAAGAGCGCAGACCGATATATGCCGCCATGGCGGACATAACCATGGACACTGGATCAGGAACTCCCGCCAGCCAAGCCCGGCAACTCCTCGCAGCTGTAAAGGAACCGAAGTTGACTAGGCCCAAGCCGTGAAACAGCACCACTGTAGCGCGCGTCTTTCCACTGGCATGGCACGGATTCGTCACAGAATTCGCCACCACTATGGAGCGCAACACGCGGGACCGAACTCTATGTGCGCCAGGAGGCGGGATACGACGCAGCAAGGTGAAGGTACACCCCAACCTGACGTCAATGCGTCTGACCAGGGAGGATCTGGCCTGTGGACGGATCTCCGTCTTGTTCTCGAATGACCGCCAAACCACAACAGGTGTCATCCCCACCCCCTGCACCGAGGGTATTCATTAGGTCCAGAATCTTTGGACTATTTCGGCTGTTCTCGAGATACCCTCACCCTCGTTTCCTTCCCCCGACTATCAAGGTGGACTCTGAGAACATCGTGAGCCACTGTCAATAAAACGGAATTTTGCCCTAATCTGACGCCGCCGGTCGTACGGAAATTCAAATGCTGGGCATGCCTTTAACGCATGCGACCGGCTTGAACGGCTGCCGAACTGAGGAAACCTGAGCGTGAGTCAAAGCGGAACGGCCAGCATCTGCACCAAAGTGGCAGGTGCCACCTCAAGTGTTGTGAGCCTGGGGGACTAGGGTCCAGAGCGAACGAACATTGACTCGACCGCCGTGTGGCCTGCACTGGCTTGCGGGCTCGTGGCTCCGGTGGGCAGTGGGAGGGCAGTGATCAAATGTGGGCCGTGCGATTCAAGGATTGCAGAGACCGCCAGCGCCCTCGATCGAGTCTCGACAAAGTGAGATCTCGACTCATACGTTGAAAGACCGGGGTACTTCACCATCGACCTTTTCAGAAATTTCTTCAAGCGGCGCTTTGTGATTCCGCATATAGATCCACGTTCCCATTGATGCCAGGGCTGTTCCGATGCCACCTGCAGCCAACGTGGCCTGGACTCCTATGGCCTCGCATAGCCAGCCGAGCAGGGGCGCGCTGATCGGGGAGGTTCCGCCGACTGCGATAACGAAGAGTGACATTGTGCGTCCCCGCATTGTTGGGTCTGCCTCGAGCTGGGCCAAGGATGTGGTGATGACCCTGTATGCGACGCCTGCCGCGCCCAGGAGGAACAGCAGGCCAAGGGTTGTCTGGATGACGGGTGCGAAGGCGGTGGCAAGGAGCAGGCTTCCGAAAATGAAGCTTGCAATGATTAGCCTGCCGGTGGTTGCTTTAAGGATTCCGGCAATCGCGAGGACGCCTACGACTGCGCCCGCTCCCATGGCGACAAACATTGAACTCGCGACTTGGGCGTCGCCATGGAAGACGTCGCGCGCGAGCAGGGGCAGGGTTACTGTCCATTCCCAGGCGAGCAATCCGGTGACGGTGAGTAGGAGCAGCGGTCCCAGCAGCCGGGGCCTGCTGAGCACGTGGCGCATTCCTTCGAGCAGTTGTCCTTTTGTGCGGGCGGCGTGGGTGGTGGGTGTTAGGTGGTCCGCTCTGACGAAAATAAGTGCAATAAGCACGATGCCAAACGACGCTGCGTTCACAAAGAAGCTGGCCGCCAGGCCGACGCTGGTAATGAGTACGCCCGCGATGGCGGGCCCCACCAGCTTGCCGGAATTGATCGTGATGTTGTTCAGCGTGAGCGCATTCGTCAGATATTGGCGGCCTACGATTTCGGCAATGAAGGTTTGTCGTGCCGGTTTATCGAATGCCTCGATCGTTCCGAGAACCACAGCTGTGACGAGCACCATCCATAACGAGGTGGTGCCGGTAGCGGTGAGCAGTCCCAGGACGATCGCGGGAAGGATGGAGGCTGTCTGCGTCCATAGCAGGATTCGGCGTTTGTCCATGCGGTCCGCCAGCAGGCCACCCCATGCGGTGAACAGCAGTGTTGGGAGCGCCTGTAGCGCCAGGGTCACGCCGAGCAGCGCCCCGGAGTCCGTCAACTCAAGAACAAGCCAGGCTTGGGCGATCTTCTGGGTCCATGTGCCGATTTGGGACATGGACTGGCCGAAGAAGTAGAGCCTGAAGTTCCGGCTTTGCAGGGAGCTGAAGGTTGCGCGAAAGTAGCGCCTCATGCCTTCGTGTCCAGTAACCGCACCAGCGCGGGCAGCGATTCGAGAAGCCTGCGTTGGTCGCTGTGCGGCATGGCCGAGATTCTGTCGGCCAGGAACTCGTGGGCGTGCACGCTGGCGACGTAAAGGAGATGCTCACCCACTGGCGTTAGGGCCACCTGCCAGCTTCGGGCGTCCGTGTCGTCCTGGGTCCTTTTGACCAGTCCCATTTCCTCCAGCTTGCCCGTTAGGCGTGCTGCGGTTGGCCTGCTGATGCCTTCGATCTGGGCGAGTCGCCCGGCCCTGATTCGCCCGTGCCGCCCGACGCTGTCGAGCGCGGACAGCTGCGCCGGGGTGAGCCCCGCACCGGAGTGCTTCCTCAGCAGGCGGGCCAGCCGGGTGATCGTTAGGCGCAAGGCGTCGACTCTCGGGTCGATGCTGCAAAGTTTCGCTGCCGCCTGGGGCCGGACGGGAGGATTGAACGCAGACAGTGACATGTTGCTCCTGGTGCTGTTTGGCCATTGGCTGCTGGAAATACTTGGTTGGCGTTGGGAGGGACCACGGGGAGCTCGCACTCCTCCGTGGTCCCTCGGCTGTTCCTTTGGGCAATCCGAACCTGGCGGGCTGCGCTGCAGGTCTCGTCGTCTCCTTGTCAGTTGGCGAGGTAGCGTGCGTGGAGGGGGTGGATCCGTACGCTCACGGAATCCCCTGGCCGTGCTGTCAGGCTTGCGGGAGCGGATGCTGTCAGCTTTGTCCCGTCGACATCGATGACCAGTTCCAGCCGGTCGCCGAGGAACTCGGCTCCAATTACACGTCCTGCTACCTCGTTCCGCGACGGGCTTCCCTCGGATGATGGTGTTGCGTCAATTTCAAGGTTCTCAGGCCGTATGCAGACGTTTCCGCCCTGCGAGGCGAGGTTCGTTTCCTGTCCTTCGCCTGCGCACAGCAACTGCCCGACGTCGGTCTTGACAAGCACGCCGCCGGCAACGATGGTCGCCTCGCGCACCGGAACCAGGTTTGCGCTGCCGATGAAGTCGGCGACGAATGCTGAGCGGGGCTGCTGGTAGAGCCGCTCCGGACGGTCGATCTGCTCGATCCGCCCTTGGCTCATGACGACAACAATGTCCGAAAGGGCCAGAGCCTCGGCTTGGTCGTGGGTCACGTATACGGATGTCACGCCGAACTGTTCCTGGAAGGCGCGGAGCTCCAGCCGGAGTTTGGCACGCAGTTTGGCGTCCAGGTTCGACAAGGGCTCGTCGAGCAGCAACACCTCGGGTTCGGAGAGGAGGGCCCGGGCAAGGGCAAGGCGCTGCTGCTGGCCACCGCTGAGCTGGGTGGACCAGCGGTCTGCATACTGTGCCAGTCCGACTTGGTTGAGCATGTCCAGGGTCCGCTGCTTGATGTTTTGCTGGCCCTTGCGGTTGCGTCCGTGCCGAAGCGGGAAGGCTGCGTTATCAAGGACCGTCATGTGCGGCCAAATGCCGTAGGACTGCGGCACCATCGCGATGGGCCGGTCTTCCGGTCGGATCTGGATGTTCTGGCCTCCGTCGAACACGGTCTGTCCGGCCATGATGATCTTGCCTTCGTCGGGCTGTTCGAGCCCGGCGATGCATCGCAAGGTGGTTGTTTTGCCGCAGCCGCTGGGACCGAGGAGAGTCACGAACTGGCCCTTGGGCACTTCGAACGATATTCCGTCGACGGCGTACGGCAGCTCACCGTGGCGGGAGCGGCCGTAGCTCTTTCGAAGCTCGTGGATGGTGATTGAGCTTTCTGTTGTACGTGTCATGTTGCTCATGCTTCTTTCTCGGAGGTCCCGCGCCGGTTGACCAACAGGACCGCAATCATTGAAATCACCAGGATGATGACGGCCAGCGCACTTGCTTGCGGGTAGTTGACGCTTGAGGTGAACGAGTCCCAGACCGCCACTACGAGCGTTCGGTTGTCTGCGCTGGTGAGCAGCAGGGCGATGGGGAGTTCGCCGAGGGCGTGGGCGAAGACCCAGAGCCAGCATTTCCACAACGCCTGGCGCAGCAGGGGCAGCAGGATTTTCACGGTGACTGTGAAGGGCGATGCCCCGGTGACGCGAGCGGCTTCGATCAGGCCTTCGTCCAGCTGTAGCAGGGCCGTTTGCACGAGCCGGGATCCGCGGGGAAGGAAGCGTGTCACGAGGGCGACGATGATGATCCAGACGGTTCCGTAGATGGGGATGGGAACGAACAGGTACAGGAACAGGACCGCGGCTCCGAGCACGACGCTGGGGACGCCAAAGACGAGGTAAGTGGATTCGAACAACACGACGCTGCCGCGGAAGCTGCGGCGGTGGGCAGCAACGGCGATCCACACCGACATCGCCGTGGTGGCAGTCGCTGTTATGAGTACCACGACCGCCGTGTTCAGCATGATTTCGCCCATTCCTGGATCGGTGAGGATCTTGGCGAACTGGGTGAAGCTCAGGTCGGCGATGCCGTCCCAGGTGATGGGTCGTGAGAACGGTGACAGGCTGGTCCAGAGAAGGGCAAGGATGGGCAGCACGATCCCGATGAGCATGTACAGGGCGATGACGGTGAAGACCGGGATGCGCCACTTGCCCAGCGGTGTGCGGGATTGGCGGTAGGCCTTCCCTACGACGACCTTGAACCGGTGGGTGTCCTTGATGCGGCGTCGGTAGACCAGCAGCATGGCGAAGCACAGCACGAGGATCAGCACACCATATGTGGTGGCCTGGCCGTAGTTCGGCGATCCCGTCGGTGGCTCCAGGGAATGCTGGATCAGGCTGCTGAAGACAAAGATCTGTTTGGGCAGGCCGAGCAGGGCCGGGATGGCAAACCCTTCCAGGACCACGACGACGAACAGCATCGAGGCGGCGGAAACGGCCGGCCCGATCAGGGGGAAAACGATGAGCCGCAACCGGCGCCACAGGGGCGCGCCGACGGTTGCCGCGGCCTCTTCGAGTTCCGGGTTCAGCCTGGCGAACGCCGGTGCGATCATCAAATACATGCTGGGGACCCCGAAGATTCCCATCACAACGATCATTCCGGGCAGCGAGTAGATGTCGATGGAGAGCCCGAGGGTTTGGCGGATCAGGATGGCCAGTGGTCCGTTGGCCGGGTTGGCGACGAGGGCCCACGCGATGGCCATGACGACAACGGGCACGGCCATGGGTGCCAGGGCCATGGGGGCCAGGATCCTGCGGCCGGGGATGTCGGTGCGTTCGAAGAGGTAGGCCAGGGACACGCTGAGGACCAGGGCAATCAGCACCGAACCGACGACGTAGATGGCGGTGTTGAGCGTGACTTCGAGGAGCCGGCTGGACTGGAAGACGTGAATGTAGTTGTCAAAGGAGAACCCCTTGACGTCGAAGGGCAGTTTGGTTGTTGAGGCTTTGAAGCTGCTGTAGAAGAGGACTGCGAGTGGGACAACGATCAGGTATCCCACGAGCAGGATCATGGCTATGTTCAGCGCTTTGCTGCCCAGTCCATGGCGGGTCCGGCTGACGCGTTTTGGTTGTTCGGGTGGCGGCGGCGCATCGCCGATGGCGGGCGCCTCAGTGGCGTTAAGAGTCATGGGAGTCGCCTACCCCAGGTCCGTTCCGAGGGCCTTTTGGGCCTTGGGGAAGAAATCTGCAAGGGCGTTGTAGTTGTCGATTGACCCCGTCGAGTGCCAGGTGATCTTTGCGGTGCACAGTGCCTTCACGACGGGGCTCTGGTCCGGCTGCGAGCAGTCGGTTTCCTTGGGGATGCGTGAGTTGTAGGTCGTCGCCAATGCGGCCTGGGCCTCGTCGGAGGAGAGGAAGGATGTCAGCAGCACGGCCGCGGCCTGGTGGGGAGCGCCTTTGGGAACGTAGAGGAAGGTCTCGTTCGTGTTGGTCGGTGAAAGGGGTGCTATCTCGACCGGGGCCCCGGACTTCTGTGCCTGCAGCACGAGGTTGATCAGGCTGGTGCCGAGGGCAACCTGGCCGCTTTCGATCAATCCCTCGGACTGGGTTGTATTCGGGGTGAAATGCGGCTTTTGGGCCTTGAATTGCTCAGCCCAGCTGAGGGCCTTGTCCTGGCCGAGCGAGGGGTCGACGTTCCAGACCGTCATGAACGATGCGCGTGACTCTGCACCGATCTGGCCGTCCTTCCAGCGCGGCTTGAGCAGGTCCTCCCACGTGCTGGGCACGTCCGCCGGCGAGACCATATGCTTGTTGTAGGCCCAGACTTTCGGTGCGGCCCAGATGTACACGGCGTTGTTCTCGAAGATGTTCTCCGGCTTGATGCCGTAGGCGGCCCAGTCCACGTCATCGGCGAGGTCGAGCGAGGGAGGCACGGTCAGTTCGCCGGCAGCGGCGACGTCAACGGACACCTTGCGGGCGGCCTGCTCCATCTTGAGCTGGCTGACCTGGTCCGGTGCCTTGGTGTTGGTGTACTTGACCTCAATGCCCGGGTACTTCTTCTGGAACAGATCAATGGCAGGCTGCATCTGCTCCTGCGGCTTGGGCGCGGACCAGGCAACCTGGCCTTCGCTGGTCGCCTGCTTGACCAGGTCATCCATTGATGTAGGGAGCTTGGACGCAGCGCCTCCGGTCCCGCCGCATGCGGAGGCCGTAACGGTCACGACCGCGAGCACAGCCAGCAGCCTAAAACGTGTCCGGCGCTGGGCGTGCAGGGCGGGTGCCTTGGTGGTTGTCGTGTTCTTCATGAGAGTCCTCCTGGTTATAGTCTGCGCGCCGGCGGCTTTGACGGCGCGGACGTTTAGCGCGCGATCACTGCCGCGCTGTAGATTCGGGCCGCATTGCCGCCGAGAACCGCTGCCCGCTGGGTGTCGTCGAGTTCTGGCAGGTATCCCTCAATGGAGCGGCGAAGCTCGTCCAGGGTTCCTGCGGAGGCGGGGAAATTGGAGCCCCACATCAGGCGCTCCGCCCCAAAGGTTTCAACCAGCCTGCCAAGGACGTCGGTGACGTTGACGTGCGGTTCGTCCTTGAGCCTCTTGATCGCCGGCGGGGTGATCTTGAGGTGGACTCCGGCGAAGCGGGCGAGCTGGCCGAGTTCACCAAGGTGTTCGTAGGGCGGTCCGCCTGCGGCGTTCGGCCGGCCGGCGTGGTCCAGGAGAACCGTCATCGTGGGACGGGACTCAAGAACCTGGGCCAGCTTCGCCGCGTCCTTGGAGTGCATCTGGATGCACACAGGAACAGCGTTTTCGGTCACGTAGTCCCAGACGCCGGTCATTCGTTCGTCGGTGACGCCGGCGCCCGGGGTGGGAACTTTGGTCGTCCCGTCGGACACCCGGATCCGTACACCGCTGAAGCCCTGCTCCTCGATCAGCCGCCGCAGGTCCTCCACGGCGGAGTCGGCGAGGAAGTCAACGGCGCCGACACCGACAAGGCGGTCGGGGTACCGGGCGATGGCTGCGGCGGCATAGCGGTTATCAAAACCGTAGACGGTGGAGGCATGGACAAGCGCCGCCCGCTCGATGCCCGCATCGTCGAGGCTGCGGATAAGGCCGTCGACGTCGACGTGCCGGGTCTGGGACCATTCCGACCGGGTGCCGCCCAACGGTTTGGGCGGGTAGGTTTCGGTGTCCGCCGAGACGGCGTGGGTGTGGGTGTCGAAGTACTGCATTGGTCCTCCTGGGACGGTGGTTTCAAAAGCGGGAGTCCGGTCCGGGCGAATCCCGGTTACGGCTCCCCCACGAATTTCTCGAAGTCGGCGAAGATCTTCCCGGCGGACAGGTCGCCGGAGATGACGTCCTGCTCGCGGGCGTAGCGAAGGGCTGTCTCCAGCGTCGCCATCAGGCTGTCGGTGACGCCGTACTGGATCACTTTCTCCCTGGTAGTTCCGGCGGGAACGTCCGGGCGGGCGGCATCAATGCTTTGCTGCAGCGCGCGGTACACCGCACGGACCCCGTCCGGGTTTTCCTCTGCCAGGTCCCGCCGAACGACCGCAAGGTGGTTGATCGGCACCCAGCCGTGGTCCGAGTAGTACTGGTCCTGGCGCGCCTTCCAGTCCGGCAGCAGCGGCTCCAGGCCCGGAACATGGTCGGCCGAGCGGGCGCCCATGACAACGGCGGACAGTTCCCCGGCGGTGAGAAGGTCCACGAGCTTGCGCTCGGTGCGTTCGACGTTGGCCGGCTCGGGGGCGGTGGCGACGTGGGGGCCTTCGGTGGTGACCCAGGTGACGTCCTGGGTGCGCAGGCCGTACGTGTCTGACAGCACGCCGCGCACCCAAAGCCCCGTTGTCTGGCTGTGAGCCCGGACGCCAACCTTGCGCCCGGCGAGGTCGTGTGGGGTGACGCTGTCCTGTCCGTTCCAGATGGAGATTGAACGGTGGTGGAAGTTGCCGTGCAGGACAACCGGGAGCGCCACGATCGGGCAGTCGGCTTCGATGGCCTGGAAGAGCGTGGCAATTGCCAGTTCAGAGACGTCGTAACGGCCCTCCCGCACCATGGGAGCGAAGGCCCGGTGGATTGGTTCGACATCGACGAAGTCAAGGTCGACGCCCTCCGCGACCACGGTGCCGTCCTTCAGGGGCCGGGTGTGTTCGTAGTCGCGCAGTGCGACAGTCCATGTCGGGGTCATCGGAGCTCCTTTGCTGAATGACCTTTTGTTATACAATTGGCCTCAAATCTATCAGTGATGGCGGTCACAAACAAGGCGTTTCGGGTCATTTCGTCTAACAATCCGCGCTTCTTAGCCGCCGAGCCGGGAGGCGGGGACGCCGAGGGCGGTGCAGGTGCGAGCAATGAGTTCGTCGTAGTCGACGGGGCGGGGAAGCAGTTCCTGTTCCCACGCGTACTGGGCCGCGGCGGTCACGGCAGGGCGGAGCGCTGCGAACCCGTACGGTTCCAAGGGAATTCCCGGCCCGGTTTCCTTGCGGGCTTCCAGGCGTTCTGAGATGGCGTCGTACATGCCGCAGACGGCCCCGCCCAGTTCCCGGGCGGCGCTTTCGCGAACGGCGAAGACGTGGTTGACCGGGACGTAGCCCACCCTTTCGGCCCATTCCCTGGAGGCGGTCGCGGGGTCGCTGATCACGCTGTGCACCGAAGGATCATCGGGGCGGTCGTTGCCCATGACGGCGTAGTCGACGCGGCCTTGGAGCAGGTCCTTGGCGAGGCCGGCGCCTTCCTCGGCCCGCTGGACCCATGCGGGCTCGCCCTGCTCGGGGACGTGGCCGTCCTCGTAGGTGCGCCAGTGGACCGAGCGCAAGTCGATCTTGTACTGGTGGGCCAGGAAACCCCGTACCCACATACCGGTGGTCTGGCTCCAGGCCCTGACGCCGACGGTGCGGCCCGGGAGTTCCTCGACGGAGAGCTCCTGGGTGCTGATCAGCGTCTGGTGCTGGTGGCGGCCCAGGGCGGTGAGCGGGAGGAACAGCACCGGCCGGTTGTGTGCCACCGCCTGGAGCATGGTGACGATGGCGATTTCGCTGACCTCGTAGTTTTGTCCGCTGACGAACGGCTTGAAGCCGTTGTGTACCGGCCGCAGGGGGGACGCTGTCACGCCGCCGACGGATTCGTGGGATTCGAGCGCGGCGAGGGCGGCGCCGGCCAGCTCTTTGTCGTTGATCAGGAACTCAATTTCGGCTGTCGTCATTGGACTCGCCTTCCTTTCTTGAGGCGAACACATCACTGTGCTCGCAGGTGGGATGCCTGTCGGCGGGTCACACTTCCTCGGCGTACCACAGGCGGCGGTAGGGGATGCTGATGACCTCACGGGTGATGCGGACGTCCAGGACCGTGGGGGCCGGGTTCGCAACGAAGGCCTGGACGGCGGCCTCGAGCTCGGCGATGGTGTGGATCTTCGCCCCGTTGCCGCCAAGGGCCACGGCGGCGGCGCCTAGGTCCGGTGATGGGATAGCGGTCAGTGCAGGGTTGAGCCCATGTGCCGCCGATTTATGGAATTCGGCGCCAAGGGCCTCGTCGTTCATGACGACCACCAGCACTGGCCACTGGTAGCGGCATGCGGTGTCGAACTCCGCCAAATGCATGATGAAGCTGGCGTCGCCTTCAACGACAAACGTTGGCTGGGTGCGGGCGGCGCTCCACCCCATGGTGAGCAGCGGTGCCTGGCCGATCGCCCCGAAGAGTCCGTAGTTGGAGACGATTTCGCGTGGCCGGGTGAACAACATCGTTCCGAAGTCGGTCTGGTGGCCACTGCCCATGACGAGCGGCAGTTCCTTCGGGGCCACCCGGTCGAGGGCGAGGATCACTTCGCGCGGATCCAGCCGGCCGTCCTCCCTGTGGAAGTCCTCTTTGATGGTGTCGGCTTCCAGGAGGGCGGCGGCGGCGTCACGGGTGTGGTAGCCCTCGCCGCGGCCCGGGGTGTCCGGGAGTGCCTTGACGATTGCCTCCAGGGAAGGGCGGGCATCGCCCCGGACGTAGCAGTCAACGGGCTGGCCGGTTCCGGTCACGACCTGCTCGGCGTGGTCGAGGTGGATGATCCTGGCCGTTGGATACAGGTAGCCGTGTTCGGTCGAGTACTGGTTCAGGCTTGCACCGATTGCGACCAGGCAGTCCGCTTCCTGCATCAGTTCGTGGGCTGTAGCTGTTCCGTAAAGGCCAGAGATCCCGGCGAAGTATTCCGTCTGATCCCGCAGCCAGTTTTTCGTTTGCAGCGTCGTGGCGATGAGGGCGTTGGTTTTCGTTTGCAGCTCCAGGACGAGATCCCCGACGTCGGCGGCGCGGGCACCCTTGCCGACGAGGACGACGACCTTCTCACTTTCGCTGAGGATCTGTACAGCCTGGTCGATGCGTTCCGGTGCCGGCTGCGCCAGGGCGGTGTCGATCAGGTCAATCGAGGGAATATATACGGGTGCCCCGTCGAACTCTGCCTTCTGGATGTTGGTGGGTGCGCTGACCATGACGGGGCGGGACGTGGTCCGGGCCAGCCAGAACGCCCGCTGCACAGCTTCCTGCGCCCGTGCCGGTGAGTTGACCTGCACGAATCCGCACTCGACGCCGTCGGCGAACTTTGCCTGGTCGAGGTACTGCGTTGCTCCCAGGTCCCCGAGCGGCACTTCGCCGCTGAAGATGACGAGCGGTGTCCTGGCCCTACTGGCGCAGACCAGGCTGGTGGCCAGTTGGGTGACGCCGGGACCACTGGTGGTGGATGCCACGCCGGGTTTTCCCGAGCCCCGTGCCCATCCGTCGGCCATCGCGAGCCCTGAGCCTTCGTGGCGGGCCTCGAACAGCGTCGCCCCGCGCTCGGCCATGGCGTACATCCAATGCATGTTGGCGTCGCCGGTCATGCCAAAGACGTGGGTTGTTCCTTCGGCGATAAATGCGTCCGCCAGCGCTTCATAAACCTTTGTCATCATTGCTCCTGGTCAGTTGGCTGCTGCGCCGGCGACCACGGGCGCGCCGGTTGTGGATGGGATCTGTCCCCGCTCTTCGAGCCGCTGGCGCAGCCGCGGGAAGACAGTGAGGGCGTTGGATGCAGCGATCGATTCCCGCTGTGCGGGTGCGGCGAAGTCGAGGGAGTCAAGCAGGTAGCGGGTGTCGTCGTAGCGGTGTCCGGAGGCCGGGTCGATCCCCCGGACCGCACCGAGCATCTCGGAGGCGAACAGGATGTTCTTTGAGGGCACCGTGTCGACCAAAAGCTGCAGGCCCCGGGCGCCGTAGACGCAGGTGTCGAAGTACAGGTTGTTACCGATGATGTCGAGCAGGTCACCGCGGCCCTGGTCCTGCATCACGCCCTGGTAGCGGCCCCAGTGGTACGGGACGGCTCCGCCGCCGTGCGGCAGGATGAGCTTCAGATCCGGGAAGTCACGGAAAAGGTCGGACTGGCACAGCTGCATGAACGCTGTCGTGTCGCCGTTGAGGTAGTGGGCGCAGGTGCCGTGTACTGCGGGGTTGGCCGACATGGACGAATGCACCATGGCCGGGACGCCAAGTTCGACCATGGCCTCATACAGCGGGTAGTAGTATCGGTCGGTGATTGGCGGGGCCTGCCAGTAGCCGTCGGAATGGTCGGGGTTGAGGTTGCAGCCGACGAACCCGAGTTCCTCCACGCAGCGGCGCAGTTCCTCGACGGAGACTTCGATGTCGCCGGCCGGGGACTGGGGCAGCTGGCACACGTTGGCGAAGCTGTCGGGAAAGAGCACCGATGCGCGGTGGACCGTGTCGTTGCTGAGCCGGCTCCAGGTGAGGCTGGTTTCCTGGTCACCGTAGTGGTGCGCCATCTTCCCGGCAATCGGGGACAGCAGGGCAAGGTCGATTCCGTGCTGTTCCTGCAGGGCCAGCTGCCCGGTGGTGAGCGCGGCCGCGATTTCGTCATCGGAAATTTCCAGCTCGTCGGCCGACAGGTGCCGGCCGTGCTGCTCGATTTCGATGATCTGGCGGTCGCGCCAGGTCTTCAGGGCATCCGGGACGGTGGTGAAATGGGCGTGGATGTCGATGTACATGGTCTTCTCTGCTCTCCTGGTCATCGGATGGCGGGGGCTTTGGCCACCACGTCGTCGAGGTTCCGGCCGCGGGTAAGACCGGGATAGGTCACGACCGGGGCCGTCATGAGGAACTGATATCCCTTTTCCAGGACCTCGTCGACGTTCCGTTCGGTCACGTGGGGGTGGCCAACGGGCACTCCCCTGGCATTGCAGATTTCGACAACCCGGTCCCGGTAGGCCTGGACGGTGGGGTGCTCGAACTGGCGGGGTACGCCCAGTTCCTGACTCAGGTCTCCCTCTCCGACGAGGATCAAGCCGATGCCCGGTACTGCTTCGAGGATGGTGTCGAGGTTCTCAACGGCCCGGACGCTTTCGATCATGAGCCCGACCAGGATCTCCCCGTGCGGAGCCAACGGCCACACGTCGGCGCGCTTGTAGTACTCGTCTACCGGCACGCCCCAGTAACGGGTGGCCCAGGCGGGGCTGTCGCCGCGCAGGCCGAAAGGTTCACGGCTTTCGTCCTGGTTGATGCTCGGGTACCGGCAGGCTGCCACAGCGTTACGGGCATCTTCGACGGTGTCCACGTGTGGCCAGACGATGCCGTAGGCTCCCAGATCGAGGGCTTGTTTGGCGTGCCACTGTGACCGTTCTCCGCCGTTGGGCGGGATGCGGACCAGCGGTGTCGTTTTGGGCGCCAGTGTGTCGCCTTCGAATATCTGGCGGCGGTCAAGCAGGTACTGCATGGCGTCCTTGAGTTGAGGGACATCCCATGGCTTGTGCTCTGCTTCGAAGAGGAGGGCGTCGTAGCCGGCGTCGCGCACCGCGATAGCTCCTGCGGGGTCAGGTGAGGCGAAGGTGGCGAAGACGCGTTCGCCTTTTTCAAACTTGTCGATGATGCGGTTGAGTCGCATTAGTTCCTGCTTCCTTCCGTGGTGGTTTGCGTCCGTGAGCCAGCACCCCTGAACAAGTTCCCAAGTCGGGATTTCGGCTCAGACTCTGCTTCCGGGAGGCTGTCGCTGTTCGGGTCCAGGCGCGCACAGGTAGTGATGAGGCTTTCGGTGAATGACTTCGTCATGCGGTCGACGACGATCGAGGCCCCGGTGGTGATCAGTGAAGCGAGTGCTCCTCCGATATCGATCTGTCCGTCAAGGAGGACCACCGAGCCCTCCGGTGAGGGCTCGACGCTGTAGTCAGCGTGCCCCTGGACACGGGTCGAACCCCTGCTGTCACTGCCCTTCGCTTCCAGCCGCCCGGCCCGGGCTTCTTCATCAAGGACAAGGTTGGCCCGTGCCTTGAACGCGACTTTGATCGCTGCAAAGCGAACGGCCATCAGCGCGTCAAAGCTACCGTCTTCGTGGAATTCGCCCAGCCGGGAGCCATCGATACAGCCCACAACTTTGTGGGGATCAGAGAGGACGCTCCAGACGACGTCCGGGGGATGGGGAACAGAAACGCGCTGGGAAATGGTGATCACGAAAAAACTCCGGTTCGGTGAGTGGGGTTCTAGTCAGAGGCCAGCCTGCCGTCAGCGGCGGAATGGGGGCGTGAGAAACAACCGCGAAATCATTTTGTATAACAAACTCGACGGTACACCCTCAGGCTACGCTTGTGAAGGGGGACGCAGGCAGCTTCCATCGAAGGCGCATAATCCGCTAAATATAGGGCATTACATCGCCCATGTGCCGCAACAAATGGTTACTGACACGGATGACGCTGTCGTGTTACGGTAGTTGAACTGTATGACAATCAATGGAGATATCGATGGAACAGCTAACCGTCGCCTTGGGCGACTATCCACATTCAGCGGCAGTTCTTGACGGGCGCGCGCCCATTGAGGGCTATGTCGTCAAACCGGTCGAAGTGAAGCCGATCATCGCGGCGTACCGGCGGATGATCCGTGACCTGGAATTCGATGTCTGCGAGCTTGCTCCGGTGTCCTACCTGATGGCGAGGGAGGCCGGGGTGCCGATCACAGCAATCCCCGTCTTCCTCAACCGCCGGTTCCACCAGGGTGATCTTCAGTGCGCACCGGGGTCAGGGGTTGTGGTGCCCAAGGATCTTGAAGGCCGCCGGATCGGCGTCCGTGCCTATTCAGTGAGCACCGGTGTGTGGGGACGGGGCACCCTGCACGAGGACTACGGGGTGGATCTCTCCTCGATCACATGGGTTATCGATGACGATGACCACGTCGAGGGCAAGGTGCCATCGAACGTGGAACGCGTCACGGACGGCCGCTCACTGGGTTCACTGCTGCTGGCCGGTGAGGTGGACGCCGCCTTTACAGGCAACGCGGGCACCGGACGGGCCGGCGCCCCGACTTCCGGATGGGAATCCGCAACCCCTGTCACCGACAGTGGCGAAACCTATCCTCTGTTCCCGGACAGCGCCATCATCGAGCGGGATTCCTACCTGCGGACCGGCATCTATCCACTGCACTCTGTGATCGTTGTCCGCAGCGAACTCGTCGAAAAAGATCCCAGCCTGCCCACAAAGCTTTACGCGGCATTCGCCCAAAGCAAGCAGCTCCAGCTGGACGAAGACCCGACATGGGCCGCCCAGCCACGCCTTGCCAAGCAGTCGCGAATGACCGGCGCGGATCCTGTTCCCTACGGACTCGACAGCAACAAAGCAAGCATCGAAGCACTGCAGCGCTTCAGCCGCGACCAAGGCCTGACCGTTGGAAACCCCGGCGACCCGATCTTCGCAGCCGGAAGCTACCCGGACTGCTGAACAACCCACCACCACGAAGGAGAACCATGGACATCGTCGACAGCCACTGCCATATCCTCGCGTCCGACACAGACACCTACCCCCGCGCCCCACTGGGCGGCCACCAATCCGTCTGGGCCAGCGAACGCCCCGTAACAGCCGAACAACTCCTCCAGCGGATGGATGACACCGGCATCGCCCAAGCCGTCCTGGTACAGGCAACCACCGCCTACGGTTACGACAACAGCTACGTCCTCGATTCAGCGGCCCGCTGGCCCGAACGCTTCGTGGCCGTCGGAACATTCGACCCCCTCGAAGCCGATGCGGCCGGACGGCTGCGGGCAGGCGTCGAACGCGGCCTGGCCGGCGTTCGACTGTTCACCACCGGCAGCACGGTGTCCGAACAGGGTATGTGGTTCGCGGACGAAGCCACCGATGAGTTCTGGGCCGCAGCGAGCGAGGAAAACATTCCCGTCTGCCTGCAGCTGCGCCTTGGGGATGACACAGCCCCCGTCCTCAAAGACCTGCTCTCCCGCCACCCCAAAGCCACGATCCTCCTGGACCACTGCGGGTACCCGGATGTGCGCACCTCCCCCACGAAGGCCGCCAACGACCTCACAGCACTGGCTGGCCATCCCGGTCTCCACCTAAAATTGACCCACCGGACACTGGAAGGCCTTGACGACATAGGAGAACGCGCACGCGATTTCCTGGACCCCGTCATTGAGGCATTCGGTGCCGACAGAATCTCGTGGGGATCCAACTGCCCCGCGGCAGAACAAACACTGAAAGAGCTGCGCGCTCTGGCCGAACGCGTACTGAGTCTGGTATCCCCGGAAAACCGCGCGGGCATTTTCGGCGGCACGACCAGGCGGCTTTACCCGGCCTTGGGCACAACCTGATACATTCGCCACCTGTAACACGGAAAGGGTCACAGCACATGAGTGAGCTAACACCGGTCACCGGCGACCTCTCTTCCACCCGCACCGTTCAGGCTTACGAGGATCTGCGGAACCTCATCATTTCCGGGCATTTCAAACCGAATGCACGCCTGACCGACGCGGAGCTGACGGCCCTGCTGGACGTTTCCCGCGGAACAGTACGTTCCGTGACGACAAAGCTAGTGTCCGAGGGCTATCTCACCAGCGAACCCCACCGGGGTGTGCGTACAAGGATCTTCAGCCTGGAAGAAGCCATCGAGATACTCGAGGCACGGGAAATCCTCGAATCAGCCCTGGCCGACAAGGCCGCCGAGCGGGCCACCGACGAAGAGCTCGAGGAACTCGGGACCATCTGCGAGCAGATGGCCACCGCCGAGTACGACCGCCAGGAAGCCGAATACTCCAACCTGAACAGGCGGTTCCACAAGCTGGTAAGGGATGCAGCCCGGCAGCCCACCCTGTCGGGCTTTACCGACCAGTTGCTCTACGCACTCGTCATGAGGCAGTACAGGAGCCTCACCCGCAAACACCCCCGGCGGGACGCACTCAACGAGCACCGGGCCATCCTGTACGCCCTTCAGACCAGGAACTCGGAAGCAGCAAGCGCCGCCATGCGCCACCACGTCGCCTCCGCACGACGGGCACTGCTTGCGGCTGCCTCGAATGCAGACGGGGTGGAAACGGCGGTACGTGGCGAACGCGGAGACCAAATGTCGGCCTGAGCGGCCCCAACAAAAAGCCGAACGGTAGACCCAAGACCACCGTCGCAGACTACCCGGGCGCGCACATCGGACCCTCTTATGGCATCAAAGGGACAGGCCCGATGTGCGCGCCTCTCCCCTCGTACACGCGATCTTGGGGCACAAGAGCAGCCCAAAGCCCGCTGCTTCCACCCGACGCCCGCAACTACGTTCGACCAGGGATTTCACCATGGACACCACTGCAACGAGCAATGCAAACCTCTACCAAAGCACTGACTGGCGACGCCTCACCGGACGATACGTCGAAATACGACTTGGCAAGCAGCTATATCGTCATGGAATAGTCGACATGGTCATGCCTGACGGATCGGGTCTCTGGCTTGCCGCAGACAACGCACATTCCAGGCAATACCTCGGCAAGAGCGACGGGTACGTACTCTTATCCGACGACTTCTACTCAACCGCTGTCACCTAGTCCCGCCCGATCCCCGCAGACCATGCAGCGTGCGGTACACCAACCTGACATGGGGCACGCAATTTCTGAACGAGCGGGCCGTTAGAGCACAGGGAGCCCCGGCTCCTCGCCGACTGGAGCATTATTCCAGCAGAATATGCGGGCAGGGATCAAGCGATCCCTGCCCGCCTGCTCGTGTTGTGTCAGTGGCCGTGTCCGCCTGTTTCGGTGGCGGTGACTGCGTAGTTGGCGTCGAGTTTGACGGTGGCGTGGGTTCCGTCGGTCTTGGTGATGTGTGCTTCGTAGGCGGCGCTGCCGTCGTCTTCGGTGGTCATCTCGTCCACGGCGGCACCGGCGTTGGCGGCCAGGACGGCGGCCTTGACCTTGTCAGCCGTGTCGCCGGTCAGGGCGGTTTCGTTGCTGTTGCCGTGGTGTCCATGGCCTTCCGGGCCACCTGTTTCGGTGGCAGTGACTGCGTAGTTGGCGTCGAGTTTGACGGTGGCATGGGTCCCGTCGGTCTTGGTGATGTGTGCTTCGTAGGCGGCACTGCCGTCGTCTTCGGTGGTCATCTCGTCCACGGTGGCACCGGCGTTGGCGGCCAGGACGGCGGCCTTGACCTTGTCAGCCGTATCGCCGGTCAGGGCGGTTTCGTTTCCGTGGGTGTGGCTGTTCGGTGCCGTGCTGCTGGTGGACGAGTCAGTGGTCGTGGCAGCGTTGGCGGGCAACGCCGCGGCCGTCAGGGCCCCTCCTCCGATGATGGCGCCGAGCAGGGCCGCGCCGGCAGCGATTTTTCGGACCTGATTCATGGTCGTGCTCCTTGTGCGTCGTGACCACCACGTGCTCGAGGTAGTAAGACCATCCTGAGACGCGGTCCTTTTGCAGCACTGTCGCCTTGCTGTGCCATCCCTGTGACTGAAGTGGCATGTGGGCCAGTGATACGGGAGGCAACCTCTGGGACGCCATCACAGATCCAACGCCAGGGACAGCTCGCCAGCCTGACGTACACCCCAACCTGACGTCAGGTCGGGGTGTACTGAGCCGTCAGAATAGGGTCCGTTAGGCATTTATCGGACGGAGCCGCTGAACAGTCTTAGATTCAAATCTGACAACAATGCGCCGCTGGAAATGCTCGGCAAGCGAAGACGCCGCACCGTGCCGGGGATGCCACCGGCAGGCCGTCCCAATCGCGAACCAGTTCTACATCGGACTGACTTTCGAAGGCGTCCACCCCAACGCCGGCCCCAGCTTCCCGGCAATGTCCGTCAGGATCTGGACGTAGTCCTCGTGGTCGAAGCTGAAGGGCAGCGCGAAAGCCGCCTCGTCCACCTCCTGGAAACCAGCGTGCGCGTACAGTTGCTCAGCGATCTCGTCGCTCGTCCCGATCAGATCTGGAGCGAACATCATGCCCCGCGGCCCCTGCGGCGCAGCAGTCCGGGGAGTGCGTTCATCCACGTACCGCTGGTACTTCTCCCGCTGGGCCGGGGTCGCGGAGTCGGTTGGGATCACCACCAGGCCCTGCGAAACCCGCGCCCCAGTATGCCCAGAGACCAAAGCAGCCTCCCGGAATGCCCGGATCTGCGACTGCTGGACCAGGGCAAAGTCCGGTTCCTGCCCCTTCTCGGGGAAGATCACGCTGCTGGAAAGCAAATTGAAGCCATGAGCACCCGCCCACACCGCTGACTTCGTGCTGCCGGCCCCGTACCACAGGCGTTCCCGCAGGCCCGCGGAAAAAGGCTCCACCCGGTTGGAAAACTCCTCCACCACGCCCTGCTTGCCCGAAAACTCCCGCACACGCTCCCCCGCCACCAACCGCGCAAACCGCTCCACCCGGCCGTAGCTGAAGTCCTCCACGTCCGCCGTGTCCGGGTACAGCTCATGCTTCACCGTGTCGTACTGCATCGGCTCCCCCACGCTGACCCCCGGGTTGATCCGCCCGCCGGACAGCAGGTCCACGGTGGCCAGGTCCTCCGCCAGGCGCAGCGGGTTCTCCCACCCCAGCGGCGTCACGGCCGTACCCAGCTCAATCCGGGAGGTCCGCTGACTGGCGGCAGCCATCACCGCCACGGGCGAGGAAATCCCGAACTGCAGGTGCCGGTGGCGCAGCCAGGCACTGTCGAACCCCAGCCGCTCCCCCAGTTCGATGATCTGCAGCGTGGACTCATGCCCCGCGGCCGGATTAGCGGGATCGAACAGCCCAATGGTGAGGAACCCCAGCTTGCGCAGGGGATGTTCGGGACGCGGCATCGGTTTCCTTCAAAGCGGGGGCGTGGCTGGTTTCAGACTAGGCGGAAGCCCCATGGATGAACCAGCAATCATTGACGACTATGACGGCACTGTGATTAGGCTCGCCGAGAGCCGGCGACGGCGCCGGCAGGGGAGGAATACATGTCATTGCAGGAAATCGAGTTCACATCCGCCAACGGCCGGGACACCATCCAGGCGTGGGTCTACGAACCCATCGGACAACCCGAGGCGATCGTGCAGCTGATCCACGGCCTCGGCGAGCACTCCCGCCGCTACCTCCACCTCATCTCCACCCTGGTGGACGCGGGGTTCATCGTGGTGGCGGGCGACCACTCCGGACACGGGCGCACGGCGATGCAGCAGGGCACCTGGGGTGACGCCGGTGAGGATGCCGCCAAGGTGGTGGTCGCGGATGAGGCCACCCTCCAGGCCAAAGCGAGGGAGGCCCTCCCCGATCTCCCGTACGTCGTGTTCGGCCACAGCTGGGGATCGATGATCGCCCGCGGCCTGGCCGTCGATCCGCGCGCACAGCTGGCCGGCCTGGTCCTCTGCGGCATCGCCGCCCAGATGCGCGGCATCGAGACGATGATCAACCGGCCCGAACTCGCACGGCTTGCCTCCGGCGAGCGCGCCGCGGAACCCGCACCCCAGGAACTGGTGGCCCAGCTGTTCGACGGCTTCCTGGGCCGCCTCGGCGAAGGTGCCGGCCCCACCGCCTGGGTGGCGCTGGACGCCGACGTCGTCGCCGACCACGGCCGGGACCCCTTCAACAACTTCGGCGCACCCCTGAGCGCCCGGTTCCTCCAGGGCTTCGTGGACCTCTACGACCAGGTCACCTCCGACGACTGGTACAAACAACTCCCCGCTGACCTGCCCGTCCTGATCCTCGCCGGCGACCAGGACCCGGTGACCAACTACGGTGAAGGCGCCTACCACGTGGCCAACCGGCTGGCCGATTCGGGCCACGCCGACGTCCGCACCCGCGTCTTCCCGGGCGTCCGGCACGAGGTGCACAACGAACCAACCACACGGGCAGAAACGGAACGCGAGACGGTCGAGTTCATCCAGCGCGTCGCGCAGCGGCAGGACTCCCCTGCGCCCACACCGCCAGCTGCACGCTGACGGTCCCCGGCTAAGGAGCCCCCGCAGCAAAGTACGACGGCGGCACTCGCCCCGCCGCCGTCGTCGAACCTTCCAGCGTCAGGAGGCGGACCGCGTGTCGAACGCGGCCGCGGATTCCCGCAGCAGGCGGGCCACGGTGTCCACAGGCAGGCTGGTCGGCCGGCGCCGGTCAAAGCGGCGCAGCACGATGCGCCGCGTTCCCAGGCCGGGAACGTCCAGTACTTCCACCCCATCCTGGACGACGCCGGCCAAGGCCAGGGTCGGCACGATGGCGACGCCCTCGCCAGCTGCGACCAGGGCGAGCGCGGTCAGGGTGTCGGCGTACTGGTGCACGGTCTCCACCGGGGAACCCGTGGACCGGCCCAGCCGTCCCAGCACCGAGACGTTGGCTGCCGACGGCTCGGCTCCCAGCCACGGCAGCGGCAGGCGGCCAAGGTCGATGGTCTCGGTGGAGAGCAGGGCTCCGGACGGGACCACGAGTCTCCACGGCTCGTCCAGGAGCGGCTCCTCGATCAGGCCTGCGGCAAGGCCGCGCTGGTCGGAAGTCGTTGAGTCCAGTTCGACGACGACGGCGTCGAGCTGGCGCTGGCGCAGCAGCCGCATCAGGACCGGGTAGTCGTCCTCCACGACGTGGATCTGCAGCTGGGGGTACTGCGTGCGCCACTGCCGAAGATGGGGAATCACCACTGTCCGCAAGAAGCTGGTGAAGCCGCCAACCCGGACGACGCCGGCCACCTGCGCTCCTCCCTCGAGGCGGGCGAGGGCCACGCTAAGTGCCCGCTCAATCTCTTCGCCGGCCTCGGCAATCGCCAGGCCGGCGGGAGTCAGCACCGAGCCCTTGGGGGTACGGACAACCAGGGCGTGCCCCGTTTCGTCCTCCAGCCGGTTCAGCTGCTGGGACACTGCGGACGCCGTAATCCCCAGTTCATCGGCGGCCGCGAGGACGCCGCCGGTACGGGCAACAGCGAGAAGAACGCGCACGCGGCGCGGATCCAGGTCCATGTTAAGTAGTTCTAAACCATACCTGCAGAAAAATTCAATTGAACTTAAGCAGCAGTCAGCCCCACCATGGCAAGTGAAGCTGCAGGCACAATCACTGGAAGGACATCATGGAACTGCTGTGGGAAGTTGCTGGTTGGGGCGGTGCCGTAGCGATTCTCGGCGCATTCATGGGGGTCTCCATGGGGTGGATGAAGGCCGGCAGGGCCTTCCAGGCCGCGAACCTCGTAGGGGCCTGCGCGTTCATCATCAACAGCGCGTTTCACGGGGCGTGGCCGTCCGTTGTCAGCAACGTTGCCTGGCTCCTTATCTCCGCCGTTGCGCTGTACCGGATGCGGGCGCCGCGCCAACCGGCGGTCCGCGAGGCCGCCCCGGCGCCACATCCGAGTGCTCCCTTGACCACCAGTCCGCTCGCCGTCGTCGAACCGCCGCGGACGGCCAACTGCGCCTGAGCCGGACAACCCTTGCCTGGGGCTTGGGCACAATCTTGAGTGAAACTTGCGCCGGCGGTGGGCCGGGATTTGGGAAGCGGCCCTAGAGTTGTCGCCAAGATCCTGCTGCTGGGGCAGGGCCTTACCAAATGGGAACAGGGCCGGCGGCCATGGCATCCAGGAGACCGAGGATGCCGCCCCCCAAGAGCCGCCGGCCCTGACCCCCTTTCGGGCCCGCGGCCAGTGCCTCGCTGCCCGCTTACTTCACGCCCAGCGCCCGCCGTGCGGCGGCGACGAAAGCCGCGGGATCATCGATCCAGGGAAAATGCCCCGCCCCCGGTACCACGTGCAGATCCGCCGATGGAAAAAGGCCCGTGAGCTGCCGCGCGGCCTCCAGCGGCAACGCCAGGTCAAGGCCGCCGGCGATGATCGTCACGGGCGCCCCCAGCACTGCGAGCGCAGCCCTGGTTGCCGGTGGATCGAACGCTTCGCCCGCTGAAAAGGCCGCTGCGGGAACGAGGTGCCGGGCGGCGTTCATCCTGGCCTCAAAGTCTTCCGCTGACTTGTTCCACCGGCCGTAACTGAACGGGGCGATCGCATCCCAATCCGCGTCCGCTGTGGCTCCGGCCTGGATCCGGCGCAGCGCTGCCGCCGCATATTCGTACCACGGCTCGGCCGCACGGGTTGAAGCGTTCAAGGCCGAGGTGCAGCCGCAGTGCCTCCAGGTCGCTGACGATGCTGTCGCACCGGTAGGCGGCGGCGTTGCTCTCCGTCTCACCCGCACTTCCCGGCGGATTGAACATCACCAGTTCAGCATGTCCGGACAGTCCGCCGAGCTCAGCCAGGTAGGCGGCTGAAAGCAGCGGACCACCGGGGACGCAGACGAGGGGCGTTCCCTCCCCCAAGCGGACGTAACCCAGGGAAGTATTGCGGGAAGTGGTAAACGAATTCATGGGGCACCTTCGTGGATCGTGCCGCGCAAGCCGGGACCGGGCCTCACCGCGTGGGCAGTGAGCGCGAGGCCGAGGGCTGGCGCGTCCAGTGGACTGTCGCAGTAACCGGACTCACCTCCTCAAGCAGCCTCGTATTCGTCGTGCAACGATACCAATCAAGCGGCTCGCCGCAACAAGGCAGGGGCACTGCGGCTTGTTGAACCCCTACAAAATCAGGCCCATGATCGAGCACTAGCGTCTGCTGTGAGGAATTTATCCGGCAAGCGCAGAGGACCAATGATGACGATGCAGGCGGGCGGAACAACAAACGCGGGCCCCACAACCACTTACGAAGAAGCTGGCTACGACATCCTTGAAACAGCCCGGCGGCAGGTCCTTGAGGATGGCATCGGCCTGGCGCAGGCCCAGCTCGAAGAGGTCCTCCGGCTTCCCGGCGACGCCCTCCCCGCCGCCCTCGAACTGGCCCACCAGGTCCGGCTCCGCCACTGCGGCGAGGACGTGGAAGTGGAGGGCATCATCTCCATCAAGACCGGCGGTTGCCCGGAGGACTGCCACTTCTGCAGCCAGTCCGGCGTCTTCGACAGCCCGGTGCGGGGGGTCTGGCTGGACATCCCCGAACTCGTCAAGGCCGCGAAGGAAACGGCGGCAACCGGCGCCACCGAATTCTGCATCGTCGCTGCAGTCCGCGGCCCCGACATCAAGCTCATGAACCAGATCAAGTTCGCCATCGACCGCATCCGGGAAGAAGTGGACATCAATATCGCCTGCTCCCTCGGCATGCTCACCCAGCGGCAGGTGGACCAGCTCGCCAGCTGGGGCGTCCACCGGTACAACCACAACCTCGAAACAGCGCGCAGCTACTTCCCCGAGGTGGTCACCACGCACACTTACGAGGAGCGGCTGGAAACCTGCGCCATGGTCAAGGACGCCGGCATGGAACTGTGCTGCGGCGCCCTGATCGGCATGGGCGAAAGCCTGGAACAGCGGGCCGAACTCGCGGCCCAGCTCGCCGCACTCGAACCCCACGAAGTGCCGCTTAACTTCCTCAACCCCCGCCCCGGCACCCCGCTGGAAAACCAGGGCATCATGGACGGCAAGGACGCCCTCCGCGCCATCGCCGCCTTCCGCCTGGCCATGCCCCGCACCGTGCTCCGCTACGCCGGCGGCCGCGAACTCACCCTCGGCGACCTGGGCACCCGGGAAGGTCTGCTCGGCGGCATCAACGCCGTCATCATCGGCAACTACCTCACCACCCTCGGCCGCCCCGCCACCGCCGACCTGAACCTGCTCGTGGACCTCAACATGCCCATCAAGGAACTCCAGAAGACGCTATGAGCTCCGTTTCGCTCCCCGTCGGGGACTTTTGCGGGCACTGCGGTGAGGCGTACGACGGCGGCGACGGCCCGCCGTCGTACGCCCACCAACGCTGCGCCAAGCTTTTGGCCCTGGAACCGCCGCGGTACTGCACCGCTTGCGGCCGCCGGATGAAAGTCCAGGTGACACCCCTGGGCTGGGCGGCCGGGTGCTCCCGCCATGGGGTGCGAACATCATGAGCGGCGGGAGCGTGATCGAGCGCGACCGGGCACGGCTGTGGCATCCCTACGCGCCGGCGTCCACGGACCTCCCGCTGTGGGAGGTGGAGGCGGCCGGCGGCGTCAGGCTGCGGCTTCGCGCCGAGGACGGCACGCGCCACGAGGTGGTGGATGCGATGTCCTCGTGGTGGTCGGTAATCCACGGCTACCGCAACCCGGTGCTGGATGCCGCAGTAAAGCGGCAGCTGCAGAGCTTCAGCCACGTGATGTTCGGCGGCCTGACCCACGCCCCGGCGGTTGAGCTGGCGGAGCGTCTGGTGGACATGGCCCCGGCAGCGCCCGGGCAGCCGCGCCTGGAGCGGGTATTCCTGGCCGACTCGGGATCGGTTGCCGTGGAAGTCGCGCTCAAGCTGGCCGTACAGTTCCAGACTGCCTCCGGGCACCCGAACCGGCAACGTTTCCTGAGTATCCGTGGCGGGTACCACGGCGACACGTTCGCGGCGATGGGCGTTTGCGATCCCGTGGACGGCATGCACTCGGCGTTCCCTGGCTTGCTCGCCGGCAACATCTTTGCGCCCCGTCCCCCGGCCGCGGCGTCAGCAACGCCGGAATCCATTCGGGTCTGGGCGGCCGAGCTGATGGAGACCGCGGCTGCGCATGCCGGGCAGCTCGCCGCGATTATCGTCGAACCGGTCCTGCAGGGGGCCGGTGGCATGCACGCCTACCCCCCGGAGTGCCTGTCAGTGCTGCGGCAAGTGGCGGACCGGTCCGGGCTGCTTCTGATCTTCGACGAGATCGCTACCGGTTTCGGGCGGACCGGCGAGCTGTTCGCGGCCGATCATGCCGGCGTGGTGCCGGACATCACGTGCGTGGGCAAGGCCCTGACCGGCGGCTACCTGACCCTCGCAGCGGTGCTCTGCACGGCAGAAGTGGCGGCCACCGTTTCTGGCGGCGAGGCCGGAGCGCTCCTGCACGGCCCTACATTCATGGGCAACCCGCTCGCCTGCGCCGTTGCCAACGCGGCCCTCGGCATCATCGACGATGGCGGATGGCGGGCAGACGTGGCACGCATCAGCGCGCGACTGGAATCCGGGCTGGCACCCGCCCGTGGCCTGGCGGTGGTACGGGACGTCCGTACCATCGGAGCCGTGGGGGTTATCGAAATGCACGACGCCGTGGACGTAGCCGCGGTCACCGCTGCCGCGGTCAGGCATGGAGTTTGGGTGCGGCCGTTCCGGAACCTCGTCTACACCATGCCTCCGTACATCAGCACCGCCGCAGACATTGACCGGATCGCTTCGGCAATGACGGCCGCCGTCGCCGAAATCCACGGCCGCATACCGGCGCCATCCCGAGGTCCTGCATGAGCACCTCCATGATTCAGTGGCTGGAGGGGCAGGCGGCCATCCGGGAGCGCCGCGGCCTGGTCCGGACACTGCGCCCCCGCACCCCGGACGAACAGTTCATCGACCTCGCCAGCAACGACTACCTGGGCCTTGCCGCGGACAGCCGGGTTACCGGGGCGGCCGCGGACGCCGCGCTGGCGTGGGGCGCAGGGGCCACCTCGTCACGCCTGGTCGCAGGCACCACACAAGTGCACCTGGACCTTGAACAGGAACTGGCGGCGCTGGCCGGGATGGAAGCCTCGCTCGTGTTCTCCTCGGGCTACATGGCCAACCTTGGGATCTTGACAGCCCTGGGCGGTCCGGGGACCCTGATCGTGGCCGATGAACACTGCCACGCGTCAATGATCGATGGTTTCCGGCTCAGCCGCTCCCGCACCGAAACGTTCACCCACAACAGCGTCCAGGATGCCCGCCGGCTGCTCGCCGGCCGGTCCGAGCCGCGGGCGCTGATCGCCGTCGAATCCGTTTACAGCGTCCTCGGCGACGAAGCCCCCTTGGGCGCGCTGCTGTCCCTGGCCGAGGAGCACGATGCAGTGCTGCTCATCGATGAAGCGCACAGCCTGGGCGTCACCGGCACCGGCCAGTTCGAGGGCCGAGGCGCTGTGGCCGGAACCAGACTGGCCGGACATCCCAGCGTGATCGTGACAGCAACACTGTCCAAGGCGCTGGGCAGCCAGGGCGGGGCGGTGCTGGGATCAGGGCTGCTCCGGGAGCACCTTGTCAACCGGGCACGCACCTTCATCTTCGACACCGGTCTGGCCCCCGCCGCCGCGGCCGCAGCCCTGGCCGCAGCGCGGATCATCAGGGACGAACCATGGCGGGCCCAAGCAGTGCGCAACAACGCGGCAGCGCTCACAGCCGGACTCGCACCAAGCGTGGCGGCACTTGGCGGGCCAGCCGCCGTGGCGGGCGGGCGGACGGCGCCCATGCAGGCCACGGGAGCGGTGCAGTCCATCCCCATGCCGTCGGTTGAATCGGCGCTGGCAGTAACGGCGGCAGCCCGGGCTGCAGGCGTCCGCATCGGCTGCTTCCGCCCGCCGTCGGTCCCCGATGGCATTCCCCGGCTGCGGCTCACCGCCCGCGCAACCCTGACACCCAAGGACATCGACGACAGCTGCGCAGCGCTGAGCCGCATCCTGGAGGAACTCCCATGAACCTGCCCGCGATCATCCTCGTCACCGGAACGGACACAGGGGTCGGAAAGACCATTACGACGGCGGCCCTCGCCGCCGTCCTGCAGAAGGCGGGCCGCAGCGTCGCGGTCTACAAACCGTGCCAATCAGGAGCCGCCGACGGCGACTCCGACACCGCCGAAATTGCCCGGCTCGCCGGACCCTTGACAGCCGAAACAGGGGTAACCCTGCAGGAGCCGCTCGCACCTGTCGCCGCTGCAGCCGCCGAAGGAACACCCCTGCCAGGACTGGCGCTGCACGCAGACCGCATACGCAGGCTCGCCGCATCGCACCAGCACGTCCTGGTCGAGGGCGCAGGCGGGCTGCTCGTGGAATTGGATTCCGACGGCCGCACCTTGGCTGACCTCGGATCCCACCTGGCGGCGGCCTTCGTGCTCGTTGCCCGTCCGGGGCTGGGAACACTGAACCACACCGTGCTGACCCTCGAAGCACTCGCCGTACGGAACCTGCATGTCATCGGGGTGGTGCTCGGAAGCTGGCCAAGTAGCCCCAGCCTGGTGCACCACAGCAACCGGCAGGTCCTCGGAGCACTGCGCGTACCCTTCCTCGGCGCCGTCCCCGAGGGGGCCGCAGAACTGTCCCCGGCAGATTTCCGGGCAGGCGCCGCTGGCTGGCTTGACGGACCCACGGCGTGAACCGGGCGCCAACACCGGCAGCAGCTGGCCGGATAACGGAGGAAAGCTCCACGGGAACGCACACCGGTGGCCCTGGCGGGTGCCCCTACCTCGTGGTCCGTGACCCTGCCGACGTCCGTGACGTGTTGCACCGGCCCGCCGACTTCAGCCCTGCCAATGCCCTGGTCGCCGTAACACCGCTGGCCGGCCCTGCCCTGCGCGTGCTGCAGGCCGTCCGGTTTGCCCTGCCTCCCGTGCTGGCCAGCAACGATACCGGCACGCACGCCGGAATCCGGAAAGTGGTGGCCGGCTTCTTCACGCCGGCAACAGTGGCCGCGATGGAACCGCGGATCCGGGAACTGGCAAGGAAGGCAGCACAAACCGCCGCCCGCCAGCTCGACTCTTCCGGCGCCGTCGACCTGGTGCAGGCAGTGGCAGCCCTTCCACCGGCAGTGGTGATGCTCGAACTCCTCGGACTGCCTGTCCGGGACCTTCAGCGCCTCAAACGGTGGGGCCGGGACTCCATGGAACTGTTCTGGGGCTGGCCCGATGAGGACCGGCAGCTAGGGCTGGCCCACAGCGCCGCCGAGTTCTACGTCTGGCTCCGACAGCTGGTTGGAGAATCCAGGGAGGCCCCCGGCCGGAACCTGTTCAAGTCCTTGTCAGCACACGGCCTGTCCACACCCGAAATCTGCTCGCTCGGCTACTTCCTGCTCATCGCCGGACAGGAAACGACCACCCAGCTGATCAGCACCACCCTCTTCCGCCTCGTCGAGGGCTCCACGCCGGTAGGCTGGCCTGACGCGGCCTCCCGCGACGGCTCCAGGGAGGCGGTCCGGGACGTACTGATGGCCGAATCATCGGTTCCAACCTGGCGGCGGGTGGCAGCCAACGATACAAACCTCGGTAATCAAGCCGTGCCTGCCGGGACCGAAATCCTCCTCGAGCTCAGCGGCAACTTCATCACGGGAGAACTGCGTGGACCTGGCCTGGTTTTCGGCTCCGGGATCCACCGATGCCTCGGCGCCAAGCTCGCAGAACTGGAAGCCGCCGTCATCGTGCAGGAAACGGCCACGGCGCTCCCTCACGTCCAACTGGGCGACCAGCATCCCGCATGGATCAGGCATTTGTCCTTCCAAGCCCCGCGCACGGTCACCGTGACGACTGCCCAACATGCTGGCCACACGGCGGCCGGGGGTTCGACACGGGGGACTCGCGAGGCCTACTCCTCGCGGTCGATCTCCAAATAGCTAAGGCCGCTCAGATCAAGCCAATATCGCGTTGGTGTTTCCACCAGGCGCAGCAGCACGCCTTGGCAGTCGCGGCAGCGCACGACGATGCCGGGCGCGTCGGTGAAGACCATGGCCTCGCCAAAAGCCCTCACCGAGCCGCAGTGCCTGCAGCGTCCGAGCGCGGCAATGATGTCGATGCGGAACACTTCGGACAAGGCGCCGGCCGCGGCGTTCCCGTCGAGATGCACAACGGGGTTGTGCGGCGCTGCTGCAACGTCCTGGTCTTCGTCGTCGGGGACTGCGAAGTTCTCGGGGCCGTTCACCGGATGCCTCCCGTCCCGCCAAAGCGTTCGGTCCTGATCGACTCCGGCGGATATCCGGCCGTCACCAGCCAGTCCGCGACAGTCTCCACGAAAACTGTCTGCCCGCAGACAAATACGTCCGGATTCTCTTCGGCAGGAAAGACCTTGCCCAGCAGGGTCTCTGCAGTAAGGCGCGCCGGCGCCACCGGCCAGCCTTCCGGCGTCGAACGCGTATAGACGTGGTCGACCGTCAGCTTGGCTGACTCCTGGCCCAGGCGGCGCAGTTCATCCCGGTAGAGCGACGTGTCGGGGGACTTGAGGGAATAGAGCAACCTGAAAGGGGACTCGTTCCCGGAAGCCTGGTGGGCGCGGATCATCGACATCAGCGGCACCACACCGGATCCTCCCCCGATCAGCTGCACCCGCTTCACGTTGCTGGGCCGCCAGACAAACCAGCCGCCCACCGGCCCCCGGATTTCCAACTTGTCCCCGACGGCCAGGTCCCTGACGAGGTAGGGCGACACTTCGCCGTCGGGCAGTTCATCAACGGTGATTTCCAGAAGCTCATCCATGCCCGCGGTTGCCACGGAGTAGGAGCGGACCGCGGTGTACCCGTCGTCCGCGGTGAGGCGGACGTCAATGTGCTGGCCCGCCAGATTGCCCATCAGGCCGTCCACGCGCAGCCTAATGGTGCGGGCTGTGGCGTTTTCCGGGACCCCGCCAACCACTTCAGCGACATGCCATACGGAGCTCACCGCACGTGCCTCATGAGTAGCGTTCCTCACGCCAGGGATCGCCGTGGAGGTGGTAGCCATTCGATTCCCAGAAACCGGGAACGTCCTCCCCAGTCAGTTCCAGGCCGTGAATCCACTTGGCGCTTTTCCATAGATACAGGTGCGGCACCAACAGCCGGGCCGGTCCGCCGTGGGCCCTTTCCAGGGGCTTGCCGTCGAACTCCCAGGCCACCCACGCCTTGCCGCCCAACAAATCCCACAGCGGAACATTGGTTGTGTAGCCGCCGAAGGAAAGGGCAGTGGCGAAGTCACTGGTGGTTTCCACGTCTTCAAAGAACGTGTCCAGCGAAACTCCGCGCCACACTGTTCCGAGTTTTGACCAGCTCGTCACGCAATGGATGTCTTCCGTGATCTGCTCCTGCGGCAACGCCATGAATTCATTCCAGGACCAGGAGAGCCGCTGGCCATTCTCCGTGGTGATGAAGAACTCCCATTTATCCAGGGAGATCAGCGGAGCGGGCCCCGCCGTCAGGACAGGGAAATCCTGCGTTTCATGCTGACCGGGCGGCAATGAAGGATTCCCGGACCGCCGTCCACGAAAACCAGAAGAAACTATTCCCATGATGCGCCTCCGCAACGGAGCTTCACCCGGCCAATGACCGTAGCTGCCCCAACCATAGGGCAACGACAGATCAAACTCCAGCCCCCGGTCGTGGTCGGGATGCGGCTGGTCGTATTCCAACCTGGCCGGGCTTGCGTGAAAGGGTCATGCTCCGATGAAACCCTACGACCATATGCCCTTGATGGTCCGTCACTGTGAAGACGCTGTGCATCCCCTGGCAACAGCACAAGGCGCTACAACCACTGCTCCCACACCGTCAGTTGCAGCGTGACACCACCCACGGAAGGGTCGACGGCGGCACTCACCTCAGCGCCGTCGTCGTCCCTCCCAGCGAAACCGGCCCACCGCATCAGGCGCGCACCGCCTCAGCAGCCACATCAGATGAACGCACCGGCGTTTCCAGCCCAAGGTTCTCGCGGAGCGTACTGCCCCGGTACTCGGTGGGGTACACGCCGCGTTCCTGCAGTTCCGGCACCAGGTGGTTCACGATGTCATCCAGGCCGGTGGGAACCAGCCACGGCGAGATGTTGAACCCGTCCACGGCGCCCACCCGGGCGTACTCCGCCAGATGGTCCGCAACCGCCGAGTAGGAGCCAGTGAACGTGGAATCGATCCGCGCGGTGCGTGAGGTGACGAACTGGCGGATGGAGAGACCCTTGTCCTTGGCCTCCGCCCGCCACTGGTCCGCCAGCTGCCGCGCCTTCGCCCCGTGGAAACCGCTGCCGCGGGTCTCGGAGGTCTCCTCCACGACCGGATCGATCTCCGGCAGGGGGCCGTCAGGATCATACCCGGACAGTTCGCGGCCCCAGAACTGCTCCAGGTAGGCGATGGCCTGCTGCGGGCCGATCTGCAGGCTCCGCACCCACTCCTTCTTCTCCGCAGCCCCGGCAGCGGTGGAAGCCAGGATGAACTCGCTCGCCGGCATGATCTGCACCGCATTCGCGCCGCGGCCGGCAGCCAGCGACCGCTCCACCAGGTCCTTGCGGAACTCCACCGCGTCGTCGAACTTCGGGTGGGCGGAGAAGATCAAATCCGCCTGCCGGGCCGCGAAGTTCCGGCCCTCGGGCGAGTCGCCGGCCTGGAACAGCACCGGACGGTACTGGGGGCTGCGCGGCAGCCGCGGCGTCACGTCCACCGTGTAGTGCTGCCCCTCGTGGACCACCCGCCGAGCGGCCCCGTCCGGCGTCTCCCACGAATCCCAGATCCGCTTGGCCGTCTCCACGAATGCCTCGGCATGCCTGTACCGGTCGGCGTGGTCAAGGTAGCCCCCGCGCCGGAAGTTCGCTCCGGTCCAGGCGTTGTCCGTCGTCACGATGTTCCATGCAGCGCGGCCCCCGGAGATCAGGTCCAGCGAGGCGAGCCGGTGCGCCAGGTCTGCGGGATCGTTGTACGTGGTGTTCTGGGTGGCCACCAGGCCGATGTTCGTCGTCACCGACGCCAGCGCGGCCAGCATGGTCCGCGCATCCGGCCGGCCCACCACGTCCAGCGCATGCGGCCGGCCCAGGTGTTCACGCAGGCGCAGCCCCTCCCCCAGGAAGAACGCGGCAAACAGGCCCCGTTCGGCGGTCTGGGCAATCCGGCGAAACGATTCGAAGTCCGTCTGCGAGCCGGATTCCGGCGCCTTCCAGATGGTGCCCGAGTTCACGCCCTGGAAGAAGACACCGAACTGGATCTGCCCCGTGGGTTTGAACACATCCGGCATTGCCGGGTCGGATTTAGCACGGGTGTGCTTTGTCATGAATTTTCCCCTTACTTTGCGGCGCCGGCGGACGCGGCGGACACGGCGGACACGGTGGCGTAGCGGCTGGCCGGACGCTCCAGCCCCAGCAGGTCACGGAACGTCCCGTCCTGAACCACCGGGCGCAGCGCCCCGCGGCGCCGCAGTTCCGGCAGCACCAGGCGGCCCAGTTCCTCGAGCTCAACAAAGAGCGACGCCGGATGCAGCCGCACGCCGTCGGCCTCCCGGAGGAGGTCGGCAAGGAAGTCTGCGAGCGCCGCCGCCGTTCCGGCAAAAGCCGCGTGGTCGGACGCTGCATCCCTGGACGCCGCGGCCTGCCCGCGGGAATCCAGCACGACGCCGAACTCGGCGACAACCGCAACGGACGCACCCACCCGGGCCCGGACGTCGCGGACTTCGGCCGCAAGAAGTTCCACCGTGGGTGCGGTGACCAGCACGCCGTCCAGGGCCTCCACCGGAACCTCCTCCCCCACCAACGAGGCCGGAGCCAGCACCGGCAGCTGCCCCTGCGGTGGCCGCGGAATGATGGACGGCCCCTTCACGGAATAGGCGGCACCGGCAAAACCGGCGGACGTCTCGAAATCCACCGCCGTATCAAAATCGATGTAGTGCAGCTTGTCCACGTCGATATACCGCCCGGTGGGAACGTCGCGGATCACGGCGTCGTCCTCCCACGAATCCCACAGCCGCCGGGACACCTCGATGGATGCTGCAGCCTCGTGGCCCAGCGCGGCACCGGTGACGGAAGAACGCCCGACGGCGGCGCCCGCTTCCGGGTCCTCGGCGGCGGTGGCGATCCACCCGGCCCGGCCACCGGACACGTAGTCCAGGCTGGCCAGCTGGGTGGAAATGTGGAATGGCTCCGTATAGACGGTATCCGCCTCCGGCACCAGGGCAATGGTGCGGGTCAGTGGTCCCGCAAAGGCTGCGCGCTGGACGGCATTCACCCGGCCGGGCACCGGCGCGTCAGTGAAGGTTGCGGCGTGGAAGCCAGCCGACTCCGCGGCCAGCACGGCACGGGCGAGGTCAGCGCCCTCCCAGCCGGCGCCGTCGAGTTCGATGGCAAGGAAACCTGGCCTGGCAAAAGAGGTACTCACTGCTGGTCCTGACGTTCGTAGGGAATCTTTTCGCCGGCCTCGATGGACACGGGCAGCCGGTTTTCGGCGGGCGGCAACGGGCAGGTGGCCAGATCGGTGTAGGCGCAGGGCAGGTTCACGGCCCGGTTGAAGTCCAGCAGCACGGAGCCGTCCGCGGAGGGCACCACCGAAAGCGAGCGGTTGGCCGCGTACGTGGTCCTGCCCGAGGTCTGGTCCGTGAACAGCACGGACAGCGAGCCCGGGGCATGGCCGTTGAACGCGGTCAGCGCCAGTTCCTGCCCGGCCAGTTTGAAGCGGATCTCGCCCGGCGCCTCGTAGACGTGCTGGATTCCTTCGACGGCGGCACCCACCGTGGTGGGCCGCGGCGCCTCAAACGGCACGAACGTCCCCCGCACCGCGTAGGCCGCGTCGGGCGTGTAGGCGGGCGTCCCCTGGTAGGCCTGCAGCAGCGGGTTTTCGGGGTGACGCGGCCGCACGATGTACTCACCGCCCCGCTTGGCCAGCTCGATCACCGTATCGCCGGACGCCAGGTTGATCCCGCCGCGCTCCTCGATGGGGCCAAACTCCAGCGTGGCCCCGGCGGCGGTGTTCAACTCCTCGCCGTCCTGCTGCAGGCTGTCACCGGGTTTCAAAACTACGCGGACGACGTCGGCCTCCACGCTCCAGGTGCCCGGGGCCCCGTCCAGCCGCGCGGATTCGCTGCCCAGCCAGTGCAGGTGGGTCACGGCCAGGAAACCGTGCGGGTGGGCCCGCTGCCGCTCGTGCGCTGCGTGCCATTCCTGCCAGTCGGTGTCGAAGGCCTTAAGTGCCGTGTCAGTAGACGTGCTCATTTCGCAACTCCAAACGTTTCCTGGGTAATGGTCTTGGATTCCGGCAGCGCCTCCTCGGACAGGCCCCAGCGTTCCAGCACCTTCCCGTAGGAGCCGTCCGTGATCACCGAGTTCAGGGCCTCGGAGATGACCGGTGCCAGCCCGTTGCCCCGCAGCGTCGTGGCGGCCACCAGGGTCTCTGAGGGCCAGCCGGCGTTGACCTTGCCCACCACCTTCAGGTCATCGCGGGTGTTTTCCCGGTACACCGTGGACGGGTACGGCGCGATGTTCAGGTCAGTCCGGCCGGATGACAGCGCCAGGATGGTGTCGGCGTCGGACGAGTAATACTGCAGCGTGGCCGGCGGCTTGCCCTTTGCCTCAAGCTCCTTGTTCCACGCCAGCAGGATCTTCTCCTGGTTGGTTCCGGACCCCACGGAGATCTTGAGCCCCGAGATGTCATCCGCACCCTTGATGTCATAGGTGGCGGTCTTCTTCGCTTCGAACCCCATGTACGCGGCCCGGTAGCTGGCGAAGTCGAACAGCTTCACCCGCTCCTTGTTGACGCCCACGTTGGAGAACACGGCCTCGTAGTCGCCGGACTGGGTCTTCAGCGGCCAGTTCTCCCAGGATGTCACCTGCACGTCGAGCTCCAGGCCCAGCTTGTCCGCCACCAGCTGGGCAATGTCCAGCTCGGAGCCGATGGGCGTCTTGTCGTCCGTGGCGTGGAAGGACAGCGGAATGGACCCGGCGGTGGTGGCCACGGTCAGCTTGCCGTCCTGGCCGATCAGCGCGGGGACCTTGGCGGCGAGCGCCGCGTCTTTCCCTGCCCGGATCCGCTGCTGGTCCGGGGAGGTGTTGTACACGACGCCGTTGCGCGCCGCCGTCTGCGCCCCTCCGCTGGGGTTGCCGGCGGCGGAGGCCCCGGGATCGGCGCACCCTGCGAGCGCGGCTGCGCCAAGGAGTACAGTGCCGGCAAGTACGACGGCGGGAGGCACCGCGAGTGCGCGGCTGCGGCGTGCGCCGCGGGTTGGGTAAGCCATGGGGGTGGTCCTTTAGATGTTGAAGGCCGGTTCGAGCACCTTGGAAAAGAAGCTCCGGGTGCGCGGTTCCTGGGGGTTGCTGAAAATGTCCTGCGGGGTGCCCTGTTCCACGATCTGGCCCTGGTCCATGAACACCACGGTGTCCGCCACGTCGCGGGCGAAGCCCATCTCGTGGGTGACGATAATCAGCGTGGTGCCGGAGGTGGCGAGTTCGCGGATGACGTCCAGGACCTCGTTGACCAGCTCCGGGTCCAATGCGGAGGTGGGCTCATCGAACAGCAGGATCTTCGGGTCCAGGGCCAGCGCGCGGGCAATCGCGACGCGCTGCTGCTGGCCGCCGGAGAGCTGGCGCGGGTACGCGCCGGCGCGGTCCTTGAGGCCCACCCGGTCCAGGAGTTCCATGCCCCGGCGGCGGGCCTCCTCCCTGGACTTGCCCTGCGCTACTACGGGGGCTTCCGCCACGTTCTCCAGGGCCGTGAAGTGCGGGAACAGGTTGAAGTTCTGGAACACCATGCCGATTTCGGTGCGCTGCTTCAGGATCTCCTTTTCGCGCAGCTCGTGCAGCCGGTCACCGCGGAGTTTGTAGCCCACCAGCTGTCCATCGATGGTGATGTGCCCGCCATCCACCTTTTCCAGGTGGTTGATGGTGCGCAGCAGGGTGGATTTGCCGGAGCCGGAGGGGCCCACGATCACAGCCACGCCGCCGGGTTCGACCGTGAGGCTGACGCCCTTGAGGACTTCTGTGGTGCCAAAGGATTTGCGGACCGCGGTGATCTCCACCAGGCCGCGGGTGGCGGTAAGCGTGTCAGTCATCAGGGATTCCTCCGGGTGGGGGCCGCCGCATGGGTGGCGAAGAACTTGCGGGCCTTTTGCAGGGGCGTCAGCGGCAGGTTCCGCACGGCGCCCCTGGAGTAGTGCCGTTCGATGTAGTACTGGAAGACGCTCAGCACGGACGTGATCACGATGTACCAGAGCGTGGCCACCAGCAGCAGCGGCAGGACCTGCTGGGTGCGGTTGTAGATGACCTGGACCGTGTAGAAGAGCTCGGAGTAGGCCAGGACGTAGACGATCGAGGTGCCCTTGACCAGGCCGATAACCTCGTTGAACGCGGTGGGCAGGATGGCGCGCATGGCCTGCGGAAGCACGATCCGGGTGGAGCGGCGCCATGCCGGGATGCCCAGGGCGGCAGCGGCTTCCAGCTGGCCCTGGTCCACGGAGAGGATGCCGCCGCGGATGATCTCGGCCGAGTAGGCGGCCTGATTAAGGGTCAGGCCGAGCACTGCTGCCGCAAACTGGCTGATCAGTGTGGTGGTCTGCACCTCGAAGAACCGCACGTCCGTGAACGGGATTCCCAGGCTGATTTTCTCGTAGAGGTAGCCCAGGTTGTACCAGAGCAGCATCTGGACCAGCAGAGGCGTGGACCGGAAGATCCAGGAGAACGTCCAGGACACCGAGACCAGCAGCGGTGACGCGGAGAGCCGCATGAGCGCCAGGATGAAGCCCAGCACGAACCCGAGGACGCCGGAGATGGCGGTCAGCTTCAGTGTTTCCACCAGCCCTTTGACCACGGACTGCGCGGTGAACCACTGCGCCACCACGCCCCACTCCCAGCGCGGGTTGGTGGCCAGCGACCATGCCACGGCCAGGACACCGAGCGCGACGACGGCCGTCCCCACCCAGCGCCACGGGTGCCTGGCTGCCACCACGGGATAGCCGGAGTAATCCACCGCGGGGCGGGCGGCTGGCTGTGCTGACTGTTCCGGCTCTGCTGACTGCGCCACCTTCGTTGCCGTTGAACTCATGTGCCACCTCGCTTCTGTGGTTGGGCCGGAGCCGCGTGCCCCGGGTTGCTGGCTGCAAATCTAGGACCGGCCGGAACGGACCAGCAAGGCGCCAGGTTGCAATACTTCACGCGGCTTCGCACGGCGTCATGCGTCGGTTTTTTGCGTCCCTTGACGCGCTGTGACGCGGAGTTAACGGCCGTGACCAGGTGCTCGACCGCCGTCGTCACGGCTGCCTAGCATGGGCACTCAACCCCCGCCCCCGCCGTCAGGAGTACCCATGCCAGCGAACGTCCCGGCCCTCGTCTTCATCGGCGGCGGACCGCGCGCCGCGGGCGTGCTGGAACGGATCGCCGCCAACCGGCCGGAGGTCTTCAACGGGCCGCTGCAGATCCATGTGGTGGAGCCGTACGTCCCCGGATCGGGCCGGATCTGGCGGTACGACCAGGACCCCGGGCTCCTGCTGAACTCGATGGCCGCGGACATCACCATGTTCACCGACGGGTCCGTGGACTGCGCCGGCCCCGCCGTACCGGGACCGGGCCTGGCCGAATGGGCTGCAGGCGTCCTGGACGGGTCCATCACCGATGTTCCGGATTTCCCGCAGCAGCTGTGGGACCAGCTGCGGTCCCTCAACGGCGCCACCTTCCCCACCCGGCAGCTGCAGAGCCAGTACCTGGAGTGGTTCTTCCGCCGGGCGTCCCGGTCGCTGGGCCGCAGCGTGACGGTCCACCGCACCACCGCCACCGGCATCACTGCGCGGGACGGCGGCGGCCACGGCGTGGAGCTGGCCAACGGGCGGACCCTCGATGCCGACGTCGTGGTGACCGCCCTGGGCCACACCGATTCCCGGCCGGATGCCGTGTCCGCCGGGTACGCGGACTTCGCCGGCCGGCACGGCGGCTACCACGCGGCACCCAGCTATACCACCGACGTCGACTACTCCCCCCTTGCCCCGGGCCAGGACGTGATCGTCTCCGGCATGGGCCTGGCCTTCGTGGACCTGCTGGTCCTGCTCATGGAGGGACGCGGCGGAAGGTTCCAGGAGGCGTCCGACGGCGGGCTGCGCTACCTTCCGTCCGGACGGGAACCGCGGCTGTGGGCCGGGTCGCGCCGCGGCGTTCCCTACCATTCCAAGATTTCGGCTTCCCTGCGCGGCCAGGCTCCGGGGCCGCTGCGGTTCTTCACCGCGGACGCCGTCCAGTCGCTGCTGCAGCAGCACGGCGAACTGGACTTCCGGGAGCACCTCTGGCCGCTCATCGCCAAGGAGGCCGGGTACTGCTACTACCGCGAAATCCTGACCGGCAGCCCGGAACGGGGTGCCATGGGGTGGGAGGAGTTCGCCGCCTCGTATGAAGGGCTCGACTGGTACAGCCCTGGGCGTGCATCGCTCGTTGCGGCGGCGGTCCCCGACTCCAGCCTGCACCTGGACCTGGAGCGGCTGGACCGGCCCTTCGACGGCGTCCGCTTTGCCGGCCACCAGGACCTGCAGGATGCCGTGGCCGGATACATCGGGCAGGATCTGGCGCTGCGGGACAGCCCCGACCATCCCGAGACGCTCGCCCTGTTCCTTGCCCTGCTGCACGTGTACATGGAGGTGGGCCGCGTGGTTCCGCCGGAGAGGCTGAACGCACGGTCCCAGCAGACGGTGCACGGCTGGTGGCACGGCTTCTTCAGTTTCGTGGACTCCGGGCCTCCGCCGCACCGGCTGCGCCAGATGATTGCGCTGCACCGGGCCGGCCTGCTGCAGTTCCTGGGCCCGGGCCTGGAGGTCACCGCCGACGAAGCCACCGGAACGTTCCGTGCATCGTCCCCGCAGTCGGAAGTGTCCGTATCGGCCAAGGCGCTGATCGAGGCCCGGCTGCCGTCCACGTCGGTGGCCCGCTCGCTCAATCCGGTGCTTTCTTCGCTCTACCGGAGCGGGCTGGGCAGCGAGCAGCAGCTGCTGGCCGCGGACGGGATCCATTCCACCGGGAAGCTGCTGGTCTCGTCGCGCCGCCAGGTGGTGGACGCCGGCGGGAACCCGCGGTCCACCCTCTTCGCCGTCGGCCCGGGAACCTCGGGCTGGGGTGCCGGTGCCTTCGCGCGTCCCAACACCAACGCGGCACCGTTCCGGGAAAACGACGCGCTGGCCCGGACCCTGCTGCGCGCCGCCCGGGAGCTGGCGGCAACCCTGGAACCAGCCGCCGCCGGAAGGACCTAAGACCATGACCGCAGAACCCGATCTCCGCCGCCGGCCCCTGAACCGTGTTCCCCTGGACCGCGCCGCCTTGTCAGTCCTGAACCTGCCCATGCACGATCCCCGCGTGCGGCCGCTCCTGGACGAACTCGCCGTCGAATACGACACCCGCTACGGGGACCTGTTCGGGCGGACCGCTGCCGCCGAGGAACTGAACCGCTACCCCGCGGCCGAGTTCGAGGAACCGCACGGCGCCCTGCTGGTGATCCAGGAGGGCGGCGAGTCGATCGCCGGCGGCGCGTTCCGCCGGTATGACGCCACCACCGCGGAACTGAAACGCATCTGGACCTCCTCGGCACACCGCCGTCGTGGTTTGGGCCGGCTGGTCCTGGCTGAGCTCGAGGCGCTGGCCGCCGACCGCGGCTACACCCGGCTGTACCTCACCACCGGGCCGCGGCAGCCGGAGGCCAAACACCTGTACCTGGACACCGGCTACGAGGCATTGTTCGACCTCGACGCAGACCCGGAAACCATCGGGCCGCTCGCATTCACCAAGGACCTGCCGGGAAACTGAGGTACCGGGACGGCAGGGCCGACCGCCGCTAAGCTGGCGCCATGACCACGAAAACCACAGCAGAGAAGCTTGCCACCATCCAGAAGGGCTACACGCTGGAAGGTGCCACCATCGAGCTGGGGGCCGCCATCATCGACGGCGAGCTGCACAAGGACGCGCCGGTGCGGCTGCCGCTGGCCATGATGAACCGGCACGGGCTGGTGGCCGGCGCCACCGGGACCGGAAAGACCGTAACGCTGCACATGATGGCCGAACAGCTGTCCGCCGCCGGCGTGCCCGTCTTCCTGGCCGACATCAAAGGTGACCTCTCCGGCCTGGCGACTGCCGCCACCGGCAGTGACAAACTCAAAGCCCGCACGGACAGCATCGGCCAGCCGTGGGAGGGCAGGACATTCCCGGTGGAGTTCCTCGCGCTGGGCGGCGACGGCAACGGCGTCCCGGTCCGCGCCACCGTGACCTCCTTCGGGCCCATCCTGCTCTCGCGCATCATGGAGCTGAACGACACCCAGGAATCGAGCCTGCAGCTGGTCTTCTACTTCGCGGACAAGAACGGCCTGGAGCTGATCGACCTCAAGGACCTCCGCGCCGTCATCCAGTTCCTGGCCTCGGACGAAGGCAAGGACCAGCTCGAAGAGCTCGGCGGCCTGTCCAAGGCGACGGCGGGGGTGATCCTGCGCGAGATCGTAAACCTTGAGGCGCAGGGGCTGGAGAAGTTCTTCGGCGAGCCGGAGTTCGATACCGCGGAACTGCTGCGGACCGCTCCGGACGGGCGCGGCGTTGTCACGTGCCTGGAGCTGCCCACCCTGCAGACCAAACCGATGCTGTTCTCCACGTTCCTGATGTGGCTGCTGGCCGACCTGTTCGAGGACCTGCCCGAGGCCGGCGACCTGGACAAGCCCAAGCTGGTGTTCTTCCTGGACGAGGCGCACCTGCTCTTCAACGGGGCCACCAAGGCTTTCCTGGACGCGATCACCACCACCGTCCGGCTGATCCGGTCCAAGGGTGTGGGCATCTTCTTCGTCACCCAGACCCCCAAGGATGTCCCCGCCGACGTCCTGGGCCAGCTGGCCAACAGGGTCCAGCATGCCCTCCGCGCGTTCACCCCCGAGGACGCGAAAGCGCTCAAGGCCACGGTGTCCACGTTCCCGGTCAGCGACTACGACCTCGAGGAAACCCTGACGTCCGCGGGCATCGGTGAGGCCGTCATCACCGTCATGAACGAAAAAGGTGCGCCCACCCCCGTGGCCCTCACCCGGCTTCGCGCCCCCGAGTCCCTGATGGGCCCCAGCGACGAGGCCCTCGTCCGGAGCACCGTGGCCGGCTCTGCGCTGCTGGGCAAGTACGGGACCGCGGTGGACAACGTGTCGGCTTACGAGAAGCTCAACGGCAAGGCCGCGGCGTCCACCGGCCCGGCAGCTTCTGAGCCCGCAGCCGGCGCACCGGCGTCCGACGCACCCGCTCCCACGGCCGGCTATGACATCGACGCCGAAGCCCGGCGGATCGAGGAAGACATCCTGGGCCGGCCCAGCAGCAGGCCCGCGCCGGCGCCGCAGTCCCAGGAACCGCCGGCACCGCGGGCACCGCGCACCCGCCAGCCTGAGCCGCAGTCCGGCGGCATGGGCGATCTGGGGGCGGTTCTGGGTGGCGCGGTGGGCGGCGGGCTCAAGAGCATGGCGCGTTCCATGGGCACCCAGCTCGGGCGGGAACTGCTCCGCGGGGTGTTCGGCACATCGTCCCGGCGCCGACGCCGCTGAGGCGTCCCCGAACGCAGCCAGCCACCCACTGGAGGCGGCGCTGGGCACCTTCCCGGCTCCCGCCGTTGGGGTTAGCCTCTGTTGGTGGACACCTGAAGTAGCGGGATCCTGGGATTCTGCG
>NZ_JBTZSU010000037.1:0-43581 GCF_054890965.1 Arthrobacter sp. C152
TCGCCCGCTGCCCCTACTGCCAGCACGCGCCACCAACCTAACAAAGTACTACTAGGCGAAACGCCGGGCGAAGCCCCTCAGGCGACGTCCCGTGCGGCGCTTGGCACGGCCTCCCGCCGGGGCTCCAGCCGCGCCGCCACATGGAACGGCAGGACCAGCGGCCGGCCGGGAGCAGCCTGGAGGTAGGGAACCATCAGCTGGAAGTCGACGGCAACGGCATGGCTGCCACTTCGAAGCCCGCGCCGGCACCGCAGCACCAGCCGGTCCTGGATGAACCACCAGCCCGGTTCCTGCGCGAGCGCGTCCGCAGCAACGCTCCGCCTGCCGAGCGCGACCGAAAGCTCCCCCGGCGGAATGGGTCCGCCGTCAACCTCCGCCGCCAGCCCCCCGATGCAGGAGAGCGGCATGGACCGGATCCACGGCAGGCCCACGCGGAGTTCGAACCCATCCGGGGTGAGAGTCAGCGCATCCTCGCGCAAGGCAGTTTCCATCATCGCCTCCATCCTTTATCCTAAAACTGACATAAGTTTGTCACTTAAACACATAAAAGGGAAGGCGATACATGGCCCCCGAAATTCCTTCCGGCTGGACGCTGTGCGCCAGCTCGTTCAACTGGGCGCCCGAGATCATTGCCGCCCGCCGGCCTGCCACCGAGATCGTCACGGGCATTGCGGCGACCGCCGCGACCGTGGAACTCGAGCCGGGCCTGGTATGGCGTTCCTTCCCTGACCCCGCGGACACCGAAGTGGACGCGCTGCGGGAAGCCATGGCGGCGCAGGGCGGGCGCATCAGCATCGTCGGTGCCAGCCTCGACGATTTCACGACGCCGACCCACCGGCGCTCCCTGCGGGAACGGCTGGACTTCCTGGTCCCGCAGTTCAGGGCAGCACGCCGGGCGGGGGCAGAGGGAGTCCGGCTTCCCCTCGGCCAGGCCGGTCCCGGGCTCCTCCGCCTGGTGCAGCCGTTGCTTCACGAGCTCGACCTGGTGCTGTACGAAGAGATCCAGGGCCAGCAGGCCCCGGAGTGCGCGGCAGTGGCCCCGGCTTTGGAGGCGATAAGCGCCCTCGGGGACGAGCGGATCCGCGTCCTGGTGGATATCAGCATGCTCATGCCGGCCCTCCCCCTGACCTACCTGGAGGAGCTCAGGAAGGGCGGCATCTCGCCGGACCTGCTGAAGCGACTGGAGGAAGACTGGCGCGATCCCGCCACCGCGGATGCCGTAGTTGCCCTGCTGCGCGCGGGGAAAGTGCCGCCGCATCTCCACACCTTGTTCATGGACCTGCTGATCCGCTTTGGCCGCAGCCAGGCCTCGGATCTGGCCGGAATCTTTCCGCTGGTGGGGGCATTCCACCTGAAGTTCTGGGATTTGGACGACGACGGCGCCCGGGTTTCACAGCCTCTTCGCGACCTCGGCAGCCTCCTGGCTACGAAGGATTTCACGGGCACGCTGACCAGCGAGTGGGGCGGCCACGAGTGGCTGCGGGACGATCCGACGGACATGACGCTGCGGCACCTGGCACTGGCGGAGAAGGCCTTGGCCCAGGCGGCTTGAGGACGGAAACGCAACGGTGGTTGAACTTGTCGAAACCCCGGTTTCGACAAGTTCAACCACCGGATTTCGGTAGGAGTTGCCGCTTTACTTCGTGCTGAAGGCAGCGTCAAAGGCCGCCGCGGAGGGTTCGTAGCCGGAGAGCCGGCGGACAAACTCCAGCGCCTCGGGGGCACCGGCCAGCCGGTCCATGCCGGCATCCTCCCATTCCACGGACAGCGGGCCGCGGTAGTTGATGGAGGTGAGCATCCGGAAGGCGTCCTCCCACGGCACGTCGCCATGCCCGGTGGAGATGAAGTCCCAGCCGCGGCGCGGGTCCGCCCACGCCAGGTGCGAGGACAGCCGGCCGTTGCGCCCGTTGGTGAGCCGCTTCTTCGTGTCCTTGCAGTGCACGTGGTAGATCCGGTCCTGGAAATCCCACAGGAACCCCACGGGGTCGATGTCCTGCCACACCATGTGGCTGGGGTCCCAGTTCAGCCCGAAAGCCTCGCGGTGCCCGATCGCCTCCAGCGCGCGCTGCGTGGTCCAGTAGTCGTAGGCGATCTCAGACGGATGGACCTCGTGGGCGAACCGGACCCCCACCTCGTCGAAGACGTCCAGGATGGGGTTCCAGCGGTCGGCGAAGTCCTGGTACCCGGCGTCGACCATTTTCTCCGTGGCCGGCGGGAACATCGGCACGTACTTCCAGATGGAGGACCCGGTGAAGCCGGTGACGGTCTTGACGCCGAGCTTCGCGGCGAGCCGGGCCGTGTCCTTCATTTCCTCGGCCGCGCGCCGGCGCACCCCCTCGGGGTCGCCGTCGCCCCACACGGAGTCCGGCAGGATGCCGCGGTGCCGTTCATCGATGGGGTCGTCGCACACGGCCTGGCCCTTGAGGTGGTTGGAGATGGTCCACGCCTTCAGGCCGTTGCGTTCCAGGACCGCCAACTTGCCCTGCACATAGGCGTCGTCGTTCCAGCGCGAGGGGTCCAGGTGGTCGCCCCAGCAGGCGATCTCCAGGCCGTCGTAGCCCCACTCGCCGGCGAGCCGGGCCACCTCCTCGAAGGGCAGGTCGGCCCACTGGCCGGTGAACAATGTGATCGGTCGTGCCATGTGCATCTTCTCCTATGCAGCCCGTGCAGGGACGCCGGCGGCGACCCGCACCCAGGCGGATTCGTTGTCGGAACTGTGCTCCACGGCCTCCAGCACCCGCTGCACCTGCAGCCCGTCGGCGAACGTCGCGTGCGGGTCGGTCCCCGCGGCGATCGCCTCGACGAGGTCCTTCACCTGGTGCGAAAAGCCGTGCTCGTAGCCGAGCATGTGGCCGGCGGGCCACCATCCCGCAACATAGGGGTGGCCGGGCTCGGTGACCAGGATCTTCCGGAATCCCTGCAGCTCAGCCGGGGCGGTGCGGTCGTAGAACTGGACGCTGTTGAGGTCTTCGAGGTCGAAGGCGAGGGCGCCCTTGTCCCCGGACACCTCGATCTGCAGCGCGTTCTTCCGGCCGGTGGCAAACCGGGACGCCTCGAAGGAAGCCAGGGCACCGGATTCGAACCGCCCCGTGAAGATGGCGATGTCGTCCACCGTCACCCGGCCACGGCCGGAAGCGGCAGTGCCGGACAGGCCGCTGCCCGAGCTTTGCAGGGGGCGTTCCTTCACAATGGTGTCGATGACGCCGGAGACCTTTTCCAGTTTCAGCCCGGTGACGAACTGGGCCAGGTCGATGGCGTGGGCGCCAACGTCACCGAGCGCGCCGGAACCGGCATGTTCCTTCTGCAGGCGCCAGGCCAGGGGCATGCCAGGGTCCACGAGCCAGTCCTGGCGGTAGGAGGCGCGGACCTGGTTGACCGTGCCCACGGCTCCTTCGGCGATGAGGTTGCGCAGGAACGTGACGGCGGGAACGCGGCGGTAGGTGAAGCCCACCATCGCCCCGATCCCGCGGGCCGCCGCACGTTCGGCAGCCTCCGCCATCGCTTCGGCCTCCGCCACGGTGTTGGCCAGCGGCTTTTCGCAGAGGACGTGCTTTCCGGCCTCCAGCGCGGCGATGGCAATCTCGGCGTGGGAGTCGCCGGGGGTGACGATGTCGACGACGTCGATGTCTTCCCGCGCGATCACGTCCCGCCAGTCGGTGGCGGACTCGGCCCATCCCCACTGTCGGGCGGTGGCAGCGACGGCGTCGGCGTTCCTGCCCACCACTACCGCCATCTCCGGCTCCGCGGGCAGGTCGAAGACCCGGGGTGCGGTGCGCCAGCCCTGGGAATGCGCTGCGCCCATGAAGCCGTATCCGATCATGGCCACGCGCAGGCGTGTCATGCGAGCACGACCTTGCGGTCCACAGCCACCCGGTTCCCCACGTAGCGCATGGGGGCGATCTGCATGTAGAGCAGGCGCAGGGTCAGGATGACCTCGACGTCGATTTCCTCGCCGGCCTCGGGCACGCGGTCCAGCGGGATGATGATGTCCGGCTTGTCGGCGACGAACCAGAGGGTCTCCCACTGCTCCGGGAGCTCCGCAATGGAGTAGGACGTGCCTTGCAGTTCGAACCGGAGGGCCTCCTTGGGGATCTCCTTGCCGTTGACGGTGGCAGCGACGTCGTCAACGGCGGACAGCCAGAGGCTGCGGTACCAGGGCAGCTGCACGGAGACGGCGATGCCCTCGGGGTGCCTGCGGACGTCGGCGTCCTGGAACAGGGAGTTGTGAGTTGCCATGATGGTCCTTACTCAAAAGTTTCGACGAAGGTGGGGTGGGGAACCGGCGGCTGCGGTTCGAGGGTTTGCCGCGACGTGGGGCTGTACGGGTGGTACTCCCGGGGCACCGGTTCGTCCGCCGGGGGCATGAAGACCGGTTTGCCGTCGTCGCCGAAGTACATGAGGTCAAGGGCGAAGGCGTGCTGGTTCTTCTCCGCGAAGCTGATCCAGTTTTCCTCGAACGGCGCGCGCAGGAGTTCGTAGCAGCGGAACTTCCAGATCTTCCATTCGCCGTCCTGGCGCAGGAAGTCCACAGCATATTTGCACCAGACCCAGTGGGCCCAGACCTTCTTGCCCTGGACCTCGCCGGGCGAATACATGTAGTCCGGGCTTTCCTTGGCGACCTCGGGGTCGGTCAGGCCGGACTCGTTGCCGGTCATGATCCACACGCCCTTGGCGGTCTTGCCGTCGGCGGCCACCTCGATGACGGGCGTGGTGGTGTAGTGCAGGATCAGTTTGCCCTCGGGCCGGGGGCGGCCCTGGTGGTAGCGGATCACACTCGCGTAGTCCGTGTACCGCCCGGCGTTGGTGTAGCGGGCCCGGACTCCGGGGGTGCCCGGCTTCACCCACAACGGGATGATCTGCTCATCCTCGAACGCGTTGTGGAGGTACATGTAGCGGTTGAACAGGTTCTCGATGTCGCCGCGGTCGTTGGCCCGGCGCGCCAGTGCCAGGGCTTCGGCGAGTTCGCCGCGGAGGCGTTCCACCTCTGCGGCGAGCCCGGTGGCGGAAGGGTCGACGGCGGTCGTTTCGGCAGGTGCCACGGGTCCCCCTTAGGCCGGTACTGCCACGGCGTCTTCGATGGCCTGGCGCATCAGCGCGTGCTGCTTCTTGACCAGGTCGACCGGGTCGGATTCGCCGAGGTCGGCGAACGCGTGGCCTTCCCATTCGCTGGAGAGGAAGCCCTGGTAGCCGCCCTTGACGAACTGGCGCACAATCCGCGGGATGTCCATGGCCGGTTCGTTGCCGTCGGCGTCGATGTCGTAGAACTTGGCGTGCACGTGGAACATCTGCGGCATGATGTCCAGCCATTCCTCCGGCGCCACCAGGCCGTGCATGTTGAAGGCCAGCCGGGTGAAGGGGCCCAGCCGCGCGGGGTCGAAGTTGTTCTCCCGCAGGTAGTCCTCGAATTCCTGGTTGCGTTCCTGCATGGGCAGGGGTTTGCGCCAGATGTCCTGCATGACGGCGAAGTGTTCCTCAGGAAGGCCCATCTGGGTGAGCGTGCGGAACAGCGTCGGGGACAGGCTGTGCATCGTGGAGCTGAAGTCCGCGGTGAAGCCCAGGCGGTCACTGCCGAGTTCCTCGTACATCTCGCGGATCTGGAGGATCTTGGGATCGTTGGGCCCCTGCGGCGCGTGGATCTCGTAACCAAGCTTCTGGTCGTACTTTTCAGCGAGCGGAAGGAGCCGGCGGAGGAGTTCCTTGCCGGCGGACCGGATGACGATCTTGTGGAAGCCCAGCGTGTTCGCGGTCTTCAGCTGTCGCGCGAAGAAGTCGTATTCCTCGTCCGGCGTCATGTCCCGGTCCTTGCGGCGGCCCATGTCCAGGTTGGTGCCCACGGCGCTGGGGGTGAGGCCGTAGCGGTCCATGCTGTCGCGCCACAGCTTCACAAAGTCGTTGTCCACGTCTGGGTAGGTGCGCAGCATCTGGGCGATGTTGAACTCAACGCCGGGGCCCAGGCCTTCGTCGGCCACCGCCTTGATCAGCGTTTCCGGCGTGTACAGGCCAGCGGCGAATTCAGAGGTGAGTGAGTAGAGGGTGATACCCAGCTCGATGCCCGAGCCGGCGATTCCTTGTGTCATTTCGTCTTCCGTTTCTGTCAGCCGCGGACGGGCTGGGCGAGGTGGCTGTTGAGGATGCGGCGGGCTTCGGCGGGATCGATGATCATGGCGGAGCCGGCGTCGGCCGCGGCGGAACGCTGCACTGCCTGCTCGCCGCGGATGATGTCGAACGGGTCCTGCCAGTTGTTCCAGTGCCAGCCTTCGTATTCGCTGGAGATGGCGCCGGAGTAGCCGTTTTCCACGAGTTGACGGACCAGGCCGCGGACCGGCACGGAAGGCTCTTCGCCGTTCTCGTCGATGCCGAAGAACTTGCCGTGGACGTGGCGGACCCACGGCATGATTTCCAGCCAGGTGTCCAGGGGTGCCGGGCCGAAGAGGCCGGTGCCGTTGATGGCGAAGTCGATGCCGAGGTCGGGCCGGCCGTTGCGGGCCGCCAGGCCGATGAAAGCACCGAAGCGTTCGCCGTGGACCTTCTGGGTATTCGGCGGCCCTTCGGCGTAGAAAACGTTCCACAGGTCCACTACCTGCCGGAGCAGTTCCTCCGAGGCTCCGCGGCGCCGGTAGGCCTCCACCAGGGAGGGGGCGAAGCCGGTGACGGTGGCGCCCCAGTCGGCGGTGAAGCCCAGCAGCGGTGAGTTGAGTTTTTCGTACCGGTCGCGCAGGGCCAGGATGCGTTCGTGGGCGCCGTGCTGGTCCGCGTGGACTTCCAGGGCGAGGGTGACGCCGTACTGTTCTGCCACCGGCAGCAGGCTTTCCATGGCATCGGGAGTCAGGGAGATCTGGACGCGGGCGATGGGGAAGCCAAGACGGGCGGCTACCTCGATCTGCTTGCGCATGTATTCGACCAGTTCGTCATGGTTCATGAGCCGGTCACGGCCCAGGCCCGTATCAACGTTGACTGCCAGCGACGTGGGTACCAGGTCCACTTCGGCCACGAGGTCGCGGAAGTGGCCGACAAAGGCGTCGTCGATCCGGTCCGGGAAGCCGCGCAGGCTGGAGAAGCCGATCACTTCAAGTCCAGGGCCGAACCCTTCGGCGGCGACCTTGCGGATGAGGCCGTCCAGGTCGTACTGCCGGCCGTGGAAGGCCCGGGTGAAACTGTAGAGGGTGACGCCCTGGATGGGCGTGCCGGGGCTGGTCATCGCTGTGCCACCTTCATGGTCTTGGTGTCGTGCTCTTCGATGTGCAGGACGCCGTGGTCGGTGATGATGTACGGAATGTAGAGCTTGAGGTCCACCCGCACCTCGTGGTCGGCCTGCGGATCGCCGAGGGGCAGGTCGCCGGAGAGGACGGCGGAGTCCAGCGGGAACCACCACTCGCCGGTCTGGTCCACCAGTTCGGCAAAAGTAAAGGTGCGGTTGTTCATGGTCCAGCGCAGGGACTCCTCGGGAGCGGCAACGCCGTCCACGGTCAGGGCAGCCCCGGCGATGCACGAGCCCGGAAGGGCGCGGTACCACGGGATCCGGACTTCGACGGCGGCCCGGCCGTCCTGGCTGGTGAGCGTTCCCTGCTCGATGATGCGGTCGGCGATCATGGGGACTTCCTTGTCTGCGGCATGCTTTGCCTGCCTTGGAGCGGCGGCATCAGCCACTTATTCATTGTTTAGTCATTCTATTGTCTGAATCAGACATAAGTAAAGCACTTGCCAGTTCTGTTGCATCCGTCAGTTCTGCGCCCGCCAGCTCGGCGGCGATCCGGCCCGCGCCACGCACGGCGAGCGCCACCGAAGTCACGGTGGGGTTGCAGGCGGTGGCGGTGGGAATCACGCCATTGCCGGCCACGAAGAGGCCGGGGACGGCCCATACCTCGCTGTCGGGCGAGCAGACGCTCTCGCCGTCGTCGTACTCCCCCATGCGCGTGGTGCCCTGATAGTGCAGCGACGCGCCCGGGGGCAGGACAAACGGCCGCTCATCAAGCGGCTCGCCCACGGCCTTGCCGAGCCGCACGATCTCCTGCCTGGCCCGCTCCAAAACCTGCCGGTCCTTGTCCGTCAGACGGTAGTGGATGCGCAGGGCGGGCATTCCATAGCTGTCCAGGGCGCCGTCGTCGAACTCCACCCTGTCCTCCCACTGGAGGTCCTTGGCGCAGAACAAGCCCAGCCCCACGATGGACCCCGGAACCACGGGATCGTCCTCGGCCAGCGGGATGGGTGAGGCGTCCAGCTGCATGATCTGGCCGTGGAACGGCATGTCGTCCGTGTAGGGCACCCAGGTCACGCCGCTTTGCTCGCTCAATGCCCCGTCCGCCCGGGCCGCGCCCTCAGCCGGCGTGACATCGCGCAGCCTGCTGGCGAACACCACTTGCGCCTGGTCGTTCAGGTAACGGCCCAGGGCAGCGGGGCGGATGCCGGAGGCCCACAGCAGCTGGGGCGTGCGCAGGGCGTCGGCGCCCACCACGACGTAGCGGGCGGACACACGGTGCAGGGTGCCGGTGCGGCGGTCCTCCACTTCGACACCGGCAGCACGGCCGCCGTCCACCAGGACGCGCTTGACGAGGGACTCGTCGAAGAGGTCAAACCCGGGGTTGTCCCGGGTGGCGTCGCCCATGACGACGTCGGACCCGGACCAGACCAGCCTGCCGTCGGGGCGGCGGTGGACAGCCAGGGGCATGGGCTGGACCCGGAAGGCCGGTTCCCGGCCGTCATCAACGGCGGCGGCGAGCCGGCTGTGGACCAGGCCCGAGAAGGGCGCGCCCTCAAAGGCGGAGGTGGTGACGCCGAGCAGGCGGTCTGCTTCCCCGAGCAGCTGGTCGAGGTCCGGCAGGAAGCCGATGCGTTCCTTGCCGCCCGGGCGGGGGCACGCTGCGGTCCAGTGGGCGGCCATCCCGCCCACGTTGCTGGACATCGCCGCAACGGGCATGCCGTCTTCGCCCGGGAAGGCATAGCCGTCCGGCAGCAGGTAGGTTCCGGGCCGGGCACGGCGTTCGCCGCTCTTGACGGCGCCGGGGGAATTGACGGTTTCAGCGCCTGCACCCGGCCCTTCGGAGGCACGCTGGGCGAGGGTCCGGTGCTCCGGATCCTCGATGTTCTTGACGTGGGCGCCGGGCGGATTGCTGACCGTGGGGCCCACCTCGAACATGGCGACGGTGGCCCCCGGGGCCCGTTCGCTCAGGATGCGGGCATAGGCGGACGCGGTGGGGCCGCTGCCGACGATGGCCACATCGACCGCGGCGGGGTACCGGTTGCTGCTCACCGTCCTGCCACCAGTTCCTGGATGCGCCGCACGGACTTGGCCGACTCGATCGTGGGGTAGTACTCAAGCCCGATGGGTCCGGTGTAGCCGCTGTTCTGCAGGTCCGTGAGCTTCGCGGCCCAGTCGATGGAGCCTGAGCCGGGTTCGCCGCGGCCCGGGGCATCGGCAATCTGGACGTACTTGACGAGACCGCCGGCGTTGGCGAGCTCGGCGGCAACATCCTCTCCCTCCACGGTGGAGTGGTAGAGGTCGTAGAGGACGCCGAAGTTGGGCGAGTTGACGCCCTTGGCCACGTAGACGGCTTCCGAGGTCCGGTCCAGGAGGGCCCCGGGGTGGTCCACCCGGATGTTGACCGGTTCCAGGACCAGGGTGATGCCCGAGCCCTCGATGTGCGCGATGCCCTGGGTGAAGATCTCGATGAGTTCGTCCAGCTGGTCCTGGCGCTTCCGGCCGCCGAAGCCGGTGCCGCTGCCCACCACAATCCGGGGGCAGCCCAGCTGCCGTGCCACCTCGACGCCGGCGTCCAGTCCCGTGTAGAAGGGTGCGTGGTCCTTGGGCGGGATCATGAACTGCATGCGGGGCTCGGCCAGCTGGGCCGTGAGCTGGACGCCGGTTTCCTCCAGGGCAGCCTTGAGGGCGGGGATGTCCTTGCCGGTGGGGCCCCACATCTCCACGGCATCAAAGCCGGCCGCCGCGGCTGCGCGGACCCGGTCGGCGGCGCTGGGGCCTGCTTCGGCGAAGAGAAGGTCGATGTTGGGTGCGAGCTGGTACATGGAAGTCTCCTGAACTGGGTCATTGCTAGAACATGGGATGGTCGTGGACCGGACGGTCGGGAACGGGCTGGAGCACGTCCCAGTGCTCCACGATGCGCCCGGCCTCGAATCGGTAGATGTCTGCGACGGCGGCGTCCGGGCGCCCCGGGCCTGAGGCGCGGACATGCACCATGGCCAGGTCGCCGTCGACGAGGATCCGCTGGACCTCGAACCGGGAGTCCGGCGAACCGTCAAACTTGGGGGTGAGGGCCTCGATGGCCGCGTCGGGACCGTCCGGGATGGTGGGATTGTGCTGGCGGTAGGTGTCAGCAACCAGGTACTCGAACGCTTCCCGCACCCGTTTTTGGGTGTAGAAGATTTCCACGAAGCGTTCGAACGCTTCGCGGTTGCCTGCCATGGGGGTCAGCCTTTGAGGCCGCCGGAGAAGCCCTGGATGAAGCGCTTCTGGGCGAAGAGGAACAGGGCCAGGATGGGGATCATCGAGACGATGACGATGGCGAAGATCGAGTTCCACTGGGAGACCAGCGAGCCGATGTAGTAGTACATGGCCACCGGCAGTGTCTGGTTGGCGGAGCCGCCCAGGAAGATCAGGGACGTGAAGAAGTCGTTCCAGACGATGAGGCCGGCGAAGATGGTGACCGTTCCGGTGGCGGGGGCCATCATGGGGAACACCACCTTGGAGAAGATCTGGGACCTGCTGGCGCCGTCGATCGTTGCCGCTTCCTCGTAGTCCGTGCCGAGGCCGCGGAAGAAGTTCGAATACAGGAAGATCGAGAGCGGCAGCAGCATGCCGGTGTACAGCACGATCAGGCCCCAGGCCGAACCGGTGAGCCCGAGGGCGCGGGCGCCCATGTACAGGGGCACCGCGCCGAGCTGGCCCGGAAGGATGATGGCGACCAGGAACAGGTAGTAGGCGGCCTTGCTCCAGCGCCTGGTGTTCCGGGAGATGACGTAGCCGGTGACGGACCCGAGGGCCACCAGCCCCAGGATGCTGCCGGCGGTGATGATGACACTGTTGACCAGGCCCATCACCACGTTGGAGTTGCCCTTGGCGGACAGCACTGCCACGAAGTTGCTGAAGTCGGGATGGACCGGCGGGGCCAGCGCAGAGGTGGTGAACAGCTCGTTGGCCGGCTTCAATGCTGTGGTGACCAGGAAGTAGAAGGGTGCGAGGAACAGCAGGGCGAGCGCCCAGAGGCCGATTTCGCGCAGGAGGGTGAGCTTGGTGTAGCGGAACATGGCTTAGTCCTCGGGGTTCGAGCGCGTCAGCCGCTGCTGGATAACGGCAAAGAACAGGATGATGGCGGCCAGCACCAGGGCCAGGGCGGCGCCTCCGCCGAAGTTCCCGAGTGCGAACGCCTGTTTGTAGACCTGGGTGGCCAGCGTTTCCGTGGCCCCGGCGGGTCCACCGCCGGTGAGCGCCATGATGGGGTCGAAGACGCGGAGCCCCTGGACGATTCCGAGCGTGGTGGCGATGGCGACGGCGGGGCGGATCGCGGGGAGTGTGACGTTGCGGAACCGCTGCCACAGGTTGGCGCCGTCAATGGCCGCCGCTTCCTCCACTTCCACGGGTACCCCGGCCAGCCCGGCCATGAAGATCACCATGGCGAAGCCGGTGGAGGACCAGACGAGCACTACCAGGACGGTCCAGATGGCCCACTGCGGGTCCGCCAGCCAGGGCCTGGCCAGGTCGCCTGCTCCGATGGCTGTGAGGAAGGCATTGAGTGGGCCGTCGAAGTCGAAGATGTACTTCCAGATGTAGGCCGTGGCCAGCGGACTCAGCACCACCGGCATGAAGAAGAGCGTGCGCAGGATGTAGCGCGTCCTGATCACGCGGTTCAGGCCCAGTGCGATGACCAGCCCGGCGATGTTGCCCAGCAGCACAGAGCCGAAGGCCAGGAAGACGGTGTTGGAGAGGGCCCCGAGCTTGGTGGGGTCCTTGAAGATCGCTTCGAAATTGGCCCAGCCCGTGACCTTGAACGCGCCGATGCCCGTCCAGTTGGTGAAGGCGAAGAAACCGCCAATGCCGGTGGCCACGTAATGGATGGCAAACACCAGGGCGATCCCGGGCAGGGCCCACCACCAGTGTCCGAACTCCATGCGGGAGCCCCGGGGGCGGGCGGTCTGGCCCGCCCCCGGAGTGCGCCTGCCTCGCCGGGGTGCTTCAGCTGCTTCGCTTTGGGGTTGCATCGTCGCAGTCATGGTAATCCTTGCTGGTCCCTTTGAGTCGTTGGAACGGTGGTGGTGAAGAGGGCTTACTGTCCCCAGGCGGCGTCCATGGCCTGCAGGACCTGGTCGGGGGTCTTCTGCCCGGTGATGATGCCCTGCACGCCGGTGGCCAGCGCGTCGTAGACGGCGGAGTTGGGCCACTGGATATTCGGCAGCGGGCTGTAGTCCCCGTTCTTGATCAGCTCGCCGACGTTCTTGTAGGCGCCACCTTCGAAGTCGTACTTGTCCAGCCCGCTGACGGGGAGGGCGCCGTCGATTTCGGCGAATGCCTTGGTCTGCTCCGGCTCGGCAGCCCAGTCAAGGAATGCTTTGGCAGCGTCCTTGTTCTTGGAAGCGGCGTTGATGGAAAAGGCGTAGTTCGCGCTGGCGTACACGTAGTCCTTGCCCTCCTTTTCGGCCGGGAGTGCGCGCACGGCAAAGTCCGTTCCGGCGGCGGCTGATGCCAACTGCTTCCAGCTGGGGGCCGGGATGAAGCCCGCTACCGACGTGCCGCCGGCAAGGCCCTTGGTGATGGCGTCGAAGCCTGCTCCCGCAGCGCCCTTCTGGAAGCAGCCGGCGTCCTTGAGGGTGTTGACCGCTCCCAGGGCGGACTTCCAGCCGTCGGAACCTGCGAAGGTCACTTCCTTTGCGGCGCGCTTTTCGTTCCACTTGGGGTCTTCCGCGTAGACGCGGGTGGCCGCCAGGGACATGGCCATCAGGCCCGTGTTCGGCGGGGCCGCGCCGGCGATGGCGAAGAGGGACTTGCCCGACGCTTCGAGCGTCCTGCACTGCTCCACCAGGGCTCCGAAGTCTGCAGGGAAGTCGCCGGCGGCCGTGACTGCGGTCTGGTTCGTGACCAGGGCGGCCACCGTGATCTCGGTTGCCTGGCCGTAGACCTTGCCGTCCTTGCCGAACGTGCTGTCACTTCCGGCCGGGAGGAGATTTTTGGCTGCGTCGTCGAGCGGCTCAAGGAAGCCGGCGTCCGCCAGCGGCAGGATGCTGCGCCCCTGGCCTGAGCCGGGCGTCGTCACCACCACGTCGGAGGCGTTGCCGGCCTGCAGCTGGGTGCGCAGCGTCTGGTCGTAGGAGTCGTTGGGCTGCGGGTTGAACGTGATCTTCACGTCCGGGTGCGCCTTCATGTAGTCCTCGCCCAACTTCTGGAACGGGCTTTCGATGGTGTTGGAGGTGGCGAAGGAAAGGGAAAATTCCTTCGAACCGCCCGACGACGAATCGCTGCCCGCGGAGGAGGAGCAGCCGGTGAGGGCCAGGGCGGCCAGGGTGGGCACGGCAAGGGCGCCGGCAACCTTCATGCCCAGGGAACGTCGGTGCTGTGTCATGTTCAGCCTTTCAGACTTCTTTGTCGAAGAACATCGGGAGCGGTGATCCCGGTCACTACCCAGTATGAGGGAGATGTGCAGAAAAAGCACATAAGTATTGCAGATGACAGACATAAGTTTCACGAAGGGTTGCGGAAGGATTTGCATCAAGAAATGTGATGAAGATGGATCGTCGAATCGACGCCGTTGATAAGGTTGGGCAACCTGCCCCACCGCTGAAAGAACGCGCCGTGACGAATCATGCCCCGCTTTCCAGGCTGGACCTCAACCTGCTGATCTCGCTTGACGCCCTGATCACCGAACGGAGCGTGACGCGGGCAGCAGAGCGCCTGCACCTTAGCCAGCCGGCGCTCAGTGCATCGCTGGCCCGCCTCCGCTCACACTTCGGGGACCCGATCCTGGCCCGGCGCGGAAACGCCTATGAGCTCACGCCGTTCGCGCTGCGCCTGGCCGAGCACACCACCACAGCCCTGGAAGCAGCCCGCCGGGTCTTTGAAAGCCAGGCCACCTGGGAGCCCGGCGAATCCGAGCGCGAGTTCTCCATCTACGGCTCGGATTACGGGTTCACCACCATTGGCCGCGTCGCCTCCGAGCTTGCGGCGCAGCGGGCACCGGGAGTCCGGTTCCGGTTCATGCTGCACAATCCCATGGTGGTGGAGGATGCCGCCAACCGGTTGCGTTCGGTGGACGGCATGGTCATTCCGCACGGCTTTCTGTCCGGGCTGCCCTACCTGGACCTTTGGCGCGACGGCTGGGTCGCCGTCGTCTCCTCCTCGAATGACGAGGTGGGGGAACGAATCACCATGGAGAACATCGCCGGGCTGCCGTGGGTGATGACCTACCAGACGCGTTCAGCCTCGACGTCGGCCGAACGCCAGATCATGCAGCTTGGCATCGAGCCGCGGGTGGAAGTGGTGGTGGAGAGCTTCCAGTCCCTGCCTCACTTCGTTGTGGGGACCAACAGGATCGCCCTGATCCAGGCCGCACTGGCGCCCTTCGCGCTGCGGGTGGGCGGCATCCGGGTCCTGCCGCTGCCGTTTGATGCCACTCCCCTGGTCAATGCCCTGTGGTGGCATCCAGTGCATAACCGGGACTCCGAGCATGAGTGGATGCGGGGCCTGTTCAGGGAGGCAGCCGGCATCGTGGCGGCCGCCGCAGCCGCGGACACTCCTTAAGCCGGCATAGCCCCGGCGGTTCCGCCGGGGCTAGCCTCTTGTGTCCGGACCCGTCAGGCCGACGCCGGCACGGACCGCATGCTCTTGCGGATCAGGTCATGCTGCTTCCGGACCAGCAGGAGCGGGTCCACCTCGCCCAGTTCGGCGAAGGCGTGGCCCTCCCATTCGCTGGACCAGTAGCCGCGGTAGCCGCCCTCGACGAACACGCGCACCAGTTCCGGGTAGTCGATCGCCGGCTCGTTGCCTTCCTCGTCGATGTCGTAGAACTTGGCGTGGACGTGCAGGATCTGCGGCATGATGTCCGCCCATTCCTGCGGGCTGACGTGCCCGTGCATGTTGAAGGCGAGGTGGGCGAATGAGCCAAGCCGGGCGGGATCAAATCCGCGGGCTTTGAGGTAGCCGATGAACTCCTCCTGCCGGGCCCGCATGGGGGCGTCGGTAGCCCAGATGGCCTGCAGCTTCCGGATGGCACCGTCGTCAAGGCCTGCGCGGCGGACCGCCCGCAGGAGCGTGGGCGACATGCTGTGCATGGTTGAGGAGAAATCGGCCACGAACCCCAGCAATGGCGAATCAAGCTCCGCGTAGACCTCGCGGACCTTCATGATTTCCGGGGAGTTGGGGCCCAGGGGCGCGTGGATCTCGTACGCCAGCTTGAGCTCCAGTTCCTCGGCCAGGGGCAGCAGCCGGCGCAGCAGGGCCGGCTTTGCGCTCTGGATCCGGACCAGCGGGAATCCAAGCTTTTTGGCCCCGCGGAACAGCGTTGCGCTGAACTCGTATTCCTCGTCCGGGGTCATGTCCCGGTCACGGCGCCGGCCCATGTCCAGGTTGGCGCCAAACGAGCTGGCGGTGAAGCCGTGCTTGTCGAAGGCAGCCTGCCACGAGCGCACGAAACCGTCCGTCACGTTCGGATAGCCGGGCAGGACCTGGGAGGCCACGATTTCGATGCCCGGGCCGATGCCCAAATCAGCGACGCGGTTCAGAAGCCCGTCGAAGTCATACCAGCCCGCCCGGAACTCGGCGCTTGCCGAATACAGGGTAAGGCCCAGCGAGAACGGATCCTCCTCAGCCTTGGGCGGAGGAGGCGTGGTGGCAGGGGTCAGCGCCGGAGCGGCCGCGGGCTGGTCCGTGACCACCAGCTCCATCGTCTGGTTGACGAAGTTGGGAACGTACATGCCCGGGCCGCCGTCCTGGCCGGGCGCGATCTGCATGTAGGGCAGGCGCAGTTCGCCGATGAGATGGACAGTGTGGGCCTCGCCGAGGGCCGCCGGGCGGCTGAGGCGGACAATGAGCAGCGGGTGCTCCTGCAGGTACCACAGGGTTTCGCTCTGCGCGGGGAGGTCTTCCAGCGCGTACCGGGCACCGGCGAGTTCGAAGGAAAGGTCCGCGGCCGGGATCTCCTGGCCGTCGAGGGTGAGCTGCAGGCTCGAGACCGACGAGAGCCACAGGCTCCGGTACCAGGGCAGGGTCAGGGCGACGGCGAGGCCATCCGGGTGGGCGCGGAGGCTGGATTCGTCAATAAGTCCGTTGGGCATGGTGGTTCTCTTTACGGGGAGCAGGGATGGGTCAGGCGAGGTCGGCCGAGATGCGCCGGATCAGGGCGTGCTGGCGCCGCACCTGTTCGATGGCCCGCCAGGGAGTACGTTCGCCTTCGTACTCGCTGGAAAGGTAGCCCGTGTAGCCGGAGTCCTTGAGGGCCTGCAGGACGGGGCGCCACGGAATCTGCTGGTCTTCCAGCCGCTCGTTGATGTCGTGGAACTTGGCCTGGATGAACACCACATACTGGGCGATGTCCTTGAAATCTGCGGGGTCGACGCCGATGCCGTCGAGGAATGCAGGGCGAGTCTCGCGGGTTTCGCCTTCCCGCAGCGGGATGGGGCGGTCCTGGAAGATCCCGGTGTCGATGAGCAGGCCGAAGTTCTTGGTGCCGGTCCGCTCGATCAATCCGATGTAATCGTCCACCACGGGGTGTTTGATGGGCGTCGGTGAGTGGATCTCGGGGCAGATGATGACGCCCAGCTCGTGGGCAAGGTCGAGGGAGCGTTCCACGGATTCGGTCCAGATGGGATCCGGGACCAGGTCGCTGGACACCACGCCGATCTTGGGCCGGACGAAACTGAAGCCCAGCCGGCTGGCGAGCCACAGGTCCCGCTGCAGGGCTTCCGCCCCTTCCGAGACGGTCATGGACCGGCCGGGGTGCAGCCGCGTGTCGATCCAGGAACCGTAGTTCGTGGGCTCCAGCGAATACTTCTCCAGCAGGTTGAACCAGGTGTCGATCCAGGCAGGGGACGGCTCGGGGTAGCCGGGCACATGCCCCTCGCCCAGGATCTCGACGCCGGTGGCACCGACGTCCGCCACGTGGGCCAGTGCGGTTTCCAGGTCCAGGACCGTGCCGTAGTCACCCATATAGCTGTAGAGGGAGACTCCGTAGCGGAAGGTATCCGCACCGCCTTCGGGTGCCAGGGTGACCTTGCGGCTCACCCGGTGGATGGTGGGCTGGTGCTCCAGCGGGATGTAGGACATCCGCAGGCGGAGCTCGATGCTGAGCTCATGGACTCCCTGCGGAAGGCCGCCGTCGAATGGAACCGTGACCAGGGCCGCCTCCTCAAGGGGCCAACGGACGCCGTCACTCTCCCAGAGCTGCTGCAGCGTGTAGGTGCGCCCGCCGAGGGTCCAGAGCGGGACGTCGGGTCCGACGTCGACCAGCCCGTCCACGCGGACGGTTACGCCGTCAATCAGCGAAGCAGCCATGCCACGGTAGGAGGGCATCCGCACCCGGAACTGGAAGCCGGTAACCCTGCCGCCCTCCGTGACATTGCGGAAGCCGGCGGACTGGATGAGGTCTCTTTCGAGAAGCATCGTTGCTTCCTCTCTATAGGGGCAAACCGATCGTAACACCATTATGTCTATTTCAAACTAAAGTATGTAGACTTCTATCCAAACTTCCGATGACGAAGAGAAACGCGGCACTCATGACCGACAAATTGAAGGCCCTCATCCTGTCCGGGCACATGACCCGGGAGCACGACAACGAATTCCGCAGCTTCCGTGCGCACAACCAGTGGCTCACCACCGTGCTTGAGGACACCGGCCGGTTCCAGGTCCGGGTTGTGGAAGATCCGCGGGGGCTGGGCTCCAGCGTCATTGACAAGTACGACGTGGTCCTGGTGGTGTTCGAGGGCCGCGATGGCTACCACGAGAAGGCGCAGGGGTTCGGCGCGGAGACCGACGCCGCCCTGCTGAAGTTCGTCCATGAGGACGGGAAGGGCATCGTGTGGTTCCACGGCTCGGCCGTCCAGGAGGACGACTGGGGTTACCCCGAGGAGTACAACACCATGCGCGGCGCGAAACTCAGCGTTCCCACAGGGCTGCGTCCCCGTCCCTGGGGTGAGGCCCGGCTGGAGACCGCGGAGCCCCGGCACCCCATTACCGAGGGCATCAGTGGGAGCTGGACTGTAACGGGCGACGACATCCTGACCGGCGTGCAGCTGCACGATGGCGCGGAAGTGTTGCTTTCAGTCTTTGATGACCTGGAGTCCTACGAGAATGCGCCAGCCTGGCCCATGCCGCACTACCCGGTGGACATCCCGGATGGGGACCTGGGCAAGCTTCCCGGCATCAACACGCACCAGCCGCTGGCCTGGATCAACAACTACGGCAGTGGCCGCAGCTTCACCATCACCATCGGCCACGACATCGATACGTTCCGGCGCATCGAGTTCATCCGGATGTTCCCCCGTGGCGTTGAATGGGCCGCGACAGGAAAAGTGACGCTGGAGGGGCCGGACCGCCGCGGCGAGCGCCGTTTCCTGCCGTGGCCGTACTACAACCACGAGGGGTAACGGAGGTCAGTCCTCCGCCGCCACCCCGTGCAGTTCGGCCCGGGTGGGCGGGTTGGCGCCGGGCCGGGACACGGTAACGGCGGCCGCCCGGGCCGCATGCTCCAGCAGCTCGCCGAGTCCCTCGGCTGGGAGGTCCCGCAGGTCCTGCCGGTTCTGGGCACCGTCCAGTTCCCGGTCCACCAGGCCGGACAGGAGCGCCGCCATGAAGGAGTCGCCCGCGCCGACGGTGTCCGCCACCTCCACCCTGGGTGCCGGTACCGAGGCTTCACCGGCCCGGCAGACGCCCCATGGGCCGTCCGCGCCGCGGGTGACAACCACGAGTGCCGGGCCTTCCTCCCCGCCGAGCGCCAGCCACTTCCGCGCCGAGTCCAGCACGTCCTGCCCCGGGTACAGCCAGGCCAGGTCCTCGTCGGATGCTTTGACGACGTCGGACAGCGCCACGAACTTCTCCGCCTGCCGCCGCGCGAAGTCCACATCGGTGATGATGCTCGGCCGGCAGTTGGGATCGAAGCTGATGGTGGCGGAGGGGTGGGCGTATTCGACGGCGGCGAGCACCTCCGTGGCGCCCGGCGCCAGCATCGTGGCGATGGAGCCGGTGTGCAGCAAGGTGGTGCCCTGCAGCATGAAGCCGAGCCGGTCGGCGATGCCGGGCAGTTCCCAGGCGAGGTCGAACGTGTAGGTGGCGGCGCCGTCGTCGTCAATCAATGCCGTGGCCACGCTGGTGGGCAGCCCATCCGGTGGCAGCGGCAGCATCACGGAGCTGGACCGCAGGTGCGCGGCCACTGAGTCGCCGTAGGCGTCCCGGCCGTAGCGGCCGATGAACTGCACGGGGTGGTCCAGGCGCGCCAGGCCCACCGCGACGTTGAGCGGACTGCCGCCCACGTGGGCCTCAATTCCCGAGGCGCGCTGGACAACGTCGACAAGGCCTTCGCCAATTACTGTGAGCATGCTCATACTCTGCCAGAAACGGCGGCCCGGCAGCAGTTCGTGTCAGCGGAGCAGCCCGCGGGCCAGTTCCCGGCACGTCGCATACGCCGCGGCGTGCGTATCGATGAGTGCGAAGTGGTCGCCGGGCACCATGACCAGCCGGGCCGGCGCCGGGCCATCCTGGCTGGCGTCAACATACGCCGCGGACATAGCCAGCGGAACGTCCTCGTCTTCCGTCGCGTGGACCGCGTAAACCGGGATGTCCAGCGGCAGCGCGGCCATGGGATCGGCGCACCGGTACCGGCCGGGGAATTCCGACGACGGGCCGCTCAGCAGGTTGGCCACGGCACCGTTGCTGAGGCCCAGCCTTTCGGCTTCGGCAAGGTTCAGCACGCCTGACTGGCTCACGACGCCGGTGAGGCGGACGCCGCCGGCGTCCGGAAGCCCGCCGCCCGGCCCATCCAGCCGGTGCCGCCCCGCCGCCCAGACAGCCAGGTGGCCGCCGGCGGAGTGGCCGAGCGCCACCACTTTGCCGAGGTCCAGTGCATGCGGTCCCGCGAGCGCGGCCAGCTTGTCGATGCCCGCGAGGATGTCCTGGAAGGTCCCGGGCCAGCCCCCGCCGTTCCCGGCGCGGCGGTACTCCAGGTTCCAGGCGGCCATCCCGTGCTCCGCCAGGTCCAGGGCAAGCGGCTCCCCCAGTTCGGCTCCGTACTGGGAGCGCCAGTAGCCGCCGTGGATCACCACCACCACGCCCCGGTGCTTCAGGCCGGGGGGCAGTACGGGCAGGAACAGCTCACCCCACTGGCTGGGGTCTCCGCCGTACCGGTACCTGTGCCGCTGGACCCGGCCGTTCACCAGCCGACGCCGGGCTCGTAGGACCCGAAGCTCCACTCCCTCCCGCCAGGGTCCAGCACGCGGGCGCGCCGGCTGCCCCATTCCGTATCTTCCGGTGGGATGACCGAGGTTCCACCCAGCTCCACGGCCCTGCCATGGAGCGCGTCGACATCGTCGACGAGAAGGTAGAGGCCCTGCCCGGTGGAGCGACCGGCCAGGCCGGGCGTCCCGTAGGGGGCGTCATTGCTGGCCACCATGAGCACCGCCTCGCCCATCCGCATCTCGGCATGGATCACGGTCCCGTCCGCCCCGTCCATCCTCCGGACGACATCGAAGCCGATGCCTGCCAGCCAGGCGAGGGCTCCGGGGGCATCCGCATAACTCAAGTACGCAAAGAGCTTGGCCACGCGGCTCAGGTTACCCGCCGCGCATCTGCTTGTCAGCACGGCAAAAGTGCGCCCGCCAGCCACATCGGGCGGGCGCCTTGTTTAGCCCACGGCGTTTCTGGGCACGGTTCCCGGCATGGACGAGCCTGACGCAACCACCCAGGGATCGACGGTGGAGGAGTGGACGCGCGCGCTGGCCGGGGCCACCGGGTCGCCGGGCGGCGGGGCGGGGACTGGGCTGATGCTTGCCGTCGCCGCGTCGCTGACGTCGATGGTGGCCGGCTACAGCAGGGACGACGGCGGCGAGCCGGCCCGGATCGGGGACCGTGCCCGGGAACTGCGACGCGAAGCGCTCCGCCTGGCCGACGACGACGCCTCCGCGTCCAAGGCCTTCGGTGCCGCGTTCCGCCTGGAGCCCGGTGCCGAGCGGGACGAGGCGATCCGGCGCGCGTCGCTGGAGGCCGCGGCCTCCTCCGCGGTCCTGGGTGAGCGGGCCATCGCAGCCATCGACGACCTCGCCTGGCTGGCAACCAACGGTAACAAGGCACTCGTGGCGGACGTCGTCGTCGCCTTCGGTGCCCTCCGCGCCGCGGTGGCGGGCGCGCGGACCAATGTCAGCTTTGATCTCGGGTCGCTGCGCTCGGCCGGAACCGGCCTGGAGCAGGTCCGGGAGCAGCAGCCGGACCTGTGGGCGGCCGTCGAAAGACTCAACGCTGCGATGGACCGGATTGATGCGCTGGCCGCCGCCATCGACCACCGCGCCGCCCCTACGGACGCCGCGTAGGGGTCCGCCCCCCGGCAGCATGATTTACTTCAAGGGCGCCAACGCCGGCGTGGAACCGTCGGCGGCGCACCGCCGTTCGGGCGGAGTGGATGGGGTGCGAAGGTGGACGGAGTCTTAAAGGGCTTCTTTGTGGTGGGCGTGGTCATGCTGGCCGGCTACATCCTGGGCAGGACGAAGGCGCTGGGCCCGCACGGCACCAAGGTCCTCTCCACCCTGACCTTCCTCGTGGGCCTGCCCAGCCTGATGTTCTCCATGATCGCCACCCGGCACATCGGCGACGTCCTCAGCCAGACGGGGCTGATCTCCGTGGTCACGGCGCTGGCCGTCATGGCGCTGTTCGCGGCCACCGGGGCGGTCGCCGGCTGGGGAGTCCGGCGCAGCACCATCGGCGCCCTTTCCACGGGCATCGTGAATTCCACCAACCTCGGGGTGCCGTTGTCGCTGTATGTGCTCGGAAGCGCCACCTACGTCACGCCCATCATGCTGTTCCAGCTCTCCGTCATCACGCCCATCGCCCTGACCATCCTGGACCTGACCAACCCGGACGGGGAAAAGCCCTCGGCCCGGCGCATCCTGTCCACCCCGTTCCGGAACCCGGTCACCGTTGCGGCCATCCTGGGGATCGCCGTGAGCGCGGCCGGCGTCCAGGTCCCGGAACTGGTGCTGGACCCGCTCAAGCTCATCGCCCAGGTGACGGTGCCGCTCATGCTCATCATCTTCGGCATGTCCCTGCACGGGCTGTCGCCCCGGGGCGGCAGCGCCGATGCCGCGCCGACCCTCGTGGCGGTGGTCCTTAAATCGGCCATCCAGCCGGTCCTTGCGTGGCTGCTCGCCGCGTTCGTGTTCCGGCTGGACGCCTTCAGCACCTTCGTGGTCACCGCCTGCGCCATCCTTCCCACCGGCCAGAACGTCGTCCTTTACGCGGTCCGGTACAAGGTGGGCGAAGGCCTGGCGCAGACGACGGCGGTGATCACCTCGGCCCTGGCCGTCCCCCTGCTGCTGGGGGCGGCGTGGGTGATGAACTGAGGCGGCAGGCGCTGGTGGCCGTGATGGAATGTTCGCATGGTGTTTGACGCATTGGAGCGGCAGATCGTTGCCGCCCTCCAGCTGGATCCCCGGTGTCCATGGCGCAAGATGGCTGCGGTGCTGGGGGAAGCGGAACGGACCGTGGCACGCCGCGGCTCGCAGTTGCTTGAGTCCGGCGCCGTTGCCGTGGTGGGTGTCAGGCCGCAGCCGGCCGCCGTGCTGATCGAAATGCGGTGCACCCCAGGGACCGTGCGCGCGGCTGCCCAGGCACTGGCCCAGCGCAGCGACACCACCTTTGTCTACACCACCACCGGCACCGGCGACTGCGTGGCCGAGATCCTCACCGAGCCGCGGCGCCTCGGGGATGTCCTGTCGGACGAGCTCCCGTCCACGATCGGCCTGGGGGATTCCACCAGCTATCCCGTCCTCCGTTATTTCCGGACCATCCGTGGCTGGCGCCCCGAAGTGCTCAGCCCGGACCGCGTGGATGCTTTGCGCTCCACCCTGGCCACGGATGCGGGAACCCTTGAGGCGCGGCTCGAGCTGAACCGCCAGGACCGCGAACTGGTCGAGGCGCTGTGCGCCGATGGCCGGATGAGCTATGAAGCACTGGGGCGCAGGGTCGGGGTGTCGGAAGCCACCGCCCGGCGCCGCAGCGAGTGGCTCCTGGCCAACAACCAGGTCCAGCTGCGGGCCGTCGTCGAGCCCGCTGCCTTCGGGCTGGACGTCGAAGCGCTGCTCTGGATCCGGGCCGCCCCGCAGCACGTGGAGCGGCTCGGCCAGAGCCTGGCCGAGCTTCCGATGATCCGCTACGCGGCGGCCATCGCGGGCGACTACCAGATCGTCGCCGACGTCACGGTGAGCGATATGCCCGCCCTCTACCGCTTCATCACCGGCTCCGACTGGGCCCAGTACGCCGGGAGCGTGGACGTCTCATTGCTGCTGGACGCACGCAAGCGCGGCGGCCGTTTCACGCGGGCATCGCCGTAAGGCCCGTTCCGGCGAGTGCGGGCGCGACGGCGGCGTACCCCGTCTGCTGCTCGAAGGCCCGGCCCCAGCGGAGCAGCTGCATGTCGGTGTAGTGGTTGCCCGCCAGCTGCAGCCCGATGGGCAGCCCGGCCGGACTGAACCCTGCGGGGACGCTGAGCACCGGCAATCCCGTAGCGGACAGCAGGCAGGCCGAACGCATCCAGTCCAGGTAGGTCTCGGAGGGCACGCCTGCCACCTCCGCCGGATACCGCAGCGAGGCGTCAAACGGCAGGACCTGGGCGCAGGGGCTGGCGAAGAGGTCGTACCGATTGAAGAAGCCCTGGACGCCGAGCTCCAAACGCGTCCGGGCCGCGGTGGTTTCGACAATGTCCTGCGCCGTGAGCGCCTGCCCCTTCGCCACGTTCCAGCGCACCTCGGGTTTGATGAGGTCGCCGCACCGCTCGATGATGGGTCCGAGCCCGGCAGCGAAGTCCAGCGCACGGGTGTTGCCGAAAACCAGGTCGGCTTCGCTGAAATCCGGGCTGGCTTCCTCGACGATCGCACCAAGGTCCTCGAAGACGGCAAGCTGGCGTTCCAGGTGCCCGGCGATCTCCGGTTCCACCGGTACGCCGATACCAAAATCACGGGACCAGCCGATCCGCACGCCGCGCATGTCGGTCTCCAGGCCGGCCCGGAACTCGTCCGGGGCCAGCACTTGCGGGTGCGGCACCCGCGGATCCTTTCCGGCCGTGACGGACATGAACAGGGCGATGTCCTCAATGCTGCGGGCCATGGGGCCTGTCCTGCCCAGCCATGCGTAGGCGTTGTGGTCGGACGGCATGGGGATGACGGCCGTCGAAGGCCGGAAGCCCACCACGTTGCAGAAAGACGCCGGGATCCGCAGGGAGCCACCCATGTCGCTGCCGTCGCCGATGCTTTGGATGTGGGACGCGACGGCGGCGGCCACTCCCCCGCTGCTGCCGCCCGCGCTCAGGCTGGGTGCGTAGGGGTTGGTGGTGGTGCCGAAGAGCTCGTTAAAGGTGTGGGAGCCGGCACCGAATTCGGGAACGTTGGACTTTCCCGTACTGACCACCCCGGCCGCTTTCAGCCGGGCCACAATCAGGTCGTCGGCGTCCGGCACGAAGTCCTGCAGGGCCAGCGACCCTTGCGTGGTCCGCATCCCCGCGGTGTTGTTGGTGTCTTTGTGCGTCATCGGCAGCCCGTGCAGCGGGGGCAGGTCCGCGCCTGAGGCCGTGAGCCGGTCGGCCGCCGCGGCGAGCGCCTGGGCGCGGTCGGCGTCGAGGGTGACCACCGCGTTGATGACCGGATTTGCCGCAGCAATGCGGTCCAGGTGGTCCGCCAGCGCTTCGCGCGCCGAGATGGTCCTGTTACGGATGGCGGCGGTGAGTTCGACGGCGGACAGGTCGCCAATGGTGCCGGGCATGGTGCTCCTTCGCTGGTTGTCTTCCTGCCGGAAAGTGTGCCCGGTCACAGGGAGCATGCGGAAGCCCGCCGGCCCCGACCGCTGCACTTTGACGGATTCGGCCCAGTCCGTGGCCGATTCCGTCAGCCATTGCCTGTGATCCGTCTCATAGTGGAGCCTGTTGCTTACCCGCTGACCGATGTGGTCCGCGAGGCACTCATTCCGCCCCGCCGCAGCCCAGACCGGACAAGGACGTCGGACCGCGCTCCGCGGGGCCTTCAACCGGAGGTTTCCATGCACCAGCCCCTGGCTCTCCAAGCAATGGCACTTCAACCATCCGCCGGCACCGGCCCCACCGACATCCTCAGCATCGCCAACAATCCCGTCCTCTGGATCTGCGTCGCCGGCGTATTCGGCGTCATCATCATCCAGTCCGTGATCTTCATGGGGGCTGCGCGCCGGGCGGCACCTGCCGTCGACATGAGCCCGACGGACATCCGGACATCGTTCCGCTCCGGTGCGGTGTCGGCGATCGGCCCGTCCCTGGCCGTGTCGCTGGTGGCCATCGCACTCCTGGGCCTGTTCGGTGCACCGGCGGTGCTGTCCAGAATCGGGCTGATCGGCTCGGCCGCCTATGACGTGTCCGCCGCAGGCATTGCCGCCGGTTCCATGGGAGCCAAACTCGGCGACGCGAGCTACACCCAAAGCGTGTTCGCCGTGGCCTTCTTTGCGATGAGCATCGGCGGGGCCATGTGGATGCTGGCCACGCTCATCCTGACTCCCCTGCTCCGCAAAGGGGATGCCAAAATCCGCGCCGTGAACCCCGTGGCCATGGCCGTCGTTCCGGCCGCGGCCCTGATCGGGGCGTTCGCGTGCCTGGGGCTCACGGAACTGCCGAAGTCGGGCATCCACGTCCTCTCCTTCTTCGTCTCCGCGGCGGTCATGGGGCTGCGCCTGCTGCTGGCCCGCAAGCTCGGGAAGAGCTGGCTGCGCGAGTGGGGGCTGGGCTTTTCCATCGTGGTGGGACTCACCGCCGCCTACCTTGCCGCGGCCCCCGCCGTCGGCGCCTGACCCGCCCCTCACCGGAAAGGAACACCCATGACCTCCACCACCACCGCACCTGCCGCCGGAAGCACCGCCATGGCCGAGTTCGGCCGCACCACATCCCGATGGGGCCAGGCGACCATGATCGCCGGCCTCCTGATCTCCGTGGCCGGCCCCTTGTACCTCGTCTTCGCCGGCGGCCTGGAGATCGCCCCGGCCCAGCTCTGGATCGCGTTCGCGGCTGTCGCAGCCACCTTCGGCATCATCTGGATCGTCGAGCCGCTCACCTACTACCCCGTCCTCGGCCCCGCCGCGATGTACCAGGCCTTCATGATCGGCAACATCTCCAACAAGCTGCTGCCGGCGGCGCTCATCGCGCAGACCAATATCGGCGCCAAGCCCGGCACCAAGCGCGCGGAACTCGCGGCCGTCGTCGCCATCTGCGGAGCCGCCGCGGTGCACCTGGTCTCCCTGGCGGTCTTCGTGGGCCTGCTGGGAAGCTGGCTGATCAGCGTCATCCCGCCGTCGGTCCTGCTGGTCACCCGGATGTATGTCCTGCCCGCGGTCCTCGGCGCGGTGCTGGTGCAGGCGATCGTGTCCATGAAGCAACCCCGCACCACGGTGATTGCCCTGGTGGTCTCGGCCGTCGTCGTCTTCGGCCTGGTTCCGCTTGCGCCTTCCCTGGCCATGGTGTCCACCGCCATCTCCGTTCTGGGTACCATCCTCCTGGCCTGGTTCCTGCGCGGAAAGTCCGCAGACACAGCGGTGCCTGCACCCGTGCACATCGAGTAGGGATACTGGTACAACATCCGAACCAGGGAGGGCCCCGCATGGCACGCGTCTTCATCACCGGTTCCACGGACGGGCTGGGCCGCGCCGCTGCGGCGTCGCTCCTCCGGGACGGGCACGAGGTCATCGTCCACGCGCGGTCCTCCCGGCGGCTCCATGCGGTGCAGCACCTGCTGGACGAGGGGGCGCAGTGCGTCATCGGCGACCTCGGCATCGACAAAGACGTCCGGCGGATCGCAGACGAGGCCGTGGGGATCGGCGGCATCGACGCCGTCATCCACAATGCCGGCATCCTCAGCGGCCCTGCCCTGCTGCCGGTCAACGTGGTGGCCCCTTACCTGCTGACCGCCCTCATCCCCGGACCGCGCCGGCTCATCTACCTGAGCAGCGGCATGCACCGGGGAGGCGACACCGGCCTGGACGGCCTGGACTGGACAGGACGGACGACGACGGCCTCGTACTCCACCACGAAGCTGCAGGTCACTGCGTTGTCGGGAGCGGTGGCCCGGCTGGTGCCGCACGTCGCCAGCAACGCCGTCGACCCCGGCTGGGTGCCCACCCGGATGGGCGGCCGGTCGGCACCCGACAGCCTGGAACTGGGCCACCGCACCCAGGAGTGGCTGGCCACCAGTGACGATCCGGCAGCCCTGTCCAGCGGCGGCTACTGGTACCACCAGCACCGGCAGAAGCCGCACCCGGCGGCCGCCGACCCCGCGTTCCAGGATGCCCTCCTGGCCCGGCTCGCGGAGCACACAGGCGTCACGCTGGACGCGCTGCGTTAGCTGACCCGGTCAACGCTGCGCTGGCCCGCTCAGTTCGGGACCGCGGCCAGCTCCCGGATGGTGATGCCGGAAAACGTGGCCGGGCCGCCGTCGGTGTAGAAGGAAATCCCGGTGTCGCCATCAGCGAAGTGCACCTGCTGGGAGAGCACCGTGTGCCCGGCATTGACGAACACTTCGACGCTCTGGGTGTCCACGAAGATCCGCAGGTGCACCGACCGTGCAGCAGCGTCGATCGGCGCCGCGGCCCGCGTGTACGGCACCAGCGAATACCCGGCCAGGTCGGACGGGGCCCGGTCGACGTACAGCTGAGCACCGTATTTTCCGATGTTCGTATGCCGGCTGCCGTCGGCCGAGCGGCCTACGGAGACCCCGACGTTGGCGGCCGCATCCCAGGAGATATCCAGCTCCAGCTCGTAGGCGCGGCCCCGCCAGGGCAGGACGTAGCTGCCGTCCACGTTCCGGCCGGGGAGCACCGTAGTGGAGCTGGCGTAGTTGGCGAGCGCAGCCACCGGACTGCTCAGGAGGCTGTACCAGCCGCCCGGCTGGCGGGCCAGGCGCAGTTCCCGCACGACCGAGTTCTGGCCGTTGTACCCGTCGGTGGCATCCGTGGGAACATCGCGGGCGGCGTACTTCCAGTTGTTCATCCAGGCCACCGCATAGCGCCGCGCGTCCGGCGCGTCCAGGGAAGGCCACGTCACCGCCGCGTACCAGTCCCAGCCCCAGTCCAGCCACTGCGGGTTGTCCACGTCGTCGGCGAGGAACTGGGTTCCGTCCCACGTTCCGGTCCAGTAGGCGTAGGTCATGGGCAGGCCGATGCTGTAGGCGTCCATGCTGGCGCCAAGCACCCAGTGCCGCGTGCCGTCGTCGGCCGTCATCTCAAACAGGTCGGGGCACTCGATGCCGCCGAGCGCATGGTTTGGGTAGTCGAAGTTGCGCTGCAGCTGCCAGTTCCGCAGGTCGGCCGAGGTGTAGAAGGCGGCGTACCGGGCGCGGCCGATCACGCAGACCCATTCGCCGCGGGCCGCGTCCCAGTGGATCTTGGGGTCGCGGAACCACTCGGCGTTCTCGATCTCCGCCTGCGTGGTGGCGGTCCGGCCGTCGGGGTTGGCGATCACCGGATCCGGCAGGGCCGTGAAGGTGTAGCCACCGTCGGTTGACCAGTACAGGTACTGCTCCTGGTACTTGCGGATTCCGTCCGTGGGCTGCGTGGCGAGCACGACCAGCGCCCCTGCCCCGAAGCCGGCGGTGTTGGCCGAGTCCACCACCGCGGAGCCGGACCAGACGGGAAAGTCGGGCTGCAGTGGCAACGCCACGCCGTGGTGGCTGAAGGCCACACCGTCGGCCGTGGTGGCGTGGTCCCACCCGCCCTGCCCGTTGTTCGTGGTGGAGTGCAGGTAGTAAAGGTGGTGCGCGCCGTCGAGGTACACCGGACGCTGCGGGTCGCAGAGCCAACCCGACGGCGGGGTCAGGTGGTAGACGGCGCGGAGCGAATCCTGGCCGTGGGCGGGCGTGGGCGGCCTGGTGCCGCCGGCGAGCAGGGCCAGCGCTCCTGCTCCGGTGCCCTGCAGGACATGGCGGCGGGACATGGCATGGGTCATCGTTGACTTCCTCTCAGGGGGACGGCGTCATCGCCGGGCGCTCGGGAGCGGCGGGGCCTTCATTGGCTCCGCGTCGGGACTCCATGATGATTAAGCGCTTAAGCAGGAGAAGATACCCAGCCGCGAGGTGCGGGTCAAGCGTTTCAGCAAAATTCGATGCCCGCCGGAGCCAATCCAGCCAGCGGCAAAAGTTTCTGTGCTAAAACGCTTGAACAACAGTGTGATCCACGCTACGTTCATGGTGATCAAACGCTTTAGCAGAATGGACATCACCGCCGATGAGCTACCCCGTCTTCTTCCAGCCCGCCGATGCTTGGGTGGGCGACCTGATCCCCTTCCAGAAGGACGGGGAGTTCTGGCTCTTCTACCTTCACGAAGTCCGCAGCAACCCGAAGCCCGGGACCGCCTGGAACCTCGTCACCACCAAGGACCTGGTCCAGTTCCAGGACCACGGCGTCGCCCTCCCCCACGGCACCACGGAAGACCTGGACTTCAACTGCTACACCGGCAGCATCGTGGCCGACGAGTCGGGGATCCACCACCTGTTCTACACCGGGCAAAACCCGGCCAACCTGGGCTCTGACGGCCTGCCGCTGCAGCTGGTCATGCATGCCACCAGCGCCGACGGGATGCAGACCTGGACCAAGCACCCGGAGCTGACCTTCGGCGCCCCCGAGGCCTATGAGTCAGCCGACTGGCGGGATCCCTTCGTCTTCCGCGACGAGGACGCCGGCCTGTGGCGGATGCTCCTGGCGGCCCGGCATTCCGCAGGACCCGAACGGCGCCGCGGCGTCATCGCCCAGTGCGTCTCCACCGACCTGATGGCCTGGACACCCGCGGACCCCTTCTGGGACCCCCGTCGCTACATCACCCACGAGTGCCCGGACGTCTTCGAATGGGGCGGCTGGTGGTACATGGTCTACTCGGAATTCTCCGAATCGTTCAGCACGCGCTACCGCATGGCCGCCAGCCCGGACGGCCCATGGACCGTCCCGGCCCGCGACAGCATCGACGGCCGCGCCTTCTACGCCTCCAAGACGGCGGAGCGGGACGGACGCCGGTTCTTCTTCGGCTGGATCGCCAGCAAGGAAGGAAACTCCGACGACGGCGCCTGGCAGTGGGCGGGCACCATGGCGGTTTTGGAGGCGCGGCAGAACACCGACGGGACGCTGGCCTTCGGGTTCGCCGATGAGCTGGTGGACAGCTTCTGGGACGACGTCCCGCTGGAGTTGGAGGGCCAACCGCTGCACCAGAGCCTGCCCCTCCGGCTGGCGGCCCCGGACGGCTACGCCGCCGCCGTCACCTCCACCCCGGCGCCCACGCAGTTCTACGCCCGGGCAGAGCTGGACATCCAGCCCGGCACCACCGAATGCGGGCTGCTGCTGCGCGCGACCCCGGACGGCGACCACTCCTACATCGTCAGGCTCGAACCCAAACGTGGCCGGATGGTCTTCGACCGCTGGCCCCGCACCGTCACCGGGGAGGCCCAGTGGCACGTCTCCGGCGACGTGCCGTTCGCCATCGAACTCGAGCGTCCCTGCGACCTCGCACCGGGACGCCACACCCTGGAAGTCGTGGTCGACGGCGACCTGTGCGTCGCCGTCGTGGACCGCCAGGTGGCCCTCAGCACCCGGATCTACGGCCTTCCCGCCGGCGCCATAGGCGTGTTCGCCGGCGAAGGCTCAGTCACTGTCACCGAATTCGACGTACGCAAGCGCACCGACAACTGAATAACCCCCTCCGTTCCCATCGGCCCGCCCCAGGCGGTCCACACCAATCAAGGGAGATTGCCCCCATGAAGAACGTTTTCCGCGCTGCCGCCCTCGCAGCCGTCACCGCCCTGGCGCTGACTGCCTGCGGCGGAGGAAGCTCCAGCAGCCCCGCCAACGTCAGCCCCACCGGCGAGATCAAGCCCCGCGAAATCTCGTGGCTGCTGTCCCGTCCGGCTGACGGCGCCGTCATCAACATCATGAAGAAGCTGGCCGACGACTACGGGAAGGACCACCCGGGCTTCTCGCTGAACCTGATCACCACCCCGGACCGGCCCTCCTACATCCAGAAGCTCGAGACGCTGGCGGCGGCCAACAAGCTCCCCGAGCTCTTTGACACCGACGCCACGCCGTTCGCACAGCAGCTGGCCAAGCAAGGCAAGATGCTCGACGCCGACAAGCTGCTGAAGTCCCTGGGCATCTACGACAAGTACCGCCCCGGGGCCCTGGACTACCAGCGCTTCGACGACGGTTCCCTGTACATGGTCCCGTTCCAGTACGAGCTCGAGTACATCTGGTACAACAAGGCCCTGTTCACCAAGGCCGGAGTGTCCGTGCCTAAGTCGCTCGATGACATTCCCGCGATGTGCACCGCCCTCCGCAGCGCCGGCATCACCCCCATCGCCATCGACGGCCAGGACCAGTGGCCGCTGGAGAGGTACGTCGCCTACCAGCCGTTCCGCGCGGCCGGCCCGGAGTTTGTGCAGAAACTGAAGAAGGGCGAAGCCAAGTTCGCGGACGCCGCCGGCCAGAAGACCGTCAACTGGATGGCCGAACTGGGCAAGGCCAAGTGCTTCCAGGACGGCTTCTCCGCCCAGGGCTACTCCGACGCGCAGAACCAGTTCACGTCCGGACAGGCGGCCATGTACAACATCGGCACCTGGGAGCTGCCCAGCCTGGCCACCGACAAGCTGAACCCCGCCGTCCGCAACGACGTCGACTTCTTCACTCTGCCCACCACCGCAGGTTCGGTGACGGCGGCCAACGAGTTCGTGTCCCCCTCGGGCATCGGCATGGCTGTGAACGCCAAGACCTATGATCCGCTGGTGAGCGACTTCCTGAAGTTCGCCCTGGAAAAGTACCCGGCGGAGTACGCCGCCACCGGGGCGCTCTCCCCCACCACCGACGTGGAAACCACCATCCCTGCCAACGCCACCCCGCTGTACCGGAAGGCCCTTGACCAGGCCAAGGACCTGGGTTCGAAGCAGGCCATGCCGTGGGACACCCAGCTGGACCCGACCACCAACACCCGCCTGCAACAGGAACTCGTCCTGCTGGTCCAGGGTGAGATCACGCCCCAGCAGTTCACGGAGACGATGGACAGCACCATCGCCCAGAACGCCCCGAAGTTCTTCAAGTAAAGGTCCGCCATGCTTCCCAACAGGTCGAGGACCTCGGTCCTGGTCTTCCTGCTCCCGCCGCTGCTGCTCTACGGCGCAGCGGTCCTCTTTCCCATCCTCCAGTCCCTGTTCCTGAGCTTCTTCTCCTGGAACGGCATCACCGACATGGAATTCGTCGGGCTGGAGAACTACGCCCGGATGTTCACCGGGGACGACATCTTCTGGCGCGCCTTCGTGAACGCCCTGGTCTACCTGGCCATCTGCCTTGTCCTGCAGCTCGGCGGCGCCCTGGTGGTGGCCAGCCTCCTCACCTCGCTCCGGCGCGGCCGGGAACTCATCAAGACCCTCTACCTGCTGCCGGCCGTGATCTCCACGGTGGCCATCGCGTTCCTCTTCGTGCGGATCTACTCCCTCGAGCCCGTGGGCCTGCTCAACCAGCTGCTGCAGTGGATTGGCCTCGGCAGCCTGGAACGGCCCTGGCTCTCGGACATCAACTCCGTCCTGGCCGCGGTCTCCGCACCCGAAGGCTGGCGCTTCACCGGGCTCTACATGCTCATCATCTATGCCGCGCTGCTGGCGGTGCCCAAGGAACTGGAGGAAGCCGCCGTCCTGGACGGCGCCTCGCGGTGGACCCTGTTCACCAAAATCCGGTTCCCCTACATCCGGCCCGTGTGGATCACCACCACCATCATGGCCACCACCTACGGCCTGCGCGGCTTCGACATCCCCTACCTGATGACCAACGGCGGCCCGGGCCAGTCCTCGGAACTGCTCACCACCTACATGTACAAGACGGCCTTCACCAGCACGGACTTCGGCTACGCCAGCACCATCTCGGTGTTTATCGTGATCGAGTGCCTCGTCGCCGTCGGCCTCATCCTGTTCCTGCTCAAGCGGAAGGCAGACGCATGATCACCCAGGCAGCCCCGCCGGCCAGGCCACCCGCCGTCGTCCCTCCCACGCCCGCAGGCAGGCGCCGCAAGCGCCGGCCGGACCTGTTCCGCACGCTCTCCCGCGTGCTGGTCATGCTGATCGTGATCGTGCAGGTGTACCCGCTGGCGTGGCTGTTCCTGACCAGCCTGCGCACCGAACACGACTTCGCCACCGGGGACCCGTTCGCGCTGCCCGGTTCCCTGACCTGGGACAACTACGCCAGGGCGTTCGAGACCGGCGACCTCGGCCGGAACATCCTGAACAGCTTCGTGGTGACCATGGGCGCGAACGTGCTGATTGTCCTGCTGGGCATGATGGCCGCCTACGCCATCCAGGTGCTCGGTTTCCGGCTCAGCAGGCTGGTGCGCGGGCTGTTCCTGATCGGCATCATCGTCCCGGTCCAGATCGCCCTGGTCCCGCTGTTCATCGACTACTCCGCGGTGAACCTGCTGGACACCTACCAGTCGATGATCATCCCGCTGGCCGGCTTCTCGCTGCCCATGTCCGTGTACTTGTTCTCCTCCTTCTACGAGTACATCCCGAAGGAAACGTATGAGGCTGCCTCGCTGGACGGTGCCGGCCCGTACCGGATCTTCGGGCTGATCACCCTGCCGCTGTCCCTGAACACCGTGGTCACCGTGGTGCTGGTCAACAGCATCTTCATCTGGAACGACTTCATCTTCGCCAACACGTTCGTCCTGTCCGAGGAGCTCAAGACCATCCCGCTGGGGCTGCAGAACTACATCGGCGCCATGGGCAAGGTGGACTGGACGGCCACCTTCGCCGCCGTGTGCGTCACCATCACGCCGCTGCTGCTGGTGTTCCTGGTGCTCAACAAGGCCATGATCCAGGGCCTCGAGAGCGGGGCGACCAAGGGATGACGGCCACGGCGGATGGTTATACTCCTGAGGGAGGCCAGAAGATGTCAACGGAGAACAAGCCAGGAGAGCCCGCGCCCGCGGCCGGCTCCCCCCGGACGCCCGGGCGGCCCCATCCGGTGACCCTCCGCGAAGTGGCCGAGGCGGCCGGGGTTTCCACGGCCACCGTCTCGTTGGTGGTCAACAAGAAAAAGAGCGCACGGATCGCCGAAGAAACCCGGCAGCGCGTCAAGGACGCCATCCGCGCCCTGGGCTACCGCCCCAACGCCATGGCCCAGACGCTGGTCAGCGGCACGTCGAAGTTCATCGGGCTGGTGGCGGACGGGGTCGCCACCACCCCCTTCGCCGGCCAGATCATCCACGGCGCGCAGGACGAGGCGTGGAAGCACGGGTACGCCCTCCTCATCGCCAACACCGAGGGCAACCGGGAGCTGGAGCAGGATGCCATCGGCATGATGCTGGAGTACAAGGTGCGCGGCATCCTCTACTCCACCTGGTTCCACCGGCCCACCGACGTCCCGGCGTCCCTGCGCGAGGCGGACTTCGTGCTGGTCAACTGCTTCTCCACCGAGCCGGGGGCCCGTGCCGTCGTCCCGGACGAGGTCCAGGGCGGCCGGTCCGCCACCGAGATCCTGCTCCGGCACGGCCACCGCCGCATCGCCTTCATCAATGCCACCATCCCGGCCCCGGCCAAAGACGGACGTTTGCAGGGGTACCGGGAAGCGCTCGAGGACGGGGGCGTGGCGTTCGATCCCGGGCTGGTGCTGGAGGCTTATCCGGACCAGGAAGGCGGCTACGGGGCCACCGAAGAACTGCTCAAGCGCGACGTGACGGCGGTGTACTGCTACAACGACCGGATGGCGATGGGCCTGTACGACGGCCTGCGGGAACGCGGCCTGTCCATCCCGGACGACATCGCGGTGGTGGGGTTCGACAACCAGGAGGTCATCGCAGCCCATCTGCGCCCGCCCCTGTCCACCGTGTCCCTGCCGCACTACGAACTGGGCGCGGCAGGGGTGCGCACGCTGCTGGGCCTTGACCCGGCACCGGAGGCTCCCCAGGGTGCGGCCAAAATCCACTGCCCGCCGGTGGAACGGGACTCCGTCCGGGCCGCGGCCCGCGCCTAGCCCATCCATTGCTCCGTAAACGCCGTTTTGGCGTCGCATAAGGGCGTTGGGCCCACGCCGGCAGGGTTCCCTGGCCGAGCTTGCGAGGCTAGGGTGCCGGTGGGGAGCAATGGAGTCTAGGAGGCGTTGAGGCGGCGCTCGACGGCGGCCGCTTCCGGGTACGCCGCCTGCGTCCCTTTGCGGGTGGTCGCCATCGCCGCGGCAACGGAGGCGAATGCTGCGGCGTCGGCGAGCGCGTCCCCCGCCGCCAGCCGGACGGCCACCGCCCCGGTGAACGCGTCCCCGGCGCCGGTGGTGTCCACGGCGTTCACCTCGGTGGGCTGCACGAACGTGACGCGGGCTTCTGCCAGCGAGTCCAGAACCACGGACCCGCGTGAACCCAGTGTCACCAGGACCTGCCGGATCCCGCGCGCGGCGAACCGCTCCCGCACGGCGTCCCACTCATCGGCGGGCGCGCCGGCCCCCGGGACCCCGCCGCCCAGGAACAGTGCGGCCTCATGGGCGTTGACCAGCAGGATGTCCGCCAGCGCGGCCAGGTCTTCGGGGATTTCCGCATACGGTGAGAGGTTCAGCAGGACCTGCGCTCCGGCGTCGTGCCCTGCCTGCGCTGCCGCCAGCACCGTATCCATGCCGACTTCCAGGCAGAGGCTGACGACGGCCGCGCCCTCCAGGACGTCCGAGGCTCCCGCCACGTCCTTGGGGGACAGCGATCCGTTGGCGCCGGCGGAGATGATGATGTTGTTCTCGCCCTGCGCATCGACGGCGATCACGGCCACGCCTGTGGGCTCGCTGGAAGTGCGGACACGGCCCACGTCCACACCGGCGCCGGCCACCGACGCCAGGAGCATGTCGCCGTTGGCGTCCTCGCCCACGGCGCCCACCAGGCTGACGTGCCCGCCCAGCCGGCCCGCAGCGACGGCCTGGTTGGCGCTCTTGCCGCCGGGATTCACGGCGAACCCGTTGCCCTGGACCGTCTCGCCCGGCTGCGGGAGGCGGTCGCAGTAGATGGTGAGGTCCGCGTTGAGGGATCCCACGACGACGATCCGGCCGGCCGCGTCGCTCACGCCGCCACCTCCGCCTCAACCGGCTTGGGAATCAGCAGCGACGCGGCGAACGCGGCGACGGTTAGGGCCAGGCCGACGAGCACGACGGTCAGGTAGGAGGCCTGCGCATCGCCGAGCGTCGCCGTCGCCACGAGCACGGCGGGCAGGATGAGGAAGCTCAGGCCCGCGCCCAGGTTGAACGCGCCGGCGTTCATGCCGGGCAGGAAGCCGGGGTTGCCGGCGGGTGAGAGGACAACACCGAGTCCGTTGAGCATGATGTTGACCGTACCGGCGTACATGATGCCCAGCAAGACCGTGCCGGCGATCATCATCGGCAGGCTGGACAGGCCCAGGAACGCGATCACGGCGAGCGCGGCGATGCTGCCCAGCAGGCCGATGCGCAGCACCTTGGTGTAGCCGAGGACCGGGGCGAGCCTGCCGCTGAGCGGGCCCACCACCCAGCCGAGCAGGGCGTACGGGGTGAGGATGATCAGCGACATCTCGGTGGGTCCGATGCTGAACCCGGGAGCGGCGGCCTGGACATAGGCCGGGACGATGCCGTTGATGACGGCGAAGATGCCGGTCATGGTCAGCGTGGTGGTGAGCAGCGGCGCCCAGGTGGCGCGCTGGCGCAGGTGGACGGTTTCCACCATGGGCTGGGCGGCGCGCTGCTCGGTGCGCCAGAAGGCGAAGAACGCGACGGCGGATACGAGGATCAGCGGCACGCTCAGTACCAGCACGCCTGGGTTAAATCCGGCAACCAGTTTCGAGGCCTCGTTCAGCGCGGTCAGCAGGGCTCCCACCGCCACCACGATGAAGAACACGCCCAGCCAGTCCATCCGGGTGCCGGCCGCGGGCCTGCTTTCGTTCGCCAGGAACAGGACGAGGGCAGTGGCGGCGACGGCGAGGACCACCATGAGCCAGAAGATGCTGCGGAACCCGTAGTGCTCGGCGAAATAGCCGCCCACGAAGGAATCCACGCCGGCCACGCCGCCGTTGACGGCAGTAATAAGGCCCATCAGCGTGCCGTACTTGCGCGGGTTGCTGACGGCCGAGCGCAGCATGATCAGGCAGAGCGGGACGGTGGGTCCGCTGACGCCCTGGATGATGCGGCCCACGAAGAGCCAGGTGATGTCCGGGGCCAGGGCGGCGATGACGGAACCGGCGGCCATGAGCAGCATCATGCCCACCAGGACCTTCTTGCGGCCCACGATGTCGCTCAGGCGTGGCAGGAACAGGGAGAACAGCGCGGCGGCGGTGAAGAACCAGGTCTGGGAGAGGCCGATGAGGGCCTGGTCCGCCTTCAGTTCCTGGCCCATGGTCACCAGGGCGGGGCTGAGCATGGAGGCGTTGAGCTGGAACGCCACGCAGGCGGCCAGCAGGGCGGTCATGAGGGCGGCGGTGTTGCCGCGGCCGGTCTTCGCTTCGGTGAGGGTGGCGGTCATTTACTTGACCCCTCCGGCGGTGAGGCGGGCAGCGTGGTTAAGTTCGACGTCGGACGCGTTGCCTTGGGTGGGGTCCGCACCTTCGCCGGTCCCGGCATCGTCCGCTGAGGTGTTGGCGCCCGGCTCGCCGATGCGTTTGAGCGCGTCGGTGACCAGGTCCCAGAACCGTGCGTGGTCCAGGTCCACGGCCACGCTGGTGTGGCAGTCGGCCGGGGCCGGGGCGCGGAAATCTGCCACGGTCATGCCCAGGGTGAGCGCGCCCGTCAGTTCGATGTTGACGGGGACCTTGCGGGTGCTGACGATGCTGGGGTCGATGACGTAGGCCACCGCGCAGGGGTCGTGGACGGGCGGGAAATCGAAGCCCTGGGCGTCCTTGTAGGTGTGGGCGAAGAAGTCCATCAGCTCGGTGACGAACTTGGCCGGAGTGGTGCCGATGGCGGCGATCCTCTCCACGACGTCCGGGGTGGCCAGGGCCTGGTGGGTGAGGTCCAGGCCCACCATGACCACGGGCCACTTCTCATTGAAGACGATGTGCGCGGCCTCGGGGTCGATGATGATGTTGAACTCGGCCACGGCGCTCCAGTTGCCCACGTGGTAGCCGCCGCCCATGAGGACCACTTCCTTGACGCGTTCCACGATGCGGGGTTCCTTGCGGGCGGCCATGGCGATATTGGTCAGGCCGGCGGTGGGGACTAGGGTGACGGTGCCGGGTTCGTGGGCCATGACAGTGTCGATGATGAGGTCGACGGCGTGGCGGGGGTCCAGCGTGATTTTCGACGGCGGCAGTTCCGGGCCGTCCATGCCGCTGTCGCCGTGGATGTCCGGCGCGGTTTCGATGCTGCGGACCAGCGGGCGGGGGCAGCCAGCGGCGAAGGGGACGCCGGTGATGCCGGCGATGGTGCCGACGGCCAAAGCGTTACGGGTGACCTTTTCGAGGGTCTGGTTGCCCACCACGGTGGTGACAGCCAGCAGTTCGATGTTCGGGTTGCCGTGCGCGAGCAGGAGGGCCACGGCGTCGTCGTGGCCGGGGTCGCAGTCCAGGATGATTTTCCGGGGCTGTTCGCTTTCTGGGGGCTGGTGGCTTAAGTCCACGATTATTCTCCACGTCATTGGGGTCTGCCGAGGCGGCAGGGGGTTCAGTATTCCGGGAGTGATCATGACACCGTTTGTTGGGCCACGTCAAACGCTTAACGCGCGCCGCGCATCCGCCCACGTCAAACGCTTGATGCCTTGCTGTTCTTGGAGCGCCCCGCGGCGGCTAGGATCGAAGTATGGATTCCGGGGAACAGGTGCAGCAGCGGGCCCGGCCCCGCCGGATCACGGCGGCCATGGTGGCCGCGCGGGCCGGGGTTTCGGTGGCCACGGTGTCGCTGGTGGCCAACGGCAAGACGGCGGGACGGGTGTCCGAGGACAACATTTCGCGGGTCCGCGAGGCCATCGCCGAACTCGGTTATGTGGTGGACGGCATCGGCAGCTCCCTGGCACGCGGGGTGAGCTCCATCGTGATCCTCGTGGCGCCGGACATCTCCAACCCGTTCTTCGCGAAGGTCATCGGCGGCGTGCGCGAATCGCTGGGACCGGATTACCAGCTGCTGTTGTCCGTCACCGATTCGGGCGAGTTCCCCAAAGCCGACGACGTCCGGAAGCTGATGTCGCTGCGGCCTGCGGGGCTGCTGGTGGATGCGCCCAACGCCGGGTTCCTGGCGGATTTGTCGGTGGCGGGCCCGCTGGTGCTGCTGGATGCGCCGGGCCTGGAGTCGTACGCGCCGGCGGTGAACCTGGATGTGGCGCACGGCGCCCGCGAGCTGGCGGCCCACCTGGCCGCGGCCGGGCACCGGCGCGTGGCGTATCTGGACAGCATCACGGGAACGGAGACCTTCACCATCCGCCGGGAGGCCTTCCTGGCGGAGGCCGCGGAGCGCGGCATGGCGGTGGACCCCGGACACGTCCCTGCCACCACCATCGACGTCGGTGCTGCCGCGGCTGCCTTCGCCGACGCCTGGCCGGACTGGCAGCGCGCGGGGGTGACCGCCGTCGTCTGCGCCACCGACACCCACGCCTACGGTGTGCTGCAGGAAGCGCGCGTGGAGGGGCTCCGCATTCCGGAGGAGCTTGCCGTGGCGGGCTTTGATGACCTGCCCTACTCGGCCACCAGCAGCCCGGGCCTGACCAGCGTGCACCTGCCCGCAGAGCTGCTGGGGCTGAAGGCCGGGGAGCAGCTGCGCCGGCTGATGGAGGGGCAGTCTCTGGCTCAGGAAGAATTGACCTTGGAGAGCTCGCTGGTGGTGCGCGGATCCACGGCGGCGGCCGAAACGTAAGGCCTCCGTGTCGGACCTCCGCCGTAAGCTGGGAGCATGCCGAGTAACTGGGAAAGCCTTGACGCAACGCTGCGCGAGTCGGTGCAGCACAACGTGGAGATCTACGAGCGCGTCCGGCCTGCCCTGAAGCTGGTCACCCGGGACGTCCTGCTGGTGCTGCGGGACATGCTCAAGGACACGGAGGTCACTCCGCTGTTCGTCACCGGGCGCACCAAGACGGTGGAGTCGTTCAAGGAGAAGATTTCCCGCACGGAGGAGCCGCTGGAGCCGGGCGGCCCGCGGCTGCTGAAGTTCCCGGATCCCTTCCGGACCCTCAATGACATGGTCGGGATCCGCGTGATCACCAGGCTGCCGGCGGAGAATGCCGCCGTGGCCAACATCATCAAGCGCCAGCGGCAGCTGTTCGACTGCCGCGGCGACCGCGAGAAGGACATCGGGTCCATCGAGTCGGGCACCTACGGGTACTCCAGCCGGCACCTGATCCTGCGCACCATCCAGAACGAGGCGGTGAAGGAGTACCAGCAGGTCTTCAACCCTGACCTGCAACCGAACGGCAGCTACTTTTTCGAGTGCCAGATACGCACCATCTTTGCCCATGCGTGGAGCGAGATTGAGCACGACATCCGGTTCAAGGCCGAGGATCCGCGGGCCTGGACGCCGCATTTCGATCGGCAGTTCACGGCCACGGCGGCGATGCTGGAGACGGTGGAAACGGCCTTCGCGGACCTGCACGAGCGGTACGAGGAAGTGCGCAGCTTCTGGGACACGGACGGCGAGGGCGCTATGCCGCTGACGCCGAACCGCATCCGGGATGTCTGGCGCACGCTGCTCCCGCACGTGGACCGCAAGGTGGACGACGATTGGGGCTGGGCCGCCGAACTCCTCGCCGCGCATGGGCTCAACCAGACGGTGCAGCTGGCCGGGCTCCTCAGCGCCAACCGCATCACGGAGGTCCGCAGGGCTCTGGACCACCGCTACTCCCCCGGCCCGGACCGGCTGATGGACGATCTGCTGCTGTGGCAGTACGGCACCAAGCACATCGACCTCACCGCCGAACCGGCCGACGCCGTCCCGCACCCGCGGCGCGACAGCCTCCTGCGGCGGCTGCGGCAGATCGAGCGGTACCGGCTGACGAAGAAGTAGGCTACCCCGCTTCGTGGCCGCGGCGGAAAGCGGTGATGACGGCGGCGAGGTCCTCTCCCCCATGCCCGGCCGCGAGCGCATCGGCATACAGCCCCGAGACTGCCTGCATGAGGTCCGGGCGGGCTCCGGACTGCTCCATGGCCTCGACGATGAGCTGCGTGTCCTTCGCGGCGCCTTCGAGCGGGAAGCTGGCGGCGAGGTTTCCGCCGATCATGGCCCGGCCTTTCGTCTGGGCGTACGGGCTGTCCGAGGCGCCGCCGGCGATGGTGTCCAGGAAGAGCTGGGGGTCCAGGCCGAGGCGGGCGGCGAGGTCGATGGACTGCGCTGCGGCCGCGACGAGGGAGACTACCCAGGCGTTCGCCACCAGTTTGAGCCGGTGCCCGTCGCCGGGACGCTCGCCCACCCAGACGGTGCGCGCCGCGATGGCATCGACGACCGGTTTCAGGGCGGGACGTACCCGGTCCGGCCCGGCCGCCAGGATGGTGAGTTTCCCTTCCTCCGCGGGCTGCTTGGTCCCCATAACGGGGGCGTCGACGAACTCAATGCCGGCAGCGGCTGCCTGTGCGGCCAGCCGCTCCGTTGCCTCCAGTCCGAGCGTCCCGCTTTGCACCCATACCGATCCTTTCGGCATCGCGGGCAGGGCTTCGGCCATGACCTCGGTGACCGCGGCCTCGTCGAAAAGCATAGTCAGGACAACATCCGCCCCTTGGACGGCCTGGGCGGGAGAGTCTGCGATGGCGGCTCCTGCCTCTGCCAGCGGCTCGGCCCGATCCGCGTTGCGGTTCCAGACCCGGACATCGAGGCCCGCCTTGGCGAGGTTGCGCGCCATGCCGGCGCCCATGATTCCGGTTCCGAGGACGGCCACAGTGGTTGTCATGAACTTCTCCCTCTAGATGTCAGACCTTTCTTCTGACTCTACCGGGGGTATCCAACAAACTCGCGGCCGGCCGAGTCCACCCATGCGGGCCGGGAGTAACGCTGCAGTAACGCCTCCACGGTTAGGTTCGGGGCTGAATCAGTGGCAGGACGTTGGAGAATGTCGAGCCGGACTGTCTGGGGGCGCGAGCAGCGTGGCGGACAGGAGTGCCCGGCGTCTCACCTGACGTCGGGCCCGTTCGTTCGTCTTGGAGGATGGTCATGAACTACGGCACTCTGCTTGGTCACGTAGCGCGCATTCACCCGGCAATATGGGACGCCATTTACCCGCATGGCCCCTTGATTCGGCAAAGGTTCGATACTGTCGCCCTGAACCCTCAGCCGCTGCCTCCGAAGGAGATGGGGGAGAGGTTGCAGTTGGAAGCCGGATTGATGGCACGGGAATTGGTGCGGCTCGCGGTCGAGGCAGACATCCGCAACGATGATCCCGTACGCATGGTGCGTGAACTGATAGATGACTGGTGCGGCACGCCGTGGCCCCACAAGTGGCCCTTCCCGTGGCCGGGGCCGGGACCTACCGATGGTCCGCACCTCGACCCCTTGCACGTGAACAGCGCCCGGGTAGTCGGCGCAACCGTGTTCGCATCTTATGCCTCCCGCCTCGGGGAAGGACCGCTCCGGGAGGCCTTAGCTGATGGGGCCGAGCGGCTGGCTCAAACCGCGGTTGGGGAGTGAGGTCCCGATGTTGGTTGCCTGCATGACGGAAGTTGATCATCGAACAGGAGGACGTTCCAATGAACAGCTTGGAATCATTTAGCGGAATCGGCGTCTACGAGATGCAAAGCGCCGCGGCTAGGGAAATTAAACGAATCATGGCCGAGGCCGGTGGCGACCGCCTCAAGGCCGACAAAATTGTGCTGGCCAAGCTTCATGAGCTCAATTTCATCACCGAAAAGGAGTTGCCTGTCCTGAGCCATATTTGCGAGCTGGGGCACGCCGCGACTGGCGGGAAGCACGATGCAGCAAAGGCATACCAGGAAGTCAAGAAGGCGTATGAGGAGCTCCTGGTCAAAGGCAACGCGAGTCCGGTTGCTCTCGCCTACGCTTCCGGCGCCGTCGGGTCCTACGTGTCCGGCGATGGCGGCGAACCGGGCGGGTCAACGGTGGTCTACAAAAAGTCGGGCGGCAACTGGCAGGGCACCCTTGCCGGCGCGGGTGCAGTGATCGGTGGCTACTTTGGAGGTGCGGGCGGAGCCGCTGTGGGCGCCGCAATCGGAGGCGTGGTCGGCAAGATCGTCGACGACTGCTGAGTCATGGACGGTGACAACAGGGGCCGCAGGAGCGAGGCGGCACCCTTTGATTGCCCGCGCGCCGGACGCCGATCCGGTGAGTGCAGGCGCTTGTCGACTATTTGGAAGGCATGCCATCCGAGGAGCCCCTTCTCCCGCCCAGGCTGACAGAATCTCCATTATCGGCTTTCCCTTACATGTGGTCACACCGAGTGTAGGCCTAATGTCCGTTGTCAGTTGAGTTGGCAGTTTTGTCAGTAGACACGGCAGCCTACGGGT
>NZ_JBTZSU010000038.1:0-41133 GCF_054890965.1 Arthrobacter sp. C152
CCGCGGCCCCAAAGCCATGACGCACCCGATCTCCGCCGCGACCGCCATCTCCTGCGCCCGCACCGGCACATCAGGCCCCGCAACAGCATGGGCGCTGTCCGCGTACGTCACTGCAGCCTTCGCCTTCAACCCGGCGAACCCGGCCTCCACCTCCCGCGCACCGGCAAGAATATCCAGGCAGCCATCCGCCAACCCCGCCAACGGATCAGCCCCCAAAAACGGCTCGGAGCCGGTCCCATCCGCCTCCGCATTGAGCACGGCAAGGGCAGCACGGATATCCGCAAACGCCCTCGAAACCGCCGCCATTCCCGTAAACCCATCATGACAAGGGGGTACGACATTCCGGCCGGCAGTGTATAAGGATCATCGGCAAGCATTACCTGCCGTAGCACCGGTCCGGCTCAAGGCCTTGATCCCGGCGTAATTGGCGGGGCCGCTCCAGAACCGTGGCCGGGCAGCATGACGGCATGCCCGACCCGGACAAAGCCGAAGAGCCACATAATCACTTCTTCCGCGTCGTGCAGGCCTGTACAACAAATACCGACGCACGCGAGACTGGCGCCATGCGCAAACTGACGTTCGGCATGAACCTGAGCGTGGACGGCTATATCGCCGCGCCCGGCAACGACCTCGGCTGGAGCGCGCCGGGCGACGAGCTGTTCCAGTGGTGGTCCGACCGGGTGGGGACGACGGGGCTGGCGCTGTACGGGCGCAGGCTGTGGGAGACGATGAGTTCGGCCTGGCCAACCGCCGACCAGCAACCCGGCGCCACACCGGCACAGATCGAGTTCGCCCGCCGGTGGAGGGATATGCCGAAGATGGTGTTCTCCTCAACGATCAGCACGGTCGACTGGAACACCCGGCTGGTCAGCGGCGACGCGGTCACCGAGATCGCCCGGCTCAAGGCCGGCGACGGCGGCCCCATGGACATCGGCGGTGCAACACTCGCGGCGGCCGCCATGCGGGCCGGGCTGATCGACGAGTACCTTCTCGTCACCCATCCCGTCCTGGTGGGCGGCGGAACCCCGTTCTTCACCGCTCTGGACAACTGGGTGCACCTGAACCTGCTGGAGACGCGGACGTTCCCCGGCGGTGTGGTCCTTACCAGGTACGAAACCAGGAGCTGAGTGCCGGCTGCAAAGACAACCGGGCCGTCAGGCCCCGCGCCCCTCGCCGGGGCCACCGGTCCCCCGCCACAGGCAGGCATCGACGTCGAATGGCAGCAACTGGTCCTGCTGGGCCATCAGCCTGGCGCCGTGCGCGCTCACCCGTCGCATGAAGTGCCGTCGGCACAGCGTCTCGTACCCCACCACCGGAACGTGCTCCGCTTCGGAGGCAGCGGCGGCGTCCACCACCATGTCCACGTCGCCCACCACCACCTGGGCACCCTCGGTGACCATGACGCCGTCGACCGTCCTGGCGTTGTGCGTGGCACGGCGGCCGCACCAGCACAGCGCCTCAACCTGCAGCACCTGGACGCGGTCCGCCAGCTCAATCAGCCGCTGGGACCCCGGGAACAGCCGGGTCCGGAAGTCGGCGGTGATGCCGAACGCAAAGACGTCGACGTCGATCTCGTCCACCACTTTGGCCAGCTGCTCCACCTGCTCCGGGGTGTAGAACTGGGCTTCATCGCAGATCAGGTAGTCCACCCGCTGGCCCCGGGTGCGGCGGAGCATGACTTCCTCCCAGAAGTCGGTGCTGTCCAGCACCTCCACGGCGTCCGTTTCCAGGCCGAGGCGGCTGGAGATCCGGGACTCGCCGGCGCGGTCGTTGCGGCTGAACCGCACGCCGCCGCGGCCCCGGGCCCGGTGGTTGTAGTCCATCTGCAGGGCAAGCGTCGACTTCCCGCAGTCCATGGTTCCCGAGAAGAAGATCAGTTCAGCCACGCCGGCGGCCCTTTCCCTCAGCCTGGAAGCAGAGCAGCGGAACTTCCCGCTCGGCCTTCGTCAGGGAACCGTGCTGGCCCACCACTTCCATGGCCGTGGGCCGCATCCGCCGGCCATCGTACAGGGCAAGGGCGTCGCGGGCAGCGATCATCACGTCACCGATCCGGCGTTCGACGGCGGGACGCACTTCACCGAACAGTCCCCCGGCAATGGCGTCGTCACGGGTAAAGGCCCAGACCCGGGTGCCAAAGCGCGCCTTCCAGGCCTCCAGCAGGCGTTCCGCGGCGTCCCCGCGGCCGTGCCCGGTGTGGCGGTCCTCCAGGTACAGGTGCACCATGCGCGGTTCACCGGCAGTGTGGCGGACGCCCTCCACCAGGGCAGGGTCGGTGGAGAAGTCGATGCGCTGCGGCCCGGGCACGTCCAGCATGCCGTGGTCCGCGGTCAGGAGGATGGTGGTGCCGGCCGGCAGCGAGGCGTTGAGCCGCTTCACCGTGGCATCGAGTTCCTCGAGCTGGTGTTCCCACTGTTCGGACTGGCAGCCGTACCGGTGGCCGGCCTTGTCCAGCTCGTTCACGTAGAAGTACATCAGGGACGGGCCTGCGGCCGCCATGGCTTCGGCCGCTGCTGCCGTCCGGGCGTGTGCCGTGGTACCGGAAATGAACCTGCCGCCGCGGAGGGCGGCCCGCGTCATGGGCGAGCCGTCGAACTGCGAAAGGCTGACGGTGCTGACGTCCAGTTCACCGGCCACCCGCTCGAAGACTGTGGGGAACGGCTGCCAGGTGGACGGGTCGACGCCGGCATCCCAGTTCCCCAGCAGGTTCACCACCTTGTCCTGGCCAGGGTCCAGGACGTCGTAACCCACCATGCCGTGCTGGCCAGCGGCCAGGCCGGTGCCGAAGCTGGCCAGCGCCGCCGCGGTGGTGGAGGGGAAGGCGGAATCCAGCCAGACGGGAACATCACCCTGCCCTGCCTGGATGACCGAGCGCAGGAAGGGTGTGTGCGCGGTCTTCTGCTTGAGCAGGTTCCTGCCCAGGCCATCGGCCAGCACCACGCAGACGCGGCTGGCGGCAGGAAGGCCAAGGGTGTTGCTGAAACCTTCCACGCCCAGGCTGGCGGCGGCGCTGGTCAGGACCTCAGCTACGGAGCGGCGCCCATAGGCGGGCGGCGGCGGCAGGTCGGGAACGCGGCTGGTGACTGCGGGGGCTGGTACGGCGTGGTGGCTGTCGTCCGGCATCTCAGCGCTGCTGGTGCCCACGGCTGAGCCGGTTGCCGAACACCCCGGAGCGCGGCCTCGGCGCCATGGACTGGACGTGGGACACGGGCGCCGGGGAACCGGTGTTCACGGCCCGCAGGGCACGGGCGAACAGCTTGGCATCCTGGACCGCCTGGAGCCCGTCCGCTTCGGCACTGATCCGCAGGACGATGTCTTCCTGGGCGATGGTTCCGGTGTAGCCGTGGTCCGCTTCGCACTGGGGGTCGCCGCAGCTGGCCGGACCCATGTCCAGGCGCTGGCCGCCGGACCAGGCGATGGACAGCGTGAGTTCGCGCACGGGATCGGACGGTTTGTAGTTCTGCGGCTGGGCGTACATGTAGCTCAACACCACCGACCGGATTTGGGCCACGGGAACGGACTCGGTGGAGATCTGGGCGACGATCTGCTCCCCGGCCTCGTCCAGCTGCTGGTCGTCCACGTGGGTGATGACCAGCATGTCGGAGGTCAGCACCAGCACTGTGATGTGGCGGCGTACCTCGGCGCGGTCGAAGTGGGTTTCGAGGTGCACCAGGTGGGCTACGCACTCGCGGCCGTCCAGGGCGTCATCCACGACATCCGAGACGAGGCGGGGGTAGAACCCGGCCTTCTGCAGCGCATCCTCAAGGCTGCGGCCCTGGACACCGTGGCTGTGTGAGCTGTGCTGGCGGACTGCCTGGTTTTCGTTGCCGGGCGTTTCGGGTGCGGACGCGGGAGGCGGAAAGCTCATGGTCCTATTTTCACAGATCGCGCGGCAAACTTGCGAACCGCGTCAGCCCAGCATGGCCCGGCGCGCACTGTCCGTGCGCTGGGCGGCGTTGCCGATCCGGACATCCGCGGCAAGGATCGTGGCGCCGGAGGTCCCGCACAGGACGGGGTTGAACTCCACCAGCGCGATTTCGGGGTGGTTGTCCTTCATCCAGGCCAGCCTCCCGGCGAGGTCCTCCAGCGCCGCTACATCCACCGCAGGCAGGCCCTGGTAGCCGAACAGCTTCCGGGACGCCCGCGGGGAGCGGATGAAGTCATGCACGTCCGCCGCGGAGAGCGGCGGGACCCGGTGCGCCCAGTCGTCCAGGAGGTTGACGGCGTCCCCGGCCAGGCCGAAGGAAATGACAGGTCCCAGCAGCGGGTCCTCGATGGCCCGGAAGGTGCATGCCTGCCCCACGGGGGCCATCGTCTGGACCTCCAGTGCCGGGTCACCGTAGGCGGCGAGCGCCCTGCGCATCTGCAGCACGTTCTGCCGCAGCGATTCGGCGTCCTCGATGCCCAGCCGCACGCCGCCAAGGTCCAGCCGGTGCCGCAGCGCGGGATCGGTGGTTTTCAGGACGACGGGCCAGCCCAGGCCCTCGGCTGCCTGGACGGCTTCATCCGGCGTGGTGAAGCCGGCCGACGGCAGGACCGGGATGCCGTAGTGGCCCAGGAGGGTGGCGGCGTCGGCCGGATCCAGCTGTTTGAGCTGCTCGCCCGTGACGTCCGCCAGCAGTTCCTCGAGCAGGGCGTCCGCCCGCCGGGGGTCGCAGCCGCCGGGCTCCACAAAGTGCCCCTGATCGCGGGACGCCCATTCGGCGTACCGGACCACGGCCGCGAGCGCCGCGACGGCTGCGCCGGGGTTGGAGAAGCATGGAAGGGTGCACTCCGCGCTCCCCACCATCCCCTCCACGTTGACGCCGGGGTCCAGGATGCCGGTGAACACCGCCACCACGGGTTTGCCGGCCGCTGCCGAGCATTCTGCCAGGACCGCCGCGATCGCCTCCGGGTCAAGGCCGCGGGCCGGGAGCAGGGCGGCGACGGCGGCGTGCACGGTGTCCGGAACGAGTGCCTCGAGCACAGCGGCCCGCAGGGCCGGCAGGGCCACCGACTGGCCGGCGTCCAGGTCGAGCCCGGCGACAACCTGCGTCACGCCCAGTCCATGGGCGGCCGCACTGTCCGCGACGACGCTGCCGAGGGCCTGGGAGTTGCTGAGGATGGCGACGTCGGCCCCGGTGGGGAGCGGCTGGCCAGACACGACCTGCGCCACGTCCACCAGCTGCTCCACTGTCTCGACGCGGATTACCCCGGACTGGCGGAGCATCGCGTCCAGGGCACCCGCCGGCGCCTGCGTGGTGCGGACGGCGTGTCCGGGCGGCAGCCGCAGGCCCATCGTGTCCGACTTCGCCACGATGACAGGTTTGGTGCGTGCCAGGCGCCGGGCGATGCGGGAGAACTTGCGCGGGTTGCCCACCGACTCAAGGTAGAGGCCCACCGCGGACGTGTCGGCGTCGTCCTCCCAGTACTGCATCATGTCGTTGCCCGAGACGTCCGCCCGGTTCCCGGCGGACAGGAGGGTGGACAGGCCCAGGCGGCGCCGGCTGGAGGCGGCGTACAGCGCGACGCCGATCGCCGCCGACTGGCTGAACAGGCCGAGGCCGCCCCGCAGCGGAAGGGTGGGCGCCATGGAGGCGTTCAGGGACACGTCCGGGTGGGTGTTGACGATTCCCAGCGACGCTGGCCCGATCACCCGCATCCCGTTCGCCCTGGCCTGGCGCACCAGGGCGCGCTGGCGCAGCAGGCCGCGTTCGCCGTCGTCCGCGAAGCCCGCGGAGGCGATCACCAGCCCCTTGACGCCGGCGGCCGCGCACTCGGCCACGACGCCGCTGACTTCCTCGTACGGCACCGCGATGATGGCCAGCTGGACCGGCTCGGGAACCTCGGAGAGCCTGCCGTAGGAGATCATGCCGGCAAGTTCCAGCGCTTCGGGGTTGATGGCGTAGACGTGCCCGTGGAAGCCGCCCTCGATGATGTGTTCCAGCAGCTGGTAGCCCACGGTGCCCCACCTGCGGCTGGCCCCGATGACGGCAACGGACGACGGCGTCAGCAGGTCCCGGACGCTCCTCGCCTCCGCACGGTGTTCTCGGGATTCCATCACCGCGCGGGATTTTTCGGTGGGGTCGATGTTGAACTCGAGGCTCACGACGCCGTCGTCGAAGTGCCGCTTGACGTCGTAGCCGGCGTCCGAGAAGACCATCAGCATCTTGCGGTTCTCCGGCAGCACCTCCGCGGTGAATTTCCGGATGCCGTTCTCGTGCGCGGCCGCGGCGAGGTGCTCCAGCAGGATGGAGCCGATGCCCCGCCCCTGGTGGGCGTCGGCGATGTTGAACGCCACCTCCGCCTGGGTGGGGTCCGGCAGCCGGTCGTAGCGCCCGATCCCGATGATTTCGCCGTGGATGGTAATGACGAACGCCACCCGGTCCTTGTAGTCCACCTCGGTAAACCGCTTCAGCTCCTTGGCCGACAGCCTGGCCTTGAACGCGAAGAAGCGCATGTAGATTGAATCCTGCGACTGCCCGGTGTGGAAGGCCTGCACGGCGTCCGCGTCCGAGGGGTGGATGGGCCGCAGGTGCGCTGTCCCGCCGTCACGCAGGACGACATCGGCTTCCCAATGTTCCGGATATTCGCCGTCCCCGGGCTGATCCACCATAGGCTTAGCCTAGCCAAAAACTATCGCAGCACGCCCCGTCTGCTGCGCAGTGACCCAGAAGGATTTACCAGCCCCATGGCCCGCCGCCAAAGCCCAGCCCCGATCGCCGACGACAACTACACGGAAAACATCGTCGATATCGACGTCACCTCCGAAATGCAGGGCTCCTTCCTGGAGTACGCGTACTCGGTGATCTACTCCCGCGCCCTTCCGGACGCCCGGGACGGCCTGAAGCCGGTGCAGCGCCGCATCCTGTACATGATGAGCGACATGGGGCTGCGCCCCGACCGAGGCCACGTCAAGAGCGCCCGCGTGGTGGGCGAGGTCATGGGCAAGCTGCACCCGCACGGCGACGCCGCCATCTACGACGCCATGGTGCGCATGGCGCAGGACTTCTCGCTGCGCCTGCCGCTGATTGACGGGCACGGCAACTTCGGCTCGCTCGACGACGGCCCGGCAGCACCGCGGTACACCGAGGCCCGGCTCGCGGCGGCCGCCCTCACACTGACCAACCACCTCGACGAAGACGTGGTGGACTTCGTCCCCAACTACGACAACCAGCTCACCCAGCCGGACGTCCTCCCCGCCGCGTTCCCCAACCTGCTGGTCAACGGCGCCACCGGCATCGCGGTCGGCATGGCCACCAACATGGCCCCGCACAACCTGGTGGAGGTCATCTCGGCGGCCCGGCACCTGATCGCCAACCCCGATGCCACGCTGGATGACCTGATGAGGTTCGTCCCGGGCCCGGACCTGCCCAGCGGCGGCCGGATCGTGGGCCTGGACGGCATCCGGGACGCCTATGCCACCGGCCGGGGCTCCTTCAAGACCCGCGCCAAGGTGGAGATCGAACAGTTGTCGGCGCGCCGCACCGGCCTGGTGGTCACGGAACTGCCGTACATGGTGGGCCCGGAGAAGGTGATCGAGAAGATCAAGGATGCGGTCAACGCCAAGAAGCTGACCGGCATCAGCGACATCGTCGACCTCACGGACCGCAAGCACGGCCTCCGGCTGGTCATCGAGCTCAAGAACGGCTTCAACCCCACCGCGGTGCTGCAGCAGCTCTACCGGTACACGCCGATGGAGGACTCCTTCGGCATCAACAACGTCACCCTGGTGGACGGCCAGCCGCAGACCCTCGGCCTGGTGGACCTGCTGGGCGTCTACGTCAACCACCGCATCAACGTGGTCCGCCGCCGGACCGTCTTCCGGCTGGGGAAGAAGAAGGACCGCCTGCACCTGGTGGAGGGCCTCCTCATCGCCATCGTGGACATCGACGAGGTCATCCAGATCATCCGGTCTTCCGATGAGGCCGCGGCGGCCCGCGAGCGGCTGATGTCCATCTACGACCTCACCGAGATCCAGGCCAACTACATCCTGGAACTTCGCCTGCGCCAGCTCACCAAGTACTCGAGGATCGAGCTGGAGAAGGAGCAGGACGAGCTGCGGCGCGAGATCGCTGAACTGCAGGCCATCCTGGACTCCGAGGAACTGCTCCGTACCGTGGTGTCCGACGAGCTGGGGGCCATCGCCGAGGAGCACGGCACCCCGCGCCGGACGGTCCTGCTGGAGTCCGAGGCCGTCTCCCCCACCGTCGCCGCCGAACTGGCTGGCCCCAACGGCAAGAAAGGCAAGCCCGCACCGCTGGCGCTGGAGATCGCCGATGACCCCTGCTGGGCCATCCTCACCGCCTCCGGGCAAGTGGCCCGGACCAGCAACCAGGAGCCGCTGGCCGAGGCCGGCCCGCGCGGCAAGCACGATGTGTACACCTCGGTGGTGAAGACGTCGGCACGCGGCGAAATCGCCGCCGTCACCTCCCTTGGCCGCATGCTGCGCCTGCAGGTCATGGACATGCCGGTGCTGCCGCCCATGGCCGGGCTGCCCAACCTCGCCGGAGGTGTTCCCGCCAAGGAATTCCTGACATTGGTGAAGGGCGAGTCCCTGGTGGCCTTCGTGCGCCTGGACGAGGTCCTGGCCATCGGAACCGCCCAGGGCGTGGTGAAGCGCGTGCAGCCGGACTACCCGCTGAACCGGGAGGACTGGGAGGTGATCACGCTCAAGGACAAGGACTTCGTGGTGGGCGTGGCTCCGGCCGCCGCTGAGGACGCCGACCTGGTGTTCCTCACCCGGGAGGCCCAGCTGCTGAAATTCCCCGCGTCCGCCGTCCGTCCCCAGGGGCGGACCGCCGGCGGCATGGCGGGGATCAAACTGGCCGCCGGAGACCAGGTGATCTTCTTCGGGGCCGTGCAGCCCAAGGACGAGGCCGCCGTCGTGGTGACCATCGCCGGCACCAACGGCGCCCTCCCCGGCACCGCCCCGGGCACGGCCAAGGTCACGGCCTTCTCCGAGTACCCGGCGAAGGGGCGTGCCACAGCGGGCGTCCGGTCGCACCGGTTCCTGAAGGGCGAGGACGTGCTGCTCCTGGCCTGGGCCGGGCATGGCCCGGCGAAGGCTTCCTCCGCGGCGGGGGTGGCCAGGTCGCTGCCGCAGGAGCACGGCCGGCGCGACGGCTCGGGCGTCCCGCTGTCACAGGCCGTGGACGCGGTGGGCCCGGCCATGGCCTGGGCCGTGGAACCGGCGGCGGAACGCTAAACGCGGGGTTCCGGTGCTACGCCGCCACGTCCCGGCGCCGGAATCCGACGACGGCGAGCGCCAGCAGCACCGCGGCCGTGCCGGCGGCCACCAGCACGCTGTCCCACGCGACTCCCTGCCGCAGCGGATCGTGGGCAATGTACTGGAAGAACGGGGACGCCTTCTGGATCCGGTCAAAGACGTCCACCAGCGGCGCCAGCGCGTTCACGATGTACGCAAGTACAGCCAGCACGGCCGGCAGTCCCCGGCTGAGCCCGGTGTGTCCGGTGCCCGCCGACAGCGCCAGCGCCAGCGAACCGAACACGACGCCGAGCAGCGCCAGGTGCAGCATGGCCGCCGCCACCTTGTCCGGCGGAAGGACCATGTCCACCATGTTGCCTTCCAGCACCAGGGACACACCCATCACAGCCGCCAGGACGAACGTGCCCACGACCATCGCCAGGAATTTGTCCACCACCACCCTGCCGCGGCCAACCGGGTTGGACAGCAGCAGGTCCATGGTGTGCCGGTCCTCCTCCCCGCCGATGGCGCCCGCACCGGCACTGACGGCATAGATCAGCACCGCGATCGGCCCCATGAAGGACAGCAGTTCCACCTGGATGTACCCGGCAGGGGTGGACATGTCTGCGCTGGAGGTGGCGAACAGGGAGCGGAAGGCTTCGGGCATCTGGTCGATGAAATCGCTGAATGAGGGCTGGGACTTGATCGAGGGCCAGATTGCCGCGTACGTTGCCACGATCAGTGCCAGCGACACCGCCCAGGCCAGCAGTGTCCTGCCCTGGTCCCGGAGCGTCTTCAGGAGGATGTTAGCGAGCATGCCGGGCCGCCGTTTCCCCGGGCGCTGAATGGCCTGGCGCCGCGTTGCCTGGCAGTGCGGGGCCCGGCGCGGGGGACGTGGAAACGCCGTTGGCGTCCATGCCGTAGTAGCCCAGGAACGTTTCCTCCAGCGGCGCTTCGGAACACTCGAAGTCCTCCACCTGCCAGGCGCTGATGCGCTTCAGCAGCGCGTCGAGGGCTGCCTGCGGGGCGCTGCAGGTCAGCGAGCGGCCGTCCACCCGCAGGTCGCGCACACCCGGAACCCCGGCGAAATCCTCCGCGGGCACGTCCCCGGCGAAGCGGGCGCGGACCCGGTGCAGTGACCGGGCGGCAAGGTCCTGCAGCCGCTCCACCGCCACGAGTTTCCCCGCCCGCACCACGCCGATCCGGTCGGCGACGCGCTCCACCTCGCCCAGGACGTGGGAGGAGAACAGTGCAGAACCCCCGGCGGCCGTGTGTTCGAGCAGGACCGCGTGGAAGACCTGCTGCACCAGCGGGTCGATGCCGCTGGTCGGTTCGTCCAGGACCAGCAGCCGCGGCCGGGACATCACAGCCAGGACCACGGCGAGCTTTTGCCGGTTGCCGCGGGACAGGGTGCGGGCTGGCCGGCCAAGGTCCAGGTCCAGCCGGGACGCGGTCCTGGCCGCCAGTGCGTTGTCGTCCCGGTGCCGCAGGTGGGCGCAGTAGGCAATGTGCTGGTGGCCGGTCAGCCGGTCGTAGAGTGCCGGCTCGCCGGGTACGTAGCCCACCAGCCGGTGGACCTCGCGGGACTGCCGCCACGCGTCAAGGCCCAGCACCTGCGCGGTGCCGGCAGTGGGCCGCAGCAGGCCCATCAGCAACCGGATGGTGGTGGTCTTTCCCGCCCCGTTCGGTCCCAGGTACCCGAACACTTCGCCGGGCCCGATGGTGAGGCTGACGTCGTCGAGCGCCATTGTCCGGCCGAAGCGCTTCGTCAGCCCTGCGAGCCGCACCATATCTTCCTCGCTCATATGGCAAGGCTAGGCGCGGCGGCCGGGGCGTTCCAGAGTCGTTCGTCCCGCGGCGGCACGGCCGCAAACGGACCCGGCCGACGGATCCGGCGCTTCCCGCCTAGACTGCTCTCATGCCTATCATTCCCGATGAAAAGGACTGGACCTGGGTCCTCTCCCGCACCTGCCCGGAATGCTCGTTCGATGCCTCCACCGTGACGCCGGCGACGGTTCCGGGGAGCATCCTGAGCATGCTCCCCCGGTGGCGGGCGGTGCTGCGCCGGCCGGACGTGGCGGAGCGCCCCGATGACCAGACCTGGTCGCCGCTGGAGTACGCCTGCCATGTCCGTGACGTCTTCACCTTGTTCGACCAGCGGCTGAACCTGATGCTGGCCTCGGAGGACGCGCGGTTCGATGACTGGGACCAGGACCGGACGGCCGTGGAAAAGGACTACGCAGGCGCCGACCCCGCCGAGGTCAGTGCCGAGCTGGCCGCCGAGGGCGAGCAGGCGGCCGAGTCATTTGCCGCCGTCCGGGAGGAGGACTGGCCGCGGAAGGGCCTGCGCAGCAACGGTTCGGAATTCACCGTGCTGACCCTTTCCCGGTACTTCCTGCACGACGTCGTCCACCACCTGCACGACGTCGACGGGTAGCGGCGGACGGTCCCGGCGCTTTGGACCGCTAGCGGGAACCGGCCAGCGTTCCTGCCGGCCGGCCGGAGGCGGCCGCCAGGTCAAGCCGCGTGTCCCCGGGCTGGATGTCGGCGGGATTGTGCGTGACCAGCACCACGGTGCGGTCCTTCAGCCCTGCGCGGAGGTCGGCCAGCATAGCCGCGGCGGACTGCGCATCCAGGTGCGCCGTGGGCTCATCCAGCAGGATTACGGGCGCACCGGTCATCAGGGTCCGGGCGACGGCCAGGCGCTGGCGCTCACCGCCGCTGAGGAAGGCTCCGCCCGGGCCGATCCGCGTGTCCAGGCCTGCGGGCAGCCGGCGCACCAGCGGCGCCAGTCCGACGGCGGCCAGCACCGCCTGCAGTTCGCTGTCCACGGCCGTGTCCGCAGCACCGTCCCGGCCGGGCCGTCCCAGCAGCAGGTTGCCCCGGATGGTCGAGTCGAAGAGGTGGGCTTCCTGCGGGCACCAGGCCGCCTGGCCCGTGACCCTGGCCTCGCCGTCGGCGACGGGCAGGAAGCCGAGCAGGACCGACAGCAGAGTGGACTTTCCGGAACCCGACGGGCCGGTGACCGCCAGCCAGCGTCCCGGCTCCGCTGCGGCGTCCAGTCCCGCGAAGACCGGGGTGCCGCCGGGCCACGCTGCGGACAGGGCCGCCAATTCGACCCCCGGCGCACGGCCGTTCCTGGCCGGGACCGGCTGCAGGCCCGTGGCGCCTCCGGCCTGGTCCGCCGGCTGCACCCCATCCGGAACCCCGTCCAGCGCGCCGGATGCCCCCACGCGGCGCACCACGGTGCGCAGGGCCGGGAACTGGCGCACCGCCGTCGTCATGGCCGCGTACGGTTCCACCAGCGCAAGGAGCAGCAGGACCACCACGGCCGCGGTGGCAGGGGCAAGGCGTGCCGCCTGGACGTCCGGGGCCGCCAGCCACGCGGCGGCGAGCGCCGCCGCACCGCAGCCGGCGGTGGCGACCGCGTGGCCCAGGCCGTCAGCCCAGGCGGAGCGCTGGGATGCCCGGGTGGCTTGCCGGTCTTCTGCCCTGATGTCCTCGAGCACCCGCGCCGCCACCCCGTTGGCGCGCAGTTCCGCCCGGGCGTCGAGCGCCGCCGCGACGCGCCGCAGGACCCCGGAACGCAGGGCCTGCTCGCGCACGGCAGACCGGTGGTCGGCCCAGAGGGCGGCGGCCGGCGCCAGCAGCAGGCCGGCACTCGCCGCCGCGATGACCGCCGGAAGCGCTGCCGGCACCAGGATGCCGGTGGTGGCCAGGGCCAGCGCCGACACGGCAAGCGCTGTGAGCGGCGGCAGGATGACGCGCGGCAGGAGGTCGCGGATGGTGTCGACGTCGTCAATCACCGTACCCAGTACGTTGCCGCCCTGGAGCAGCCGCCGCAACGACAGCGCCCGCCGGCTCAGCGTTTCCCAAAGCCTGCCGCGCAGCCGGGTCAGGGCGGCGAAGACGGCGTCGTGCAGCAGGAGCCGCTCCCAGTAGCGGAAGACGGCGCGGCCGATGCCAAAGAACCGGACGCCCACGATGGCCGTCAGGAGGTACAGGATGGGCGGCTGTTCGCTTGCGCGGATGATCAGCCAGCCGGACAGGCCGGACAGCGCGACGGCGAACACGGCCGCCATGATGCCGACCAGGGCCGCGGCGGCGAACTTGCCCCGGACGGGCGACAGGATGGCGGCAAGGAGCCGGACGGCTCCCGAAACGGCCGGGGCTGGTCCGGCCGCGGCGGGGACATTCCGTCCTGCGCTGTCTCGTCCTGCGCTGTCGGGCACTGCACTGTCCTGGCCTGCGTTGTCCGCCGCGTCCACCGGTGTCGTTCCCTGCCCGGCGGGTGCGCTGGTGTGCTGTGCGGGCAGCACCGCGCCGGCTGCGCCCGTGCGTTCCTCCGCGCCCGGCTCCGGCAGCCCGGCCGGGTGGACGGGAACCAGCTGGTCGGCGAGGTACCGGGTGCGTTCGTTGTGCGCCACCAGGATGACGGTGACCTGCCCGCGGAGCCCGCGGATCGCGTCCTCGACGATGGCCGCGGACGCTTCGTCGAGGTGGGCCGTGGGTTCATCGAGCAGCAGGAGGCTGGCCCCTGTTTCGATCCTGGCGAGTCCCCGGGCCAGCGCCACCCGGCGCAGCTCGCCGGGGCTCAGTTCGGCCTGGTGCTTTCCGGCCAGGTGGCCGGCTCCGGCGCGCGCCAGGCAGCGTTCTGCCGCTCCGACCGCGGAGCGGGCGGTGCCGCGTCCGGAGTCGGGAGTGAGGTAGAGCAGGACTTCGTCGAGGACGGTGTCGGCCACCATGGCCGGATGTTGCGGCACCCAGGCCACGGCGTGGCGGTCCAGGTTCCGGATGGCTCCGGTGATGCGGGTCCCGCCGCCGTTACCCACTGTTCCCGCCAGCACGCCCAGCACCGTGCTCTTCCCAGCACCGCTGGGACCGTCCAGGGCGGTGATCCTCCCCTGCGGGGCGGTGAACGTGAGCGGCCCGACGGCGGCGCCGGACCTGCCGCCGTACGCCACCGACAGCGCATCGACCTCGAGGGGGGCCGCGGGCCTGCCCGCCTTGGCGGCGGGCAATGGCGTGTGCGCGCCGTCCCCCATCACCGCGGTGGTTTCCGCGAGCGCGGCACGGCCGTCGTCGCTGGCGTGGTGGGCGGTGCCCAGTTCCCGCAGCGGAAGGTAGCAGTCGGGCGCCAGGAGCAGGGCCAGCAGTCCCGCTTCCAGCGGCATGTCGCCGTGGACCAGCCGGACGCCGATGAACACCGCCACGACAGCTACGGAGATGGTGGCGATGAGTTCCAGGGCCAGGGCGGAGAGGAAGGCGGTACGGAGGGTGCCCATGGTGCGGGTGCGGTATTCCTCGGAGATCTCCTCCAGGGCCTTGCGCTGGGCGGTGGCACGGCCCAGCCCCACGAGGACCGGCAGGCCCTTGGCGAGTTCGAGCATGTGGGCGGAGAGCCTGGCCAGCGACGCCTGCGCCTCGCGGACGCTGTCCTCCGTGTACCGGCCGATCAGCACCATGAAGACCGGGATCAGGGGTACGGTCAGGACGATGACGACGGCGCTGACCCAGTCGGCGAAGAGGATCCGCGCTCCCAGCAGCAGCGGGATGGCGGCGCAGTTGACCAGGGCGGGGAGGAACTGGGTGTAGTAGCTGTCCAGGGCATCGAGTCCGCGGGTGGCGAGTACGGCCAGGCCGCCGTCGGCGGGTCCCGCGCTGCGTACTCCAGTGCCCAGCGCGTGCCCGAGCAGCCCGGCGCGGAGTTCCTCCTTGACGCCGAGGGCTGCGCGGCGGGCCGCCACAGCCTGTCCCCAGACCGTGAGGGACCGCAGGACGACGCCGGCGGCCCCGGCCGCCAGCTGCCCTTCCCAGTCCGGGTTCCCGGCAACCAGTCCGGCGAGGATGGCTGCCACCGCCTGGCCCACGAGGACCAGGGAGAAGGCTTTGAGCGCCGCCAGGAGTCCCAGCCAGTAGAGTGCCGAACGGGTTGCGGGACCGGAAGGGAAGGTTGACCGCACGTCAGCCCTTGGTGGTGAATGCCTTGGCGGCGATGGCCGGGAGGAAGCTGTGCGCCTCGGGGATGGAGGCGGCGCTGACCCGGCGGCGGAAGACCCAGTAGGTCCAGGCCTGGTAGGCGATCACCAGGGGCAGGCCGAAGGCAGCCACTACGCTCATCAGCCCCAGGGTGTAGTCCGAGGAGGACGCGTTGGAGATGGTGAGGTCGAAGGCACTGTCCACCGTGGAGGGCAGCACCACCGGGAACACGGCGCCGAAGATGGAGGCGGTGCCCAGGACCAGGAAGGCGCCGAGCGCCAGGAAGGCCCTCCCTTCGGATCCGTTGCGTGCCAGCAGCCAGGCAGTTGCCGCTGCGGCCACTGCGAGGACCACGGCCACCCAGGTCCAGGGCTTTCCGTCCAGGAACTGGATGCTGAGCGCCCATGCTGCGATGGGCACGAGCAGGACCGGCAGGAGGCGGACGAACCACTGCCGGGCGCGGTGCCGGACCTCGCCGTCAGTCTTGAGGGCGAGGAAGGCCAGGGCGTGCAGCAGGGAGAAACCCACCACGGCCAGGCCGCCCAGCACCGCGTAGCCGCTGAACCAGGCCAGGGGGCCGCCCTCGCGGTCGCCGTTCGCGTTCAGCGGCAGCCCGGTGGTGGTCAGTGCCAGCGCGGCACCCACGCCGAAGGCGGCGAAGAGGGATCCCAGGGCGATGGCCCAGTCCCACCGGTTGCGCCAGCTGTCGGTGTCCACCTTGCCGCGGTACTCGAAGGCCACGGCGCGGAAGATCAGGGCAAGCAGCACGACCAGCAGTGGCAGGTACAGGGCTGAAAACAGCGAGGCATACCAGAGCGGGAAGGCGGCGAAGGTGGCGCCGCCGGCGGTGAGGAGCCACACCTCATTCCCGTCCCACACCGGCCCGATGGTGTTCAGCAGCACGCGGCGTTCGGTGTTGTTGCGGGCGAAGGCCTTCATCAGCATGCCGACGCCCAGGTCGAAGCCCTCCAGGAAGAGGTAGCCGGTCCACAGCACTGCGATGGCAATGAACCATACGGTGGGAAGCAGTTCCATCGTTCGATTCCTCTGCTAGTAGGCGAAGGCCAGGACGTCGTCGGCGGGTTTGGCGCCGCCGGGGCCGCCCGGAGTGGCGTCCTCGTTCTCGTCCACCGGTACGTGTCCCAGTTCGGGCATCGCGGAGACCACGCCGCCGCGGATGTACTTCACCAGCAGCTTCACTTCCACCACCAGGAGCACGGCGTAGACCGCGGTCAATGCCACCAAAGACGCGATCAGTTCCCCGGCGGAGACGCCCGGCGACACGGCGGCGGCGGTGAACATGAACACCTGGTCGATGCCGCTGGGATCCGGGTTGGGTGCCACCACGAAGGGCTGGCGGCCCATCTCGGTAAAGATCCAGCCGGCGGCGTTGGCGCCGAAGGGTGCCAGGATGCCGAAGACGGCAAGCCGCATGAGCCACCGGGATTCCGGCACGGTGCCCTTGCGGGTGAGCCACAGCGCAACCAGCGCGGCCAGCGCGGCGAGTGCGCCGAAGCCGATCATCATGCGGAAGCCCCAGTAGGTCACCTCCATCACCGGCACATACTGGATTTCCTGGCCCGCGCGATCGCCGTAGATCGGGTTGTCCGGCAGGTTCGTCCCGTAATTGGCCTGGTACTCGGGCAGCAGGCTGTTGACGCCCTTGACCTCGGTGGTGAAGTCACCCTTGGCCAGGAAGGACAGGATGCCGGGGACCTCGATGACGGCCACCACGTCGTCGCAGTTCTTCGACCCCACGTTGCCCACGCTCAGGACGGAGAAGCCGGTGCCGTCGTGGCAGGCGGCCTCCGCGGCGGCCATCTTCATGGGCTGCTGCTGGAACATCAGCTTGCCCTGGAGGTCGCCGGTGACGGCGGTGCCGGCAAAGGAGATCATGGCCACCACGGCGCCGATCCGCAGGGAGCGAATCCATACGTTGTAGTCGGTACGGTCACGGCCCGGGATGCCGGTGTCCGCACCGGGGACGGCGCGGCCATCGGCACCTACCGTGTCGACGCCGTCGTGCCTCCGCCGCCACAGGTGGTACCAGGCGATGCCCAGCAGGAACCCGCCGGCAACGGCCAGGGCGCCGAACAGCGTGTGGGGAACCGCAACGAGGGCGGTGTTGTTGGTGAAGACGGCCCAGGCGTCGGTCATCACCGGACGTCCGTTGACCATCTCCACGCCCACCGGGTGCTGCATCCAGCTGTTGGCGACGATGATGAAGTAGGCAGAGAGCGCGGAGCCTATGACGGCGACCCAGAGGCAGGCCAGGTGGATGGCGGGCTTGAGCTGCTTCCAGCCGAAGATCCACAGCCCCAGGAACGTGGATTCGACGAAGAAGGCCAGCAGCGCCTCGAGGGCAAGCGGCGCGCCGAAGACGTCGCCGACGAAGCGGCTGTATTCGCTCCACGCCATGCCGAACTGGAACTCCTGGACGATGCCGGTGGCCACGCCCATGATGAAGTTGATGAGGAACAGCTTCCCCCAGAACTTGGTCATGCGGAGGTATTCGGGCTTGCCGGTGCGGTACCAGGCGGTCTGGATCACGGCGACCACCAGGCCGAGTCCAATGGTCAGCGGCACCATCATGAAGTGGTAGACGGTGGTGATGCCGAATTGCCAGCGTGCGATTTCCAAGGCGTCCAAGGCAGTCCCTACTGTTAGGCAACGCAGTTCTTCTACGTTTTGTAGAACTCTAACTTCTACAAAGTGTAGAACACGATGGCCGGGCGGCAAACCTGGCCCCCTTCCAAGGATGGCGCTTCCGGCCGCAACGCGCCATATGTTCTACCCGGTGTAGAAAGTCGGACGGTTTCCGGGTAAATTTAGTTGTGTAGTTGAACAACCGCGTGAAGTCACCGGCGCTGGAAGGCGTCCGGTGCGGGGATACAAAGGAAAAGTGCGATGGCTAGTCTTGGTGAACTGGAACGGGCAGTAATGGACCTGCTCTGGGCGGCCCAGGAAGCGGCTACAGCCAACACCCTGAGGGACCAGCTGGCCCGGACGTCGGCGGCGCAGGGCGGCTCCGGCCACGAGGGCAAGGAACTGGCCGTCACCACCGTGCTGACCGTGCTCTCGCGGCTGGAAAAGAAGGGCCTGGTGGAGCGCGAACGCGGCACCCGGCCGCACCGGTACCAGGCCGTGTCCAGCCGGGCGGACCACACCGCCGAACTCATGCACGAGGTCCTGGGCTCCGCCCCCGACCGTGAAGCCGTGCTGGCGCGCTTCATTGGATCCGTCTCCGAGGGTGAGGCCGAAACACTGCGCAAACTGCTTGGCCACGCGTAGCGGACCATGTTCTGGGCCTCATACCTGCTGGCGGTCCTTGCAATAATCCTGGCCTGGCCGGTCCCGGTTCTCCTGTCGCGTGCACAGTGGCCCGCGCGGTCGCCCTTTACGGCGATGCTCCTCTGGCAGGCAATTGCACTCGCCGGCGGGTTGTCCATGATCGGCGCCATGCTGGTCTACGGCCTGGAACCGGTCGGGGACAACCTGATCGCCGGGCTCCGGGCCCTGGCGGCCATGGTGCTCTTCAACGCCCCCACCACCGCGCTCGGGTTTTGGCATATCTTCGCTCTGTCAGCCGCGGCCCTGCTGACAGCCCACCTCGTCTTTACCCTGCTGCTGACCTACTACAAGATCCAGCGGCAGCGCCGGCGGCACCGCGAACTGCTTGCCCTGCTCGCTTCGCCGGCCGGCCAGGACGCGGGAACGCTGGTCATCAGCCACGACTCCCCCGTGGCCTACTGCCTCCCCGGCGGCGCCCGCTCCGTGACTGTCCTGTCCGATGGACTCATGGCAGCCCTCGAACCGGCGGAACTGCGGGCCGTCCTCAGCCACGAAAACGCCCACCTCAGCCAGCGGCACCACCTGCTCCTCTGGGCCTTCGCGGCCTGGCGGCAGGCGCTGCCGTGGCTTCCCACCACCCGGCTGGCGCAGGAATCCGTCAACTCCCTGATTGAGATGCTGGCCGACGACGTCGCCTTGAAGACCGAGAGCAAGGCAACGCTCATCAAGGCCATCGCCATCGTCGCCAGCGGTTCCGCAGGTAATGCCGCTGCCGAACTCCGGCCGGCCTCTCCCGGGCTTGCCCTGTCGGGCCTTGAGCCCGGGCCGGGCGGTCCGGGTGCGGACGCCGTCCGGACCACGGCTTCGCGGGTCAGCCGCCTGCTGTCCCCCCAGCCTCCGCTCCCTGCCGCCGTCCGCAGCCTCGTGCTCGCCTGCTCCATCCTGCTGCTGGCGCTGCCTACTGCCCTGCTGGTGGTTCCCGGCCTGCTCGACTGAACTTCCGCCGTCGTACGCTGTTCCGACCTACGCCGTCAAGCGTCGATACGCTCCCGGTCCAGGCTGGAGGCCCCGGCGATGATGAAGTCCTTGCGCGGGCTCACGTCGGAACCCATCAGCAGGTCGAAGATTTCCTCCGCCTGCTGGGCGTTTTCGATCCCCACCTTCCGCAGGGTGCGGTGGCGCGGATCCATGGTGGTCTCGGCCAGCTGCTCGGCATCCATTTCACCGAGGCCCTTGTACCGCTGGATGGGTTCCTTGTACCGCTTGCCTTCCTTGGCCAGGCGGGCCAGGAGCACGTGCAGTTCGGCCTCCGAATACGTGTAGATCATCTCGTTGGCCTTCTGGCCGGCGTTGATGACCTCCACCCGGTGCAGCGGCGGGACCGCGGCGAACACCCTGCCCTCGAGGATCATGGGCCGCATGTACCGGAAGAACAGCGTCAGGAGCAGGGTGCGGATGTGCGCGCCGTCCACATCGGCGTCGGTCATGAGGATGACCTTGCCGTACCGGGCGGCGCCGATGTCGAAGCTCCGGCCCGATCCGGCGCCCACCACCTGGATCAGGGCAGCGCACTCGGCGTTGGAGAGCATGTCCCCCACCGACGCCTTCTGGACGTTGAGGATCTTGCCGCGGATCGGCAGCAGCGCCTGGAAGTCGGAGGAGCGGGCCAGCTTTGCGGTTCCGAGCGCGGAGTCACCTTCCACGATGAACAGTTCGGAACGTTCGACGTCGTCCGTCCGGCAGTCGGCGAGCTTGGTGGGCATCGAGGAGGTTTCGAGCGCATTCTTGCGGCGCTGGGTCTCCTTGTGCACGCGCGCCGAGATGCGCGACTTCATCTCGTTGACGATTTTTTCCAGGAGGAGCGAGGACTGGGCTTTGTCGTTCTTGTTGGACGAGCCGAGCTTGGCGGCGATTTCACGCTCCACCACCTTGGCGACGATGGCGCGGACCGCGGAGGTGCCCAGGATTTCCTTCGTCTGCCCCTCGAACTGCGGCTCGGCGAGGCGGACGGTCAGGACCGCCGTGAGGCCGGCGAAGATGTCGTCCTTCTCGATCTTGTCATTGCCGGCCTTGAGCTTGCGGGCGTTGCTTTCCACCGCCTTGCGGAACGTCTTCACCAGGGCCTGCTCGAAGCCGGACTGGTGGGTGCCGCCCTTGGGGGTGGCGATGATGTTGACGAAGCTCCGGACCGTGCTGTCATAGCCGATGCCCCAGCGCAGCGCCACATCCACCTCGCAGTCGCGCTCCACTTCGGCGAGCTGGCTTTGCCCGCGCTCGTCCAGGACGGGGACCGTTTCTTTGAACTTGCCCGAACCGTGGAGCCGCCAGACGTCGGTGACGGCAGGATCGGCCGCCAGGAACTCGACGAACTCCGAGATGCCGCCGTCGTGGTGGAAGACCTCCTCATGCGGGCCGCCCTCACCGGGGGTGCCCGGAAGCCGGCGCTCATCACGGACGGTGAGTTTCAGGCCCGGCACCAGGAAGGAGGTTTGCCGGGCCCGCGCCACGAGGTCGTCGTAGGAGAACTTGGCGTCCGGGGTGAAGATCTGCCGGTCGGCCCAGTACCGGATGCGGGTTCCGGTGACGCCCCGCTTGGCCTTGCCGACGACGTCCAGGACGGAGTCCTCGACGAACGGAGTGAAGGGCGCGGCGGGGTCCAGGCGGGAGCCGGCGTCCTTGAACCTGCCCGGTTCACCCCGGCGGAAGGACATCCGGTAGGTCTTGCCGCCGCGGTCAACTTCGACGTCGAGCCGCGACGAGAGGGCATTCACCACGGACGCGCCGACGCCGTGCAGGCCGCCGGAGGCGGTGTAGGAACCGCCGCCGAACTTGCCGCCGGCGTGCAGCTTGGTGAAGACCACCTCGACGCCGGTGAGCCCGGTCTTGGGTTCCTTGTCGATCGGGATGCCGCGGCCGTCGTCGTGGATCTCCACGGAGTTGTCGGCGTGCAGGATGATCCGGATGTCGTGGCCAAACCCGGCCAGGGCCTCGTCCACGGAGTTGTCGATGATTTCCCAGAGGCAGTGCATGAGGCCGCGCGAGTCGGTCGAGCCGATGTACATGCCCGGGCGCTTGCGGACGGCTTCGAGGCCCTCCAGCACGGAGAGGTGCCGGGCAGTGTACTCAGAGCTTGGTGCCACTGGTGCTGAACTCCTTCGGGGATGTGGAAGCGGGAGCTGAAAACCGCTCCTTCTAGGGTAGTCGCCGGCACGTGGCACGGCCGCCAGCCACACCCGGAAGCGGGTGTGCAGCGCGCCACGGCCGCCGCGGCCGGGCATGGATGGGCAATTCTTGACCGAACCTTGTGGATACGCGCACAGCGAACTTGCCCCATCCTTGCGCTGGTTTGGATACGAATGCTGGTTATATAGATGTACAGATCTACTAAGGAGGCCGATATGACAACAGCAGTGGCAGATCGCACACTCAACGCACTGGACCGGTGCGACCGTTGCGGAGCTCAGGCGTATGTCCGGGTTGTACTCGAGTCCTCCGGCGGTGAGCTGCTGTTCTGCGGCCACCACGCGCGTGCAGTCGAGGCAACGCTGAAGCCGTTGAGCTCGGACTGGCACGACGAAACGGGAAAGCTTCACGAGAAAGCTGCCGTTGAGATCGACTAGATGAGGCATCGGCAAGACCGAACCCGGTGGGGCCCTTCCGTCATGGAAGGGCCCCACCGGCGTTAACGGCACCGCCCGTGAAACCTACGGGTTAAACGGCCAGGCCGTCCCGGACCCACCGCGGGTTCGGGACGGCCTGGTTCGTTGCGCTGGAGACTTAGTCCAGGTAGTCCCGGAGCACCTGCGACCGGGACGGGTGGCGGAGCTTGGACATGGTCTTGGATTCGATCTGGCGGATGCGTTCGCGGGTCACGCCGTAGACCTTGCCGATTTCGTCTAAAGTCTTCGGCTGTCCGTCGGTCAGGCCAAAGCGCATGGCCACGACCCCGGCCTCCCGTTCGGACAGGGTGTCCAGGACGGAGTGCAGCTGCTCCTGCAGCAGGGTGAAGCTCACGGCGTCCGCGGGAACCACGGCTTCCGAGTCCTCGATCAGGTCGCCGAACTCGGAGTCGCCGTCCTCACCCAGCGGCGTGTGCAACGAGATCGGCTCGCGCCCGTACTTCTGGACCTCGACGACCTTTTCCGGGGTCATGTCCAGCTCGAGGGCCAGTTCCTCGGGCGTGGGTTCGCGGCCCAGGTCCTGCAGCATCTGCCGCTGGACACGCGCCAGCTTGTTGATGACTTCCACCATGTGCACCGGGATACGGATGGTGCGGGCCTGGTCGGCCATGGCGCGGGTGATGGCCTGGCGGATCCACCAGGTGGCGTACGTGGAGAACTTGAAGCCCTTGGTGTAGTCGAACTTCTCCACGGCACGGATCAGGCCAAGGTTGCCTTCCTGGATCAGGTCCAGGAACAGCATGCCGCGGCCGGTGTAGCGCTTGGCCAACGACACCACGAGGCGGAGGTTGGCCTCCAGCAGGTGGTTCTTGGCGCGCTTGCCGTCGTGGATGATGAATTCGAGTTCGCGCTTGTACTTCGGGTCCATGGAGCCGTCGTCGGCGGCGATCTTCTCTTCGGCGAAGAGTCCCGCTTCGATCCGGAGCGCAAGGTCAACTTCCTGCTCGGCGTTGAGCAGCGCGACCTTACCGATCTGCTTCAGATAGTCCTTGACGGGGTCCGCCGTGGCACCAGCGGACATGACCTGCTGGACGGGGGCGTCGTCGTCATCGGCGTCGGAGTAGACGAAGCCCTTGCCGGATCCGGCAGCGGCCTTGGCAGGTTCCTCATCGGTGTCGGTCTCCGCGTCGGCGTCCTCGACCGCGTCGGGTCCATCGAGGGCACTTTCGTCGAATTCCTCTTCGACGTCGTCGGCCTCGTCCGGGTCAGCGTCACCGGCGGAAGCCTTGTTGGCGGCCTCGGCGGCAGCCTTGGCACCGGGCTTGGGCCCGCGCTTCTTGGGCTCGCGCTTGCCGTCCGTTGCAGCCTTGGAGGCTGCCCGCTTTGCGGGGGCCGCAGCCTTGTCCTCAGCGGACAGTTCGTCCTGGGCGGCGGGGTCCTTCTTCGTGGAAGACGGGGTCACAGAAAACCTTTCTAGCGGTGGTCTGTGGAATCACCATGCGGGCAACACCACTATGACCCTGTCAAGTCCGTGGTGGAAACCAAGCGCCACCACGGCCGTCAGAGTCACTTAAGACAACTGCCGGAGCGGCTGTAATGTTCCCTTCCGGGATGCATTACCGGCACTCGATACACGGACCCAACCGGGTCTCGGCATCCATTGTCTCATGATTTGGCAGGATCCCGCCTCCCCCATCGCCATCCGTTACAGGAGTCCGCCATCGACGCCAGTGGTTCCGCCGGGTACCCGGCCGCGCCTGGTCCCTATCCCTGTGGGGCCGGCCCTTCCCGGAATTTCTGCCAGGCAGCCTCCTTCCGTGCGGCCCAGCCGCAGACGACCCCGCGGGACACCAGTTCCAGCAACAGTTCCGCCAGCCGGTATTGCGGCTCAAGCTCCAAGGCCTGGCCGAGATACGCCGCTGCGTAGGAGCCCCGGCCCCGGCACCAGGCAATCCAGCCCCGGCCGGTGAACGCCGCGGCTGCGGGACGCCCGCCCGGTGCAGCGAGGTGTTCCAGGATCCGGTCCAGGCGGTCGAGACCGGACCAGTCGGGCAGTTGCGGGGCGACACCCATAAGGACCTCGCCGTATCCAGGGACGGCCGCGTTGGCCGTATGGCGCGCAACCCCTTCCCCTGGGCCGGGTACCCTGCCGGCCGGCAGTGTCCGGATCGACCCGCCGGGCGGAGGACCGGCCGCCGGGGGCCGGACAGCCGGCAACCTGGCGTGTCCATCCGTTCCCCCGGTTGATCCGTCGGCAAGCAGGCCGAACTGTTCCGCGCCGGCCTCCGCGGCCCGCCTGCCCGCCGCCGCCAGGATGAGGACCGCGTCCCGCCAGACCGTGGACACCAGCGTGGCCCGCAGGAACGCGTCACGTTCCACCTCCGGCAGCCATGGCTCGGTTTCGGGCATCCCGAGCAGCGCCTCCCAGCAGTCCAGCACAGCGTTGAACTGTGTCCTGTCGGCTGTGCGGCTGCCAAGTTCCAATTCCCATGCTGCCTCCGCCTGATGCACTGCTGCCAGGTGAAGCGCCGGAACGGCGGGAACAGCGGCTTGTCCGGCACGCGGCGCCGGACCCACGCTGCTTCCCCGGTAAACCATCTCGGTATTGAGCGTACTGTCGCGGATCTGCTGCACGGGCCGGCCGGGAAAAGGGCAGCAGGATGGGTCGGTGCAGAAGGCGTCACGCCAGTATTGGTCGCCCACATACCAGGCATCGCGCACCGGCATCCCGGCCCGGTCCAGGACCGAGCGCACCCGTGACAGCAGCGGCCGGTAGCCGGACGGCACTGCCGTTCCGGAGTCACCGCCGAAAAGGGCCAGCAGCGACCCGTCCGCCTCCGGGTCTGACTCCAGGTAGCGGCGGACGGCGCGCGCATAGGCTCCGGGGTCTGCCCGTGCCTGCGGTCCCGGCAGGTCGAGGCGCAGCGTTGCCCCGAGCCTGGTTCCGTGCAGCGTCATGGCCACCAGGCTCGATGCCGGCCAGTAGCCCAGGGAATGCGGAATGAAGCCGAGAATGTCCTCCGGCCCACGGACTGTCAGTCGTTCAGGAGCTGTCATGGCTCCAGCATCCGCGGCCACGGCCGACACCGGCAGCAGGAATTTCGGCTATGTGGAAACAGGAACCGGTGGAGGACCAGTGCCCGTGCCCGGCAGGATACTGCCGGAGATGGCTCAGTCCCCGCTTGGCTCAGCTTCACGCCGGCGGGCGAGGTTCTCGCGGCGCTGCCGGGCCAGGGCGGCCCGAAGCGGAGGTACCACGATCCCTTGGGCGGCCATCTGCCGGCGCACTTTGCGCCGGGAAGCCACGATTGCCGCGGCGCCGGCGCCGAGCACCAGGAACTGGACGCTGAGGGCCAGGCGGAAGGGCTCCAGGCCGTACAGCACCCCCTGGGAGAATCCGGTGGCGTGGAGGACGTCGAGGACCAGGCCGATCAGGAAGATCGAAACCAGTGCCGCGATGAAGCCGCCGACGTTCACGATGCCGGTGGCTGTGCCGATCCGGTGCGCGGGGTTGAAGGTCCGGGCAAAGTCGAAGCCGATCATGGACCCGGGGCCGCCGACGGCGAGCACCACCACCAGGCCGGCCAGCAGCCACAGCGGGGCGCGGCCGGGCAGAAGCAGGACCGCTGCCCACGCCGCAGCGGTGGCGCCGGCGATCAGCAGCACCATGGTGGAGCGGCGCAGCGGGTGGCGGGAGACGAAGCGGCCGATGAAGGGGCCCACCGCCATGGCCGCGGCAACGTACAGCGCCATCAGGGCCGCCACCGTTCCGGCGTCCAGGCCCTGGCCGGAAATCAGGAACGGGTAACCCCAGGTCATGGCGAACACGGTGCCGCTGAACTGGATGGTGAAGTGGCTCCACATCCCCAGCCGTGTTCCGGGCTGTCGCCAGGCCCGGGCCAGCGAGGCACCAGTGGCCCGGAGCCCCTGCCGTGCATGCGGGCGTTCGGTGCCCGGCGGAACGTCCTGCAGGAGCAGCACCACCAGCACGACGGCGAGCGCGGACATTCCGGCCAGCATCAGGAACGCCGGGGTCCAGCCCGAGGTGTGCAGCACGAACGCGAAGGGCAGGACGCTGAACAGTTGGCCCAGCTGGCCGGACATGCCGGTCAGCTGGGTCACGAGGGGCACCCGTCCGGGTGCGAACCACAACGGGATGAGCCGGATCACGGAGATGAAGGTCATGGCGTCGCCGGCACCGACGAGTACACGGCCGGCCACACCCCCGGGGATGCTGTCGGCGAAGGCGAGCTGCAGCTGGCCGAGGCCCATGAGGATTGCGCCGCCGGCGATCATGGCGCGCGACCCGAACCGGTCCACGAGCAAACCGACGGGGATCTGGAGGCCGGCGTAGACGAGCAGCTGGAGGACCGTAAAGAAGGAGATCGCCGACGCCGTGGCGTGGAACCGCTCGGTCGCCTCGAGCCCCACTACACCGAAGGACGTCCTTTGCGCCACGGCCACCAGGTATCCGAATATTCCGATGGTCCAAATCAGCCAGGCGCGGGGTGCAGTCACATTGTCATTATGCCGGGCAGCAGCCCGATTCCCGCGGAGCTGTGACCGAAGCTACTGCCCTGGGTTCTCCCGGGCCAGGTAGGCCTCTACGGCAGCGCCAAGCACGTCGGCATCGGGAAGCTCGTCGTTCTCGTTGGCCAGCAGCGAGCGGCGCACCATGCCGTCGGCCTTCTCGTCGTACCTGGTCTCCAGGCGGGACACCACCTGCTGGACTTCCTCGGAAGCCTCGATCTGCTCAGCGATCTGGCGGCTGACTTCGCGGCCGGACTCGCGCAGCCTGTCGGTGGGGAGCATCAGTGAGGTGGCCGCCCCAAGATATTCAAGCCCCGCGACCGCAGCCGTGGGGTATTCGGCTTCGGCCAGGTAGTGCGGGACGTGGATGACGTAGCCGGCCACGTTGCGTCCGGCTTCAACGAGGCGCAGTTCCAGGATGTGGCCGACGGCGGCGGGGACTTCCACGGTGGGCTTCCAGACGGAGATGCCTTCAATGAGCTCCGGCCGGTTGCCGTGCACGGTCACGCCGACGGGCCGGGTATGGGGCACCGGCATGGGGATCGAATGGATCCAGGTGACCAGGTTGACGTCGAGCTGCTCGACGATGTTCACGACGGCGCGGGCGAACCGTTCCCACTGCAGGTCCGGCTCGAAGCCTGCCAGCAGCAGGAAGGGTTTGCCGAGGCCGTCCACGAGCCGGTACAGCGCCAGGCGGGGTTCCTGGTAGTCCTGGAGGTGGTCCTCGACGAAGGTGAGGTGGGGGCGGCGGGAGCGGTAGTCGATCAGCTGGTCGGCGTCGAACACGGCGACGGGTTTGGCATCCAGCGTATCCAGCAACTCGGCGTTGATCTGCTTCACTACGTGCCCGGCGTCGGCAAAGCCCGTGAACCCCATGACCAGGTTCAGCCCGCGAAGCTCCGGGCTGTGGAACAGCTCAATGTTGCTCGCGTACAACGCGTCCGGGTCCAGCAGCGAGCCGGAAATCCGTTCAAGCACGGCACATTCCTTTCAGAGGTAGGGGCGGTCAACAGGTATAACGCGGCCGGCCGGGCAGGCATTCCGGCAGCGGGTGTGGCGCACCTCTCAGGAAATACCCCCGCCGCGCCGGTGACGGGCTACGATCGGAACTGGCCTGGCAGCCGGGCCTGCACGTACGCGGGCCGCCTCCGGAACAGCCGGATCCGGGCCACCATGGCAGAGCGCCCACCATGCATCCCTGCCCGAACGTTGTCGAGAATTGAGGACTCATCCCTGTGGTCAAGAATACTGAAATCAACCTTAGTACCGTCTCGCGGGGCCTGAAGGGGGCCAGCGACGCCGTGGTCATCGGGGTGGGGCAGGGAACCGACGGGCCCGTCCTGCTGGACAACCCGCTGACGGCCAAGTCCGCCGAGGCATTGGCCGATTCCCTGAAGCCGCTCGGAGTTACGGGTGCCGCCGACCAGCTGGTCCGCCTCCCCGGCCTGCCCGAAACCGGGTCCGGCATCCTGGTCCTCGCCGGGGTGGGCAAGGTGTCCGCGGGCCAGCCGCTCACCGGCGAAACGCTGCGCCGCGCAGCGGGATCGGCCGTACGGCAGCTCGCCGGCCTGGCTACAGTCACGCTCGCGTTTCCCACTGCCTCCGTCCAGGACGTGGCGGCGGTCGCCGAAGGCGCTGCGATGGGCGCCTACTCCTTCACCGAGTTCCGCTCCTCGAGCGACGGGCTGAAGGACCCGGTCCGCAATGCGGTGATCTTCACGGAAGTGGCCGCCAATGCGGACCTTGACGCCGTCCTCAAGCGGGCGGGCCTGGTGGCCAAGGCGGTAAACTCCACCCGTTCGCTGGTCAACACACCCCCGAGCCACCTCTATCCGGAGACGTTCGCGGACGCCGCGAAGGACCTGGCGAAGGGGCTCCCCGTCAAGGTGACGGTCTGGGATGAAAAGCGCCTCGAGAAGGAAGGCTTCGGCGGCATCATGGGCGTGGGCAAGGGCTCGGCCCGGCAGCCGCGCCTGGTCAAGGTCGAGTACTCCCCCGCCAAGGCGGCCAGGAAGATCGCGCTCGTCGGAAAGGGCATCACCTTCGACACCGGCGGAATCTCCATCAAGCCGGCCCTGCACATGGGCGACATGAAGAGCGACATGGCGGGCGCCGCCGTCGTCCTTAATACGGTCCTGGCCCTTGCCGGCCTGGGCCTGCCCGTGAAGGCGACCGCCTGGCTCTGCATCGCCGAGAACATGCCCTCGGGCGCCGCCTCGCGCCCGGCCGATGTCCTGACCATGTACGGGGGAAAGACCGTCGAGGTGCTGAACACGGACGCCGAAGGCCGGCTGGTAATGGCTGACGGCATCGTTGCCGCCAGCGGCGAATACCCGGACGCCATCATCGACGTCGCCACCCTGACCGGCGCGCAGCTGATCGCACTGGGCAACCGGACGGCGGGCGTCATGGGTACGGACAGTGTGACGGGGGCGCTCAAGGCCGCCGCGGACCGCGCCGGGGAACTGGTGTGGCCCATGCCCCTGCCGGAGGAACTGCGCCCGAGCCTGGACTCGCAGGTGGCGGACATCGCCAATATTGGCGAACGCCACGGCGGCATGATGACCGCCGCCGTGTTCCTGCGCGAGTTCGTGGGTAAGGACAAAGCGGGCGAACAGATTCCCTGGGCGCACATCGACATCGCGGGACCGTCCTTCAACAACGGCAGCCCGTACGGCTACACGCACAAGCAAGGCACTGGATGCACTGTCCGGACCCTGGTGGCATACGTCGAGGACATCCTGGCCGCGGCCTGACGGACAGGCCACCGGCCACCGGCCGCGGTGCTGCGCGGCTTTGTGGCGCGGGTGCTCCCTGCGCCACAAAGCCGCGTGACACTGGACACAAGCGCTCCACAAACGCGGCGACAAGGTGGAGCATGGATAGGTGGTTCGCTAAGGTGAACCACGGTAGTCACAAATGCAAGAGAGTTGCCCTGCTGACATAATCACGGCAGTGCAAGTTCCAAGACCAGATGATGCGCGCTGACCGCGTCATCGTTCACGCGAGGGAGCGTTTTAGTGGCCGATCAGGCAACTGCGCAAGAATTCGACATCCTGGTACTCGGTGGCGGCAGCGGCGGATACGCTGCGGCGCTGCGTGCGGTACAGCTGGGCCTCACCGTCGGCCTCGTGGAGAAGGCCAAGCTGGGCGGCACCTGCCTGCACAACGGCTGCATCCCCACCAAGGCACTGCTGCACTCGGCAGAACTGGCCGACCACGCCCGTGACTCCGCCAAGTACGGCGTGAACGTCACCCTCGACAGCATCGACATCAACGCTGTTAACGCGTACAAGGACGGCATCATCGCCGGCAAGTACAAGGGCCTCCAGGGCCTGATCAAGTCCAAGGGCATCACCGTTATCGAGGGTGAGGGCAAGCTCCAGGGCACCGACACCGTCGTGGTCAACGGCACCGCCTACAAGGGCAAGAACATCATCCTGGCCACCGGCTCCTACTCCCGCACCCTTCCGGGCCTGGAAATCGGCGGCAAGGTCATCACTTCCGACCAGGCCCTCACCATGGACTACATCCCCAAGAGCGCCATCATCCTGGGCGGCGGCGTCATCGGCGTCGAGTTCGCCTCGGTGTGGAAGTCCTTCGGCGTGGACGTCACCATCGTCGAAGGCCTGCCCTCGCTGGTCCCCAACGAGGACGCCACCATCGTCAAGAACTTCGAGCGGGCCTTCAAGAAGCGCGGCATCAAGTTCTCCACCGGCGTCTTCTTCCAGGGCGTCGAGCAGAATGACGACGGCGTCAAGGTCACCCTGGTGGACGGCAAGACCTTCGAGGCCGACCTCCTCCTGGTCGCCGTGGGCCGCGGCCCCGTGACCGCCAACCTGGGCTACGAGGAAGCCGGCATCACCATCGACCGCGGCTTCGTCATCACCAACGAACGCCTGCACACCGGCGTCGGCAACATCTACGCTGTCGGTGACATCGTCCCCGGCGTCCAGCTGGCCCACCGCGGCTACCAGCAGGGCATCTTCGTGGCCGAGGAAATCGCCGGCCTGAAGCCGGTGATCGTCGAGGACATCAACATCCCCAAGGTCACCTACTCCGAGCCCGAGATCGCCACCGTGGGCTACACCGAGAAGGCTGCCAAGGAAAAGTTCGGCGACGACCAGGTGCAGACGCAGGAATACAACCTTGCGGGCAACGGCAAGAGCTCCATCCTGGGCACGTCCGGCCTGGTCAAGCTGGTCCGCCAGAAGGACGGCCCCGTGGTGGGCGTCCACATGATCGGCGCCCGCATGGGCGAGCAGGTCGGCGAAGCCCAGCTCATCGTGAACTGGGAAGCCTACCCGGAGGATGTGGCACAGCTGCTGCACGCCCACCCCACGCAGAACGAGTCCCTGGGCGAAGCCCACCTGGCCCTGGCGGGCAAGCCGCTTCACGGCTAGCCTCCCGCAGCATTACCGAGCCCGGTGCACCCGGCCGTTTCGACCGGGTGCACTAGGCTTCCAGCATGGCAGCATTCATTCGCACTAAAGATCAATAAGGAGAACGGGGACGACATGTCTGAATCCGTTAACTTGCCCGCCCTCGGTGAGAGCGTCACCGAAGGAACCGTCACCCGCTGGCTCAAGCAGGTGGGTGACCGGGTAGAGGTGGACGAGCCGCTGCTCGAAGTCTCCACCGACAAAGTAGACACTGAAATCCCCTCTCCTGTAGCTGGCGTGATTGAGGAAATCCTGGTCGCGGAAGACGAGACCGCCGAGGTCGGCGCGCCCCTGGTGCGCATCGGCGACGGCTCCGGCGGCGGCTCCGCGCCCGCCGAAGAGGCAGCTCCCGCCCAGGAGGCACCCGCTGCACAGGCTGAAGGAGCACCCGCCGAAGAGGCACCTGCAGCCCCTGCCCAGGAAGCACCTGCCCAGGAGGCACCCGCCCAGGAGGCCCCGGCTGCCGGCGGCGGCGAAGGCCACGAGGTCACCCTGCCTGCACTGGGCGAGAGCGTGACCGAAGGCACCGTGACCCGCTGGCTCAAGGCTGTCGGCGACTCGGTCGAGGTCGACGAGCCGCTGCTGGAAGTTTCCACCGACAAGGTGGACACCGAGATCCCGTCCCCCGTAGCCGGCACCCTCCAGGAGATCCGGGTCAACGAGGACGAAACCGCTGAGGTGGGCTCCGTGCTCGCCGTCATCGGCTCCGGCGCTGCCGCCGCACCGGCCGAGGCTCCGAAGGCCGCACCGGCTCCCGAGGCTCCCAAGCAGGAAGCTCCCGCTCCGGCCGCCGCTCCCGAAGCTCCCAAGCAGGAAGCACCCAAGCAGGAAGCTCCGGCACCTGCGGCGGCACCGGCCGCGCCTGCAGCCCAGGAAGCGGCACCGGCCGGCGGCTCCGAATCCGGTTACGTCACCCCGCTGGTCCGCAAGCTCGCCAACCAGCACGGCGTGGACATTTCCTCCCTCTCCGGCACCGGCGTCGGCGGCCGCATCCGCAAGCAGGACGTCATCGCCGCCGCGGAGGCCAAGACGGCACCCGCAGCCGCCCCGGCGGCAGCACCTGCCGCTTCCGCACCGGCAGCGTCCGGCGCGGCTGCCTCCTCGCTGCGAGGCACCACCCAGAAGGCTCCCCGCATCCGCCAGGTCATCGCCCGCCGCATGCGCGAGTCCCTGGAAGTCTCCACCCAGCTGACCCAGGTCCACGAGGTCGACATGACCAAGGTGGCCAAGCTGCGCGCCCGGGCCAAGAACTCCTTCCAGGCCCAGAACGGCGTCAAGCTCACCTTCCTGCCGTTCATCGCCAAGGCTGTGGCCGAAGCCCTCAAGCAGCACCCCAAGCTCAACGCTGCGTACGACGAGGACAAGCAGGAGATCACCTACCACAACGCCGAGCACCTGGCGATCGCCGTCGACACCGACAAGGGCCTCCTGGTTCCCGTCATCGCCGACGCAGGCAACCTGAACCTGGCCGGCCTGGCTGGCAAGATCGCCGACGTCGCCTCCCGCACCCGCGACGGCAAGATCGGCCCGGACGAACTGTCCGGCGGCACCTTCAGCATCACCAACATCGGTTCGGTGGGGGCCCTGTTCGACACCCCGATCATCAACCAGCCGCAGGTAGGCATCCTGGGCACCGGCGCGATCGTCAAGCGCGCAGTGGTTGTTGCCGACGAAAACGGTGACGACTCGATCGCCATCCGCTCAATGATGTACCTGTCCCTGACGTACGACCACCGCCTGGTTGACGGCGCGGACGCGGGCCGCTTCCTCCAGACCCTGAAGGCACGCCTTGAAGAAGGCGCCTTCGAAGCGGACCTCGGTCTCTAAGCGAAGCACCAGCGACGACGGCGGTGCGGGCCTGCGGTGGAAATCCCACCTGCGGCCCGCGCCGCCGTCGTGGTTTAAGCGGTGGGGGAGGCATCCCGGCCGTCCTGTCGCCCGCGTGGTTGTGCTACGGGCTGTAGAACTGACTGGCTAAGCTGGAGACATGACTATTCTGTTCAATTTCCTGGTGTTCCTGCACATCGTCGGCGCGGCCATGATCGTGGGCTACTGGATCGCCACCATGCGCGAACCCACCGTGCACCCGCGCCAGCGTGACGGTGCCTTCCTGCAGCTCCTGACGGGTGTCGCCATGATGGGCCTGCTCCCGTTCCTGCCCGATGCACACCCCAACTACGCGAAGCTGGGCATCAAGCTGGTCATCGCCATAGTGGTGGCAGTCCTGGCCGTCGTCGGAACCCGCAAGGTCAAGACCGGGCAGCCGGTTTCCACGGGCCTGGCGCACGGTGTGGGCGGCCTGGCGCTGGTGAACGTCGCCATCGCCACCCTCTGGCAGTAATACGGATCCCTGCGGTCATAATCCTCTGACAGCGGACACCCCGTGCGCCGGTGGGGCATGATCCCTAGGATGGACAACGGTGGGGCCCCGGCAGTCAGCCGAAAATGGCGGCCCCAGGACAATCGATGTGAGGAGTGAACATGGCAGCAACCCGTTCAGCAAATGCGGTATGGAACGGCAACCTGACGGAGGGCGCGGGAACCACGTCGCTGGCCACCTCGGGCCTGGGCACGTTTGATGTCACCTGGAAGGCGCGCACGGAAGCGGCCAACGGCAAGACCAGCCCGGAAGAGCTGATCGCGGCCGCCCACGCGGCGTGCTTCTCCATGGCGTTCAGCAACGAGCTCGCCAAGGCAGGGCACACCCCTGAGGAAGTCCGCGCCAAGGCCGATGTCACGTTCGTTCCCGGCACGGGCATCACGGGCAGCCACCTGACCGTTTCGGCCAGGGTCCCGGGCATTTCGGAGGACGAATTCCAGAAGATCGCCGGCGAAGCCAAGGTGGGCTGCCCGGTTTCCGGCGCACTGGCAAGCATCGACATCACGATGGACGCCACGCTGGAGTCCTGACCCGGCACCCGTCAGCAGCAGATAGGGCCCTGCCACGCCGGATCGTTCCGGCGCGGCAGGGCCCTTTGTGGTCCCTCCGGTCAGTTTCCCTGCCGGCGCGCGGGAAGGGGGGCCGGCCGCAGGCGGCGGTAACCCTCACGGGCCGGCGGACGGTCAGTCGGCAGTTCCTGGATCATTTCCTTCAGCGCCCCGATGCCGTACTCCAGCTGGGGGTCCCGGCCCGCAGCATAGGCGTGCGGCGGGAACGCCACCTCGATGTCCGGATCCACGCCGTAGTTCTCCACGCTCCAGCCGACGCCGCCGCCGAACCAGGTGGCGTAGCGGGGCTGGGTGACGCCGGTGCCGTCGGCCAGGGCGAAGCGGTTGTCGATGCCCACCACACCGCCCCAGGTACGGGTGCCGATGACCGGGCCGATCCCCCGCAGCTTCGAGACCTGCGTGATGATGTCCCCGTCCGAGCCGGCAAATTCATCGGCAAGGATGACCACCGGTCCGCGCGGTGCGTGGTGCGGGTACGTCCGGGGCTTCTCGCCGCGGGGCATGCTCCAGCCGGTCACTTTCCGGCCGATCAGCTCGGCCACGAGCTGGGACGTGTGGCCCCCGCGGTTGCGCCGGACGTCGACAATGAGGCCGTCCAGTGCCGTCTCTGTGTCAAGGTCACGGTGCAGCTGCGCCCAGCCGTTGGCCATCATGTCCGGGATGTGCAGGTAGCCGAAGGTGCCGTTGGAGGCCTCCCGGACAGTCCGCCGGTTGCCGGCCACCCACTCCTGGTAGCGCAGCCGTTCCTCATCCTTAACGGGCACGACGGCGACCCTGCGCTGGGTGCCCGCGGCCGGGCCGTGTGCCGGGCCGTTGAGGAGGGTCAGTTCCACGGCGCGGCCGGCGGCGCCGACCAGCTGCATCGCCGGCGTGACGCCGGCGGAGAGCGGGACGCCGTCGATGGCCAGCAGGATGTCCCCCGCCTTGGCACCGACGCCCGGCCGGGTCAGCGGTGAGGTCGCCAGGGGGTCGGAGGACTCGCCGGCCAGGATGCGGGTGATTTCCCAGCCCGCGGCGGTGTGCGCGAGGTCGGCGCCGAGCCGGCCCTGGCCCCGGCTGCCCCGTTCGGTCACGGCGGCCGGGCGGACGTAGGCGTGCGACGTTCCCAGTTCACCGTGCAGTTCCCACAGCAGGTCCACCAGATCATCATGGGACCCGAGCCTGTCCACCAGGGGGCGGTAGCGGGCGTGGATGGATTCCCAGTCCTGGCCGGCCATGTCCTCGGTCCAGAAGAAGTCGCGCTGCAGGCGCCACGCTTCGTCGAACGCCTGGCCCCAGACGCTGGGCGGGTCCAGCAGGACGCGGATGCGGGCGAGGTCCACCGTGACCACCTTGCCCGAGTCCTCATCGGCCTTGGCGTCCGCAGGAACCACGGTGACCTGCTTGTCGCAGACCACGGCCACTTTTTTGCGGTCACCGGAGAGCCGGTAGCTGTCCAGCGAGTCCACCAGGGTGGCCTTCTTCCGCTGTGTGAGGTCGTAGCGCACCAGGCTGGGGCGCGCATCCTTGTCCTCCTGGTCGGCTTTGCCGTCGCCGGTGACACCGGCCAGGACGGAGTCGAGCCACAGGAGGGCTCCGTCGGCGGTCTTCAGCGAGCTGTAGTTGCCCTGCGGCACCGGAACGGTGATCACGCGGTGGGCCAGGCCCTCCGGATCCACCTGGACGGCGGGTACGGCGTCGTCCCGGCTGCCGCCCGTGCCGCTGCTGCCGGTCTCCGCTTCAGCCGCGGGTCCGGCGCCGGCGGGATCCACCGACGGGCCAAAGGGCGACGGCGTGCCGGCGGCGAGTGCCACCAGGTAAGGCTTGATGGGGCTGGGGAAGGAGAGATCGAACGAGTGGCCGTCGTAGACGGGATCGAAGCTGCGGTTGGACAGGAAGGCCAGGAATTTTCCGTCCGGGGTGAAGGATGGGGAGGCGTCGCGGAACCGTCCGTCGGTGACGTCCACGGGGTCGGCCTCCAGGTTGTCCACCGTGGCCAGCCGAAGCCGGCTACGGGAACCGAAGGAGGTCACCGGCTCCGACCAGGCGAGCCAGCGTGAGTCGGCCGACCATGCCAGTTCGGCGATGCTGCCTTCACCGATGCTCGCAACGAGCGAGAAGTCCCCGCTGTGCGTGTCCACCACGTGCACGTCGCCGAATGAGGTGCCCATGGCTATCCACCGGCCGTCCGGGCTTGCTTCCAGCGAACTGGCGCGCGCGGGCGTGGGCACGCTGATGCCCCCTGACGCCGCGCCGGACTGCGCCTCGGCAACGGACGCCGACGCTTCGGGAGCCACGTCTGCCTGCTGCTCGTCGTCTGTCGGGGCGTGGCTGCTATGCCCCGGCAGCACCGCAGCCCCCGAGGCCGGAACCGGCTGCGGCAGCCTGACCGTTTCCGGTCCCTTCGCAGGGTCCGTCCCGGCAGGGACGGGCTCCCGGCCAAGTGCCTCTTGGCCGGCTGCAGGGCCGGCAGGGACAGGGGCCGCGATATCCTTGATGTGCAGCGCTTCCACGCCGTCGTGGTCGGCCACATAGGCAATGCGCCCGTCCCCCAGCGGCCGTGGCAGCCGGCCCCGCACGCCCGGCGTAGCCTCGATGATGCGGGACGGGCCGTCCTTGTGCCGCAGCCAGTGGATGGTGCCGTGGGACTCGACGGCGCTGGCGGCCCCGGTGCCGTCCGGCACCACCGACCCGAGGTGCTTGGCGGCGTCGAGGAGCGCGGGGCGGCGGGACTGCGAGGCAGAGCCGAGGGTGATCTCCAGCTTCACCGCGTCGGAGCCGAGGTCATGGAGCACCCACAGTTCACCCGCGGCTTCGAAGATGATCCGTTTGCCGTCGGTGGCGGCGTGCCGCACGTAAAAGTCCTGGTGGTCGGTGTGGCGGCGCAGGTCTTTGCCGCTGGGCAGGACAGAGTAGAGGTTGCCGTAGCCTTCGTGATCGGACAGGAAGGCGATCCTGCCATCCACCCAGAGGGGGTCGGTGAGGTTGCCGTCAAGGTCCGGCAGGAGGCGCTCGAACTCGCCGTTACCGTCAGAGTCGATCCACAGCTTTCCTGCGGTGCCGCCGCGGTACCGCTTCCACCACGCCGGTTCCCGGGACAGCACGCTTCCCAGGACGACGGGGCGCTCATCGCCCACCTCCGGCCCGAAAGCCACCGATTCCACCGGCCCGTAGGGCAGCTCCTGGGCCCAGCCGCCGTCGAGCGGCACGCTGTATGCGTAGGTGTGCCGGCTCTCCGCCTGGCGGAAAGCACTGGTGACCACCACCGAGCCGGCCGCGGTGAACCCCTTCACCCTGGTGGTGCTGTGGCCGAAGTAGGTCAGCTGCCGGTAGCCGCCGCCGTCGACCTGCGCTGAGACGACCTCCGGAGCCGTTCCCTGCACCACTGTCCACACCAGGCGTTTGCCGTCAGGGGTGAAGCGGGGGTTGCGGGCGGGAAGCTGGAGCGAGGAAACGCGCCAGGCCCGCCCGCCGTCCAGGGGCGCAATCCACACGTCGTCCTCGGCCACGAAGGTGACCAGATCGCCGTGCAGATGCGGAAAACGGAGGTAGCTCGAAGAGGTCATCGTTTGATCATAGTCAACCCCTCCCCCGCGCCGCGGGAGGTGCCGGGACGCCGCGGCCGTGGTGAGATGGACCATGCGCATCGTCATGGCCGGCGCCTCCGGGCTCATCGGCAGTTCCCTGTCCAAAGCCTTCCACGAGGCCGGCCATTCCGTGGTGAGGCTGGTCCGGCGGGCACCTGCCCACGCCGCCGAAGTCCGCTGGGACCCGGCGGCCGGAACCCTGGACCCGGTCGCACTTGCCGGGGCGGACGCCGTCGTGAATCTTTCCGGCGCCGGGATCGGGGACCGGCCCTGGACCCGGAGGCGGGTTGAGGAGCTGTTCAGTTCGCGGCTGGGGCCGACCCGGACCCTGGTGCGGGCCATGGCGCACCTGGACTCGCCGCCGAAGACGTTCATCAGCCAGTCCGGTTCGGGCTACTACGGTGACGCCGGCAATACGGTCCTGCGGGAGGACGCACCGCCCGGCGCGGGCATCCTCGCGCAGATCTGTGTCGAGTGGGAGCAGGCCGCGCTGGCGGCGCCCGCCGGCGTGCGCGTTGTCACGCCGCGTACCGGGATCGTTTTCAGCCGTTCCGGCGGTGCCCTGGGACGGCTGCTGCCACTGCTGCGGTTGGGGGTCGGCGGTCCGTTCGGCAACGGGCGCCAATTCTGGCCATGGGTGACGCTTCCCGATGTTTCAGCCGCCTTCCTCTTCCTGCTCGATTCCGCGGTCTCCGGCCCGGTCAACCTGTCCGCCCCGGAACAAGCGGACGTGAACACCACGGTGGCGGCGCTGGCCCGGGCCCTGCACCGGCCCGCCGCGTTCCGTGTTCCCGCCCCCGTCCTCCGCACGGTGCTGCCGGGCCTGGCCGAGGAGCTCCTGCTGTACAGCCAGCGCATGGAGCCGGCCGTCCTTTCCGCCGCCGGTTTCCAGTGGCAGCACCATCGCCTGGACGACGGCGCACGCTGGGTGGCCGGGCATCACGGCGGACGCGGCTAGCGGTCTGGGCGCGGCCGGCGATCCTGGCCCGGCTCAGGCGCCCGGATGGATCTCGCTGATCAACCACTGGCCGTCCACCCGCACCAGGACCAGCCGGAGCCGTTGGGCGGGGCCGGGTGCACCTGTGGCCACGGCGGCGCCGTCGGCGTCCAGCGTCCGGTAGCCGGAGGTGGCCGAGGTCAGCGCGACCACTGCCCTGGCGCCGGTTGCACCGTCCTCGACGGTTGCCGCCGAAACCGAACTGGCGAATCCGTCCAGCCGCAGCCCCGCGTTGTCCAGCCCGGCGGAGATGCGCTGGTCCGCCGCCGCTGCCGGTGATCCGGCCGCGTTCACGGCGTCCAGCAACTCCGCCTTCCCGCTGCTGAAGGCCTGGTCCCGCAGGGCGGCAAGGCCGGCCACGGCCAGCAGCGGGTCAGCCGAGCGGGCCTGCTGCAGGGCGGCATCCGTACGCGCCGCGTCTGACTGTCTTCCGTGGGTGCCTGTTTCCCCATCACCGCCGGGACCGGCAACCAGTGTGGTGGCCGGCGCAGGGCCGGGACCCGCTGCGGGAAACCCCGGTCCACCGCCGGGCGCCGCGAGGAGCCACGACACCGCAGCCCCGGCCGCGGCCACGACGGGCACGGCGGCGAGGAGCCTGGCACGCGCTGCGGACCCGCCGGAGACCCGGGCGTAAGAGACAGCATGCTTTCCACGAACCGGGGCGATGCCTTCGGGCCGCGGAGACGGCGGTTCCGGCTGCGGAAAAGGCATGCTGCGCGCCGGCGGTCCCAGCCGGGACAGGCGGGAGGTCGCAGCCCGCCGCACCAGGCCCCGCAGTTTCGCCCTGCGCCCGCCGGCAGCCTCGTGCCCGCGATCGCGGCGGCGGGTCAGCAGCTCGGGGATGACTGTGGGGTGCACGGCATCGGCCAGGTCCACCGGCAGCGGCGCGGCGCTGCGGTACACGGCCGTGGCCAGGGCCATGGCTGTGGGACGCTGCCGCCAGTCCTCATGAAGCCCGGCTTCCAGGGCAAGGGCGAGTTCCCTGGGGACGCCGGGAACCAGCAGGGAAAGCGGCGGCCGTCCAGCGGTCCGCCCGGGCGCAGCGCCCGTCAGGCAGAACCACCCCAGGGCGGCCGCTGCGTAAACATCCCGTTCGGGCTGGAGCCCGGCGCGCACGGCATCCACCGGCGCCGGGTCCAGGAAGCCGCGGGTCCCCGGGGGCAGTGTGCTGCCCGGGTCCCCGATCATCCGGGCGACGCCCACATCGGAGAGCATCGGTTTGCCCTGCCCGGTGAACAGCACGTTCCCGGGGGCGACATCCGAATGCGTGAAGCCCTTCCCGTGGAGGTAGCCAAGTGCCTGGGCAATGGGAGTCAGGACAGTGACGGTCTCCCCCACGCTGAGGCTGCCGCGCGCACGCACCAGCTGGGCCAGCGATCCGCCGGCGGCGTAATCCATGGTCAGTGCCAAACCGTTGCCGGGCCCGTCCACGCGGACCGCGTCGTGCGCCCTGATGAGGTGCGGGTGGTCCAGGACCGACAGGATCCGGAGCTCCCGCCGCAGCTCTTCCTCGCCGACGGCGGGATTGCCCGTTTCATCGGCCCCGGCCCGGAAGCACTTCACCGCGACGCGCTTCCCTGTCCGCTGCTCGGTGGCCAGCCACACGTCTGCGCTGCCGCCGCGGCCCAGCAGCCGCCCGACGTCGTAACCGGCAATTCCGGGGGCCTGCGAATCGTCCATGCTCCATGTCTAGCCGAAACGCGCCCGGCCTGCAGAAGTTATCCACAGGGGCGCTGCGCCTCCCCCGTCCGGGTGCCGGCGGTGAGCTTGGACACTAAACCGGGAGCGTGCGGCTTCGGGGACTAAGCTGGATGCCATGACTCTTGAGTTTTCACAGCTGGGTCTTGCCCCCGACTTCGTCGATTACATGGACGGCTGGGATGCCCAGCGCGAACTCCACGACGAAGTCGTCGCAGGCGTTGCCCCCAGCACCGTCCTGCTTTTGGAGCACGCCGCCGTCTACACGGCCGGCAAGCTCACGGAGGAGCACGAAAGGCCGTTTGACGGGACGCCCGTCGTCCCGGTCGACCGCGGCGGAAAGCTGACCTGGCACGGACCCGGCCAGTTGATTGCCTACCCCATCGTGAAACTGAAGAACCGCTCGGGCATCCGCGACTATGTCGAGCGGCTCGAAGAGATCATGATCTCCGTCATGGCGGACTACGGCATTCAGGCTGAACGCATCAAGGGCCGAGCCGGCGTCTGGATCAAGGCTGATGCCAAGGGCCCGGACCGCAAGATCGCCGCCATCGGCATCCGTGTCCTGAACGGGGTCACCATGCATGGCGTTGCCATCAACTGCAGCAACGACCTCGCCCCGTACGGGCAGATCATCGCCTGCGGCATCACCGATGCCGGGGTGACCACCATGTCCCTGGAGACAGGCCGGGACATCCAGCCGGCCCATATCGTGGACCGGTTTGTGGAGGAATTCCGCAAGCACGAAGAAGCATTGGTTTCGAGCCCTGAAGGAGCTCTACTGTGACATTGGCACCTGAGGGCCGGAAGATGCTGCGGATCGAGCAGCGCAACGCTGCGATCCCGGTGGAACGCAAGCCGGAATGGATCAAGGCGA
>NZ_JBTZSU010000039.1:0-35548 GCF_054890965.1 Arthrobacter sp. C152
TGAACGCCCGGGACCAGCCCCACGAAGCACTTAGTTCAGCAGTCTCCTAGGCCGGCCGTCCACGCCAACCTTGGAGGGCGTCGTTGCTGGTCAGGCGCCGGATTCGTTACTAGGCTCGGACAAATGGGTGACCTGAGCGCAAACTACGAAATCCGGCGCTTTGCCGCCGTGTCCAAAGGCAAGGACGGGTACGCGGAGGCCGAAACGTGGGCCCGGGCCGTAGGCTTCGGCTTCCACGAAGCCACCCGCACTCCCGACCACGTGGAGCGGTCCCTTGCCACCTATGAAGCGGACGGCCGGATCTTCACCGGCGCCTACCAGACGGGTCCGGTAGCGCCGTCCTCCCTGCCCGCCGACGTGCCGGTGGCCACGTTCGGCACCATGCGCAAAAGCCTCAACATCGGCTTCGGCCGGATGCTCGAGGCGCAGCTGGTCACCGCGGTAACAGTCCGCACGTCGCACCGCAGGCGCGGCCTGCTCCGCCGGATGATGACCGAAGACCTGCAGCTGGCCAAGGACGACGGTATCGCCGTGGCAGCGCTGACCGCGTCCGAAGGCACCATCTACGGGCGCTTCGGCTATGGCGTGGCCAGCCTCGAACGCTCCATCAAGGTGGACACCACGGCCCGCTTCAGCCTCCGGCACCAGGCCACGGGAAGCGTCGAGGTCGCTGACCCCAAAGTGCTGCTCGAGGTGGCCCCCGCCGTCTTCGCACGCGTGCACCGCCACACACCCGGCTCCATCGACCGGCAGGAATGGTACCGGCAGCTGGCATCGGGATCCCTGGGCCGCGACGGCAAGGAGGATCCGGCCATCAAGGTGGCGCTGCACTACGGACCGGACGGCGTGATCGACGGTTATGTCTCCTACAAGTTCCTCGGCTGGGACACCGAGCCCTACACCGTGGAAGTGGTGGACCTGGTGGCCGCCACGGACCACGCGTACCTGGAGCTCTGGCAGTACCTGGCCGCGATCGACCTCGTGGAGCGCGTTTCCTGGAATGAGGCGCCGGTGGATGACCCGCTGGGGTGGGCGTTGTCGGACGCGCGCTGCATCGACGCCTCGGACAGCCGGGACATGCTGTGGCTGCGGATCCTCGACGTTCCCGCGGCGCTGGCCGCCCGGCACTACCCGGCCGACGGGCGGCTGGTCCTCACGGTCCGGGACCCGCTCGGCCTGGCGGCGGGAACGTTCGGCCTGGACGTCGACGGCGGCCGGCCCGCCGTCGAACGCCTCGCTGACGGAACCGCCGCAGACCTGGAGCTGGACGTTTCCGCGCTGTCCTCCATTTACGTGGGCGGCGTCTGTCCCGTCACGCTGCAGGCAGCCGGCGCCATCACGGAAGCAGGGCTGGGGGCTGCCCTGAAAGCCCGCCAGGTGTTCGCCGTGGAGCGGGCCACGCACTGCCTCACCCATTTCTAGGGGAACGGCCCGCCGCCGCTTTTGACCCGTGTTGCCGGTGGCGACTAGAATAAGCGGGCGTGTACCACGTGCACGCCGCTGCAGTACAAAACAATCCACAAAATCAGGATGACCCGGGGAATCCGTCGGATTCGCCGAGAGTCGCGCCTGCGTTCCATGACGCGGGCGCGCCGGTTTGCCTGACCGACTAACTATCCACAACGGAGCCCCTACTACATGACCATCACCTCCACCGAGAAGCCCGGTACCCCCGTAGTCGCCATTAACGACATCGGTACCGCTGAGGACTTCCTCGCAGCAGTCGACGCGACCATCAAGTACTTCAACGACGGAGACCTCGTCGAAGGTACCGTCGTCAAGGTCGACCGCGATGAAGTCCTGCTCGACATCGGTTACAAGACCGAAGGTGTCATCCCCTCCCGCGAGCTTTCCATCAAGCACGACGTTGACCCCGGAGACGTCGTCTCCGTCGGCGATCAGGTCGAAGCCCTGGTGCTCACCAAGGAAGACAAAGAAGGCCGCCTGATCCTCTCCAAGAAGCGCGCTCAGTACGAGCGTGCCTGGGGCGACATCGAGAAGGTCAAGGAAGAAGACGGTGTCGTCACCGGTACCGTCATCGAGGTCGTCAAGGGTGGTCTTATCCTCGACATCGGCCTGCGCGGCTTCCTGCCCGCATCCCTGGTCGAGATGCGCCGCGTGCGCGACCTGGCTCCGTACATCGGCCAGCAGATCGAAGCCAAGATCATCGAACTGGACAAGAACCGCAACAACGTGGTCCTGTCCCGCCGTGCATGGCTCGAGCAGACCCAGTCCGAGGTCCGCTCCACCTTCCTCAACAAGCTGGAAAAGGGCCAGGTCCGTCCCGGTGTCGTTTCCTCCATCGTCAACTTCGGTGCCTTCGTGGACCTGGGCGGCGTAGACGGCCTGGTGCACGTTTCCGAGCTGTCCTGGAAGCACATCGACCACCCGTCCGAGGTTGTCGAGGTTGGCCAGGAAGTCACCGTCGAGGTCCTCGAAGTGGACCTGGACCGCGAGCGTGTCTCCCTGTCCCTCAAGGCTACGCAGGAAGACCCGTGGCAGACCTTCGCCCGCACCCACGCCCTCGGCCAGGTTGTTCCGGGTAAGGTCACCAAGCTCGTTCCGTTCGGTGCGTTCGTCCGCGTCGAAGACGGCATCGAAGGCCTGGTCCACATCTCCGAGCTCGCCGTGCGCCACGTCGAACTGGCCGAGCAGGTTGTGTCCGTTGGCGACGAACTGTTCGTCAAGGTCATCGACATCGACCTCGAACGCCGCCGCATCTCGCTGTCCCTCAAGCAGGCCAACGAGGGCGTCGACGCCGACAGCACCGAATTCGATCCCGCACTGTACGGCATGGCCGCAGAGTACGACGAAGAGGGCAACTACAAGTACCCCGAGGGCTTCGACCCCGAGTCCAACGAATGGCTCGAGGGCTACGAAGCACAGCGCGCCGCATGGGAGCAGCAGTACGCTGACGCCCAGGCCCGTTGGGAAGCACACAAGAAGCAGGTTGCCCAGCACGCTGCCGACGACGCTGCCGCAGCAACGTCCGGTGACGGCGACTCCGGCGCCACCAGCTACTCCTCCGAGCCTGCTGCCACCGATTCCGGTGCCGGCACCCTGGCTTCGGACGAGGCTCTTGCTGCCCTGCGCGAGAAGCTGACCGGCAACTAATTGCCGCCGGCCCGGGTAACCGGGCCACAAAAGACCCCCTGCCACACCGGCAGGGGGTCTTTTGCCTATAAAGCGGTACGACTAAAGGTCGACGACGGCGAGGACTGTTCCGTCGTCGTCGTGCGTCAGTGCCGCCCCGGCCGCCGCGAGCAGCCGCTGGGCGCTGAGGTTTCCGGCCAGGGTCCGGGTCGTGACGCGCCGCAGGCCCGCCCGCCGGGCTTCGGCCAGGACCAGGTGCAGTGCGGCGCCGCCGATGCCGCGGGAGCGGAAGCTCCTGCCAAGCCAGATGCCGGTCTCTGCTGATCGGACGTCCGCCGCTTCCCGCTTGAGCCGCACGGACCCGGCCACGTCGCCGTTGCTGAAGACGGCCCATGATTTCTCCGCGGCCGGGCCGTCCAATCCCTCGGCCGCGGCCCGGTGGTAGCTGAAGAACCATGCGGTCCGCTCCAGGTTCCAGCCCGGGCCGCCCAGTGGGGGCGCCACCTCATCCGGGGAGGCGTCGCGCCTTGCCAGGTCAAGCAACCGCTCCGCCATGGCGTAGTCAACGTCCGCCAGGGACACCTCAGGAGAAGGGCTCATCAATCCATTCCGTTCCTTCGGGAGTGAGTTCGGCGCCGCCGGCGGTGAGGACCTGGACCTGTTCCGCGGCAGCCGCCATGGCGCCGGCCTCGTCGGCGACGGCGACCCGCAGGACCGTTCCCCGGGCACCGTAGGTTGTGGTGGCCATGGTGAAACCGGCCGCCCTCAAATCGTTTTCCAGCCGTCCCGCGCCGGCGTGCGGCACCTCCACGGCGCAGACGCGGAGCCTGCTGCGGCGCACCAGCGGCGCCAGCGACAGCGCGGCGGACACGGACTCGGAATACGCCCGCACCAGGCCGCCGGCGCCCAGCAGGACGCCGCCAAAGTAGCGCACGACGACGGCGGCCACGTCGCTGAGGTCGGCCACCCCGGGCATCGTTTCCCGTTTGGCGAGGGCCTCCAGCATGGGGATTCCGGCGGTCCCTGAGGGTTCGCCGTCGTCACTGGAGCGCTGGATGTGACGGTCCGGGCCGATGATGAACGCCGAGCAGTGGTGCCGGGCGTCGTGGAACTCCCGGCGGAGCCCCGCCACCAGGTCCCGCGCGTCGTCCTCGGTGGCAGCGCGGCGCAGCACGGTAATGAACCTGGAGCGCTTGATCTCGAGTTCGTGCCGGAAATCCGGACCGGACGCCAGTGTGGTGTAGGCCGTGGCCCTGCTCTCCTGTTCATGCACCCGGCCCAGTCTAGTAGCGGAGCCGGTGCGGGGCGGTGGGTAGGGTGGGTGCATGCTGAAGATCGGGTTGACGGGCGGCATTGCGTCCGGGAAGTCAGTGGTGGCCGCGCGGCTGCGGGAACACGGCGCGGTCCTGGTGGACGCCGATGCGCTGGCCCGCGAAGTGGTGGAGCCCGGCACGGAAGGCCTGGAACGTATCGTTGCGGAGTTCGGGCCCGGCATGCTCGACGGCGGCGGGCGGCTTGACCGGGCAAGGCTCGGCGAGGCGGTGTTCGGGCACCCGGAACGCCTCACGGTGCTGAACGCGATCGTCCACCCGCTGGTGCGGGCACGGGCTGCGGCCATCACGGCGGCGGCACCCGACGGCGCCGTGGTGGTCCAGGACATCCCCCTCCTGGTGGAGACAGGCCAGGGCGCCGTCTTCCACCTGGTGGTCGTGGTGGACGCCCCGGACGATGTGCGGGTGCAGCGCATGCAGGAACTGCGAGGCATGACAGCCGAGGCGGCCCGGTCGCGGATGGCCGCCCAGGCCCCGCGCGACGTGCGGCTGGCCGCCGCCGACGTCGTCCTGGACAACTCCGGCACTGTGCAGCACCTGCTGGACCAGGTGGACCGGCTCTGGGACGGCCGGCTGGTGCCGTTCGCCCGCAACCTGGCCGCCGGCGCGCGCGCTCCACGGGACGGGGGTCCGGTCCTGGAGCCGCACCGGCAGGACTGGGCGCAGCAGGCGGCCAGGATCGCGGCCCGGCTGGTGGCGGCCGCACCGGACCTGATCCTCGGCGTGGACCATATCGGGTCCACGGCGGTACCGGGCCTGGCCTCGAAGGACGTCATCGACCTGCAGGTGGCGGTGCAGGACCTTGAGGCAGCGGAGAAACTGGCGCCGCTCCTCGCCGCTGCCGGCTTTCCGGCGGTCCGGGGGGTGGAATCGGACACCCCGAAACCCGGCGCGCCCGGTCCCTCCCTGTGGCTGAAGCGGTTCCACGCCAACGCCGATCCGTGCCGTGCCGTCAACGTGCACGTCCGGGCCGCAGGCTCAGCCGGCTGGCGCTACGCCCTCATGTTCCGTGACTGGCTGCGCGACGATCCCTCCGCGGTGCGTCTGTACGAAGCCCACAAATCCGACCTCGCCGGACGCTTCGCGGACCAAGGCACCACCAGGGGCTATGCCGAGGCGAAGGAACCCTGGTTCACGGACGTCGCCTGGCCGCGGATGACCGGCTGGGCCGAGGCAACCGGGTGGGTCCCGCCGTCGTACGCGTCCTGAAACCAGCGGGCCGCCCCTGTGGCTGTTCGCCTGTAACGGACGCGGCCACCCAGTGTCAGTGCGCGGCGGTAAATTAGTTTCATGAGCCTTGCGCAGGAGATCAACCGTGTTGTAGCGCCCTTCGAAGTCATCAGTGAGTTCAAACCCGCGGGAGACCAGCCGGCCGCCATCGCGGAACTGACGGAGCGCATCAACAACGGCGAGAAGGACGTGGTGCTGCTCGGTGCCACCGGTACCGGAAAGAGCGCCACCACCGCGTGGCTCATCGAGCAGGTGCAGCGCCCCACCCTGGTGATGGTCCAGAACAAGACCCTTGCGGCCCAGCTGGCCAATGAGTTCCGCGAATTGCTGCCCAACAACGCGGTGGAGTATTTCGTTTCCTATTACGACTACTACCAGCCCGAAGCCTATGTGGCGCAGACGGATACTTTCATCGAGAAGGATTCGTCCATCAATGAGGAAGTTGAACGGCTCCGCCACTCCGCCACCAACGCGCTGCTGACCCGCCGCGACGTGATCGTGGTGGCCACCGTGTCCTGCATCTATGGCCTGGGAACCCCGGAGGAATACATCTCCGGCATGGTCACCCTGCGGCGGGGCGCCGAGATGAACCGGGACGACCTCCTGCGCAAATTTGTGTCCATGCAGTACGCCCGCAACGACGTCGACTTCCACCGGGGCACGTTCCGCGTCCGCGGCGACACCGTGGAAATCATTCCGATGTACGAGGAACTGGCCATCCGGATCGAGTTCTTCGGCGACGAAATCGAGAACATCCACACCCTGCATCCCCTCACTGGCGAGGTCATCCGCGACGAGGAGGAAATGTACGTCTTCCCCGCATCCCACTACGTGGCCGGGCCGGAGCGGATGGCGCGGGCCATCAAGCGGATCGAGGATGAACTGGCAGACCGGCTGAACGTGCTGGAAAGCCAGAACAAGCTCGTCGAAGCCCAACGGCTGCGGATGCGCACCACCTATGATCTCGAGATGATGCAGCAGATGGGGTTCTGCAACGGCATCGAGAACTACTCCGCGCACATTGACGGGCGCGGGCCTGGAACCGCTCCCCACTGCCTCCTGGACTACTTCCCGGACGATTTCCTGTTGGTGGTGGACGAGTCCCACGTGACCATTCCGCAGATCGGCGCCATGTACGAAGGCGACATGTCCCGCAAACGGAACCTGGTGGACTTCGGCTTCCGGTTGCCGTCGGCCATGGACAACCGGCCGCTGAAATGGGACGAGTTCCTCGAGCGGGTAGGCCAGACCGTCTACCTCTCGGCCACCCCCGGCAAGTACGAGCTCGGCAAGGCGGACGGATTCGTCCAGCAGATCATCCGTCCCACCGGCCTGGTGGATCCCGAGGTAGTGGTCAAGCCGACAAAGGGCCAGATCGACGACCTCCTCGGCGAGATCAAGACCCGGGTGGAGAAGGACGAACGCGTCCTGGTGACCACGCTGACCAAGCGCATGGCGGAAGACCTCACAGACTACCTGCTGGGCCACGGCGTCAAGGTGGAATACCTGCACTCGGACGTCGATACCCTGCGCCGCGTGGAACTGCTGCGCGAGCTGCGGCTGGGTTCCTTCGACGTCCTGGTGGGCATCAACCTCCTCCGTGAGGGACTTGACCTTCCCGAAGTGTCCCTGGTCAGCATCCTCGATGCGGACAAGGAAGGCTTCCTGCGCTCCTCCACCTCGCTGATCCAGACCATCGGACGTGCCGCCCGCAACGTCTCCGGCCAGGTGCACATGTACGCGGACCGGATCACCGAGTCCATGGCCAACGCCATTGACGAGACCAACCGGCGCCGCGCCATCCAGGTGGCGTACAACAAGGAACATGGCGTCGATCCCCAACCGCTGCGGAAGAAGATCGCCGACATCACGGACCAGTTGGCCAAGGAAGACGCCGATACCGAGGCGCTGCTGGGCAGCTTCGATTACGGCAAGGGCAAGCGCGGCATCACGGGGGCAACAAAGCCCGGGGCGAAGAAGGGCGCGGCGCACGTCCGTTCCGACGGGCTGGCAGCCGCGCCGGCCGAGGACCTGGTGGGACTGATCGAACAGCTCACCGAACAAATGCACGGGGCGGCGGCCGAGCTTCAGTTCGAGGTGGCGGCGCGCATCCGCGACGAAGTCGGCGAACTGAAGAAGGAACTGCGCCAGATGCAGGCGGCGGGCCACGCCTAGGTGACAGCACACCCCTGGGCGCGGAGCGGCCGGCGCCTGGGGTACAGTTAATGGCACGTAGGGGAGTATCCCGAGCGCTACGATCGTCAACACGCAGGGCACAGTTGCCCGGCCGGGCGTAGCGGGTCCGCCACATCAGCACCAAGTGCACAGGCGGGCCGGAGAGACTTACACCGCTTCTGTGTACCCTGCGAAAGGCTGCTCTGTGCTCGATTTACCCGTATGGTTTGAGGTCGGCTCGTTTGTCGTCCTGGGCCTGATCCTCCTGACCGACCTCCTCCTCGTGGTCCGCCGCCCGCACGAACCCTCCATGAAGGAAGCAGGCCTGTGGGTGGCGTTCTACGTTTCCCTGGCCCTCGTGTTCGCCGGCGCCATGTTCGCCTTCACCGGCCCCGAGTTCGGCGGCCAGTTCGTGGCAGGCTGGGTCACCGAATACAGCCTCAGCATCGACAACCTGTTCGTGTTCATCATCATCATGGCCAGGTTCTCCGTGCCGCGGAAATACCAGCAGGAAGTACTGATGGTGGGCATCATCATCGCGCTGGTCCTGCGCGGCATCTTCATCCTGCTCGGCGCCATGGTCATTGAACAGTTCAGCTGGGTGTTCTACATCTTCGGTGCCTTCCTGCTGTGGACTGCCTGGAAGCAGGCCCAGGACGAGGGCGAGGAGGAAGAGGACCGCGAGAACCCGCTGATCGCCAGGATCCGCAAGGTCATCCCCATGTCGGAGAAGTTCGACGGCGGAAAGCTGCGCACCAGCGTGAACGGCAAGAAGGTTTTCACCCCCATGGTGATCGTCTTCATCACCATCGGCCTCACCGACCTGCTCTTCGCCGTGGACTCGATCCCCGCGATCTTCGGCCTGACCCAGAGCCCGTTCATCGTCTTCACCGCCAACCTGTTCGCCCTCATGGGCCTTCGCCAGCTGTACTTCCTGCTGGGTGGACTGATGAACCGCCTCATCTACCTGAAGCACGCACTGTCGTTCATCCTCGCGTTCATCGGCGTCAAGCTCGTCCTGCACGCCATGCACGTCAACGAACTACCGTTCATCAACGGCGGCAAGCACATCGAATGGGCCCCCGAGATCCCCACCTTCGTGTCCCTGGCAGTCATCGTCGGCACCATCATCATCGCCGTGATCGCCAGCCTGGTCAGCTCCAAGGCCCAGGCCGCGAAGATCGATCCCCGGCTTGAGGAAGACGCCCGGAAGAGCCACAGCGAAGTCGAATAACGTCGTCGGCGCCTTTTTCCAACCAGAGTGATCCCGGCCGCCCGCGCGGCCGGGATCTCCTGGTTAAACCCCCTTCTGGTGGTGAACGGAGGGGACTAGGCTCGGACCATGGCCCGCACACTTGCGAAGGATCAGGGCGTGCGCCAGGTGCAGCGGCGTACCGTGGTGCTCCTGGGCGCGGCCCAGGTGCTGGGCGGGATCGGCACGGGGGCCACCGTCTCCATCGGGTCCATCCTTGCCGTGGAGCTGTCGGGCTCGACGGCGTGGGCGGGTGCCGTCGCCACGGTGATGACGCTCGGGGCTGCCGCCGCCGCGTTGCCGCTGGCCGCACTTGCCGACCGGCGCGGCCGCCGGACCGGCCAGGTGGCCGGGCTCGCCGCCGCCCTCGCCGGGGCCGTGCTCATGGTCCTCGCCGTGGTCTCCGGATTTTTCATCCTGCTGCTCCTGGGCGCCGCGGGCATCGGCATCGGCACCGCCGCCAGCCTGCAGGCGCGCTTTGCCGCCGTCGACCTCGCTGCACCTGAGCACCGCGGCCGTGCGCTCTCCGCCGTCGTCTGGGCGATGACGGTCGGGGCCGTGGCGGGACCCAACCTCATCCAGCCCGGTGCCGCCGTCGGTACAGCCCTGGGACTGCCCCCGGTGGCCGGTCCCTTCGTGATCGCCGCGGCCGGACTTGTGCTGGCCACAGTGCTCCTTTTTGCAGGACTCCGCCCGGACCCGCTCCTGCTGGCGCGTGAACTCGCGGCCAGGGACGCCTCGCCGGACGGCCGGGAGGCAGGCACAGGACTTTCCCCGCAGCCGGCCCCGAAACCCGGCCCGGAACCGCGGACCGCGGGGTCGCTGCTCCGCGGCCTGCACGCCATCGGGGAGTCGCGGGCAGCAGTGCTGGCCGTAACGGCCGTGGTCGCAGCCCATGCCGTCATGGTCGGGGTGATGTCCATGACGCCCCTGCACCTGCAGCACCTGGTGGAAGGCACGGGAGCGTCCCATGCCGGCCACGCCGCCGCGGGCGACGTCCTGGTGATCATCGGGTTCACGATCTCGCTGCATATCGCGGGGATGTTCGCCCTGTCCCCGGCCATGGGCTGGCTGACTGACAAGGCCGGCAGGATCGAGACGATCATGATCGGGTTCGCCCTGCTGGTCACCGCGGCGGCGGTCGCCGGGTTCGGGCAGGGCTCAACACCGGCGGTGGCCGCAGGCCTGGTGCTGCTGGGAATGGGCTGGTCCGCTGCCACCATCTCCGGATCCACCCTGCTCGCCGACAGCGTGGGCCAGGAAGTCCGGGTGGCCGTCCAGGGCGTGTCCGACATGCTGATGGGCGCGGCCGGGGCCGTGGGCGGCGCAGTTTCCGGGCTCGTCCTGGGCTGGATCGGCTACCTGGGCCTGAACCTGCTCGGCGCGGCCATCGGCGCCGCCGTGCTGGCCGCGGCGTTCCTCACCCGCATGTCGCGCCGCCAGTCAGCGGCTGCCTGACCTGGCCATCCCCAGCAGGCGGGAGAAGATCCGCTCACCGTCGTCGGCGATCCCGTCATGGTGGAAATCGGAGGTCTCCCAGACCTGGAGGCCCTGCACCGCCGACGCCGTCTCCAGCGAAAGGCCGCGGTCAACGTAAATGTCATCCGAGTAGACCGCCGCGGCCACCGGAACCCGGTTCACGGCCAGCCGCTCCGGGTCATACAGCGGCGTCCAGTCGTCCTTCGCAGCCAGCAGTTCCGCCGTTTCGCGCAGCGGCCGCAGTGCAGGGTCCTGCTCGAAATACCACGGGTAGACCATTTCCCCGGTGAGCAGCACCGGATCGGCGTCCGGCCGGAACTGCGGAAATTCCTGCAGCACGCGCCAGGCGGACCAGTCCGTGGCGGGACCCTGGCCATAAATGGATTCATGCATCAGCGCGTACAGCGGGTTGGAACGCCGTGAAACCACGCCCTGCACCTGCTCCAGGAAGGAGTCCGAGAGCCGCGGGCCGGCCGCGGTCTCCACGAAGGCATCTTCCAGCAGGTAGTGGAGGCTGTCCACCCGGGTGTTGCCGCCCAGGAAGGCCCCCACCATCTGGAACCGCTCCACGGTCAGGGGTGAGCCGTCCGGCAGGACCTCGGCGGTGGACCGCAAGTGTGCCGCGATCCGTTCAACGGTTTTCCGGTCCTCGGGATACCAGCCGAAATATTCGGCGTTCCGGGCGGCCACGCGCTGGAAGGTGGCCCGGTACACCCGGTCGGCGCTGCCGGTGAGCGGTGCCAGGCCGCCGGTGATCAGCGCTTCCCGGATGCCCTCGGGCGCGAAGGAAAGGTAGGTCAGCGCGCAGAAGCCCCCGTAGCTCTGGCCGTAGACGGTCCAGGGCGGGGACCCGAGCGCCGCACGGATCAGTTCGGCGTCGGCGACGATCGAGTCCGCCCGGAAATGCTCCAGGTAGGCGGCCTGTTCGGCCGGGGTTCCCCGGCGCGGGAGGGTGTGGCGGTCAAGCGGCGTGGACAGGCCGGTGCCGCGCTGGTCAAGCATCAGGATGCGGAAGTCCTGCGCCGCGGCCTTGCTCCAGCCGCCCAGGGAACCCCACCGGTTGCCCCGGCCACCCGGGCCGCCCTGCAGGTACAGGAGCCAGGGCAGCCGCGCCGCTGCGTCCTCGCTGTGGTTCGCGGACACGTACTCGCGCGCGAACACGGTGATGGTTTCTGCGGCGCCGTCCCGGGGAGCCGAATGGTCCAGCGGGACCGTGAAGAAGTGTTCCACCGTCCGCATGCCGCGGAACTCGTGCCGGGCCCTGACCTCGTGCCCCGCCGCGGCGGGGGCGGGCAATGCGGCCCTAGCCACGGGCAGCTGCGCGCAGGGGACCGCCGAACTGTGCCAGGGCTTCGCCGGTCAGCCGGAAGGTTGACCACCCATCCATGGGGCGGGCGCCGAGGCGGCGGTAGAAGTTGATGGACGGCTCGTTCCAGTCCAGGACACTCCACTCCACGCGCGCGTAGCCGTTGGCCACGGCGATTCCTGCGAGGTGCTGCAGCAGCGCCTTTCCGTGCCCCTCGCCGCGGGCCTCCGGGCTAACGTAAAGGTCCTCCAGGTAGATGCCATGCACGCCCTCCCAGGTGGAGTAGTTCAGGAACCACAACGCGAAGCCCTGCACGTCGCCCGCGCTGTTTTCGGCCATGGCCGCGAACACACGGGGGTTGTCGCCGAACAGCGCCTGTTCGAGCATGTCCGGGGTATTCCGGACGGCGTCGGGTTCCTTTTCGTAGCGGGCCAGCTCGTGGATCATCCGGAGGATGGCGGGAACGTCCTGCCGGGTTGCGGGGCGGATTACACTCATTGTCCGAGCTTACCGCCGGCCCGCGTCAGAGCCGGTTTACCTCCGTCACCCGCACCACGGCGGTTCCTGTGGCGTCCGATTCGGCCAGGTCCACCTCCGCCGAAATGCCCCAGTCGTGGTTTCCCGCCGGGTCGTCGAAGATCTGCCGGACCTTCCACGTGCCGCGTTCCTCGGTGATGATGAGCAGCCCCGGGCCGCGGGCGTCCGGTCCCGTCCCGATGTCGTCATGCTCGTCGAAGTAGTCGTCCAGCGCATCTTCCCACCGGTCGGCATCCCAGCCCGAGCCGCCGTCGAGCGCGCCCAAAGCGGCGGCGTCCTCGTCCGCGAACAGCTCCACGCGGCGGAACATCTCGTTGCGCACCATCACCCGGAACGCGCGGATGTTCGACGTGAGCGACGGCGGGGGAGGCGGGGGCGCGTCGTGGGGGGTGGGCGCCGCGCCGGACGCCAGTTCCTCCCACTCGTCCAGGAGGCTGGAATCCACCTGGCGCACCAGTTCCCCGAGCCAGGCCGTGAGGTCCGCGAGGTCTTCCCGCAGCATGTCCTGCGGTACGGTCTGCCGCAGCGCCTTGAAGGCGTCCGCGAGGTACCGCAGCACGATCCCTTCCGAGCGCGCCAGGCTGTAGAACTGGACGAACTCGCCAAAGTTCATGGCCCGTTCGTACATGTCGCGGACCACCGACTTGGGCGCCAGCTCGAAGTCGCCCACCCACGGGGCCGCCTTCCGGTATACCTCGAACGCCTCACCCAGTATCTCCGCGAGCGGCTGCGGATAAGTGACCTCCTCCAGCATGGCCATCCGCTGGTCGTAGTCGATCCCGTCGGCTTTCATCGCCGCCACGGCTTCGCCGCGCGCCTTCTTCTGCTGGGCGGAGAGGATTTGCCGCGGTTTCTCGAGCGTCGCCTCAATGACGGACACCACGTCCAGGGCGTACGACGGCGACTCCGGGTCCAGGAGCTCCAGTGCGGCAAGTGCGAAGGGGGAGAGCGGCTGGTTCAGGGCGAAGTTCGGCTGCAGGTGGACAGTCAGCCGGACAGTGCGGCCGTCGGCCCCCTGCTCGGCGGCCGGGATCCGTTCAATGACTTCGGCGGCCAGCAGTTCCCGGTAGATGCCCAGTGCTTTCTTCATCAGCCGCAGCTGGGAAGGACGCGGCTCGTGGTTTTCCGTCAGCAGCCGGCGGGTGGCGGCGAACGGGTCGCCCGGGCGCTCCATCAGGTTCATCAGCATCGCGTGGGTCACGGTGAAGCTGGAGGTCAGCGGGTCCGGCACCGATTCCACCAGCCGCTTGAAGGTCGGCTCGCCCCAGGACACGAAACCTTCCGGCGGCTTCTTCTTGACCACCTGGCGCAGTTTCTTCTGGTCGTCGCCGAACTTGGCGGTGGCCTTGGCCATCGCCTTGACGTTCTCGATCACGTGCTCGGGCGCCTGCACCACCACCGTCCCGGCGGTGTCGTAGCCGGCCCGCCCGGCCCGGCCCGCGATCTGGTGGAACTCCCTGGAGTTCAGCAGCCGGGTGCGGACGCCGTCGTACTTGCTCAACGCGGTGAGCAGCACCGTCCGGATGGGCACGTTGATGCCCACGCCCAGCGTGTCCGTGCCGCAAATGACCTTCAGCAGCCCCGCCTGCGCCAACTGCTCCACGAGCCGGCGGTACTTGGGCAGCATGCCGGCGTGGTGGACACCGATGCCGTGGCGCACCAGCCGGTTGAGTGTCTTGCCGAAGCCGGCGGCGAACCGGAAGTTCGCGATCAGCTCGGCAATCTTGTCCTTCTCCTCCCGGGTGCACATGTTGATGCTCATCAGGTTCTGCGCCCGGTCGATCGCTTCGATCTGGCTGAAGTGCACCACGTAGACGGGAACCTGCCGCGTGGACAACAGCTCCTCCAGCGTCTCGTGCACCGGAGTCTGGTGGTAGTAGTAATGCAGCGGGATGGGCCGCTCGGCGGAACTGACCGTGGTGGTGGGGCGGCCGGTGAGCGAGGTGAGCCCCTCTTCGAACCGCGTCACGTCGCCCAGGGTGGCGGACATCAGCAGGAACTGCGCCTGCGGAAGCTCCAGCAGCGGAACCTGCCACGCCCAGCCGCGCTGCGGATCGGAGTAGAAGTGGAACTCGTCCATGATGACCGCGCCAAGCTCCGCCGCGGCCCCTTCACGCAGGGCGGTGTTCGCCAGGATCTCGGCGGTGCAGCAGATGATGGGGGCGTCCTGGTTGACGCCGGAATCACCCGTGATCATGCCGACGTTCTCCGCGCCGAAGATGTCGCACAGGGCGAAGAATTTTTCGGAGACCAGGGCCTTGATCGGGGCGGTGTAGTAGCTGCGCTGGCCCCGGGCCATGGCCTGGAAGTGCGCGGCGATGGCCACCAGCGATTTGCCCGACCCGGTGGGGGTGGCAAGGATGACGTTCGCGCCCGTTGCCAGTTCCATGATGGCCTCGTCCTGGGCCGGATACAGGGTGAGTCCCCGGCTTTCCGTCCACTCCAGGAACCGGGTGTAGAGGTCGTCAGGGTCGACGGCGGCGGCAAGGCTCCGGGCGGGCAGATCAGTCAGCTGGTCAACGAGTTTCATTGGTTTCCAGCTTAGTGCCCCGGTGCCGGGCGTTCCTGCCCGGCCGGGTTAGGCTACGGCAGTACATCAAATCGCGCCGGAGTGTGGAGAAGCAGATGGAATGGGACCCAGCCAAGTACGTCCAGTTCGGCGACTACCGGGACCGGCCCTTCTTCGACCTCACGGCACGGATCCGCGCCGAGCAGCCTGCCCGGGTGGTCGACCTGGGCTGCGGGCCGGGTAACCTGACGGCCACGCTCGCCGCGCGCTGGCCCGGCGCCCAGGTGGTGGGCCTGGATTCCTCGGCCGACATGCTGGCGAAGGCGGCGCAGCTGGCGGCAGCAGTCCCGTCCCTGCGTTTTGAGCAGGGGGATATTGCCGGCTGGATGCCCGCGCCGGGGACGGAGGTTGTGGTCAGCAACGCCGCCCTGCAGTGGGTTCCCGGCCACCAGGAACTGATCCGGGTGTGGCTGGAAGCACTCAGGCCGGGCGCCTGGTTCGCGATGCAGGTCCCCGGAAACTTCAACGCCCCCTCGCACGCCCTCATGCGGCAGCTGGCCGCCTCGCAGCGGTGGGCCGCCAAACTGGAAGGAGTGCTGCGCGGCGGCGAATCGGTGGGGGAGCCCGCCGACTACCTCGGCATCCTGCTGGACGCCGGCTGCACGGCGGATGCGTGGGAAACCAGCTACCAGCAGCTCCTGCCAGGCGCGGACCCCGTGCTGGAGTGGGTCCGCGGCACCGCGCTGCGTCCCGTGATGGCCGCCCTGACCGCCGTGGAAGCAGCGGTGTTTGAAGCCGAGTACGCGGCCGCCCTGCGGGACGCCTATCCGCCGGGCAACCACGGCACCGTATTTCCCTTCCGCCGCATCTTTGCCGTGGGCCAAAAACAGGGCTGACGGCTCCGCCAAACGGGTTTTCCAACGCAGTCACGGGCCGTGACAGCGGCGGAAAGTAATCTGGCTTACAATGTCGCCAGAGCCTTAGGGTCAAGCCGCCGGTCCTCTCTTGGGCTACCGCGTGTACGGGGGGTATTTTGCTGGTCGGACTCATGACGCGGCTGCTGGAGGGCCAGGGGCCCCGTGTCGGCGCCATCGCGTTCCTGCAGCTTGTCCAGGCGGCGGCGAACCTTCTGCTGCCAACGGTGAACGCGGCCATCATCGACGACGGCATCGTGGCCGGCGATACGGAGGTGATCACCCGCCTCGGCGCGCTCATGGCCGCCATCGCCGCCGTCCAGGCCGCATCCGCCATCGCGGCAGGCTATTTGGGTGCGCTGGTGGCGATGAGGATCGGCCGGCGGCTCAGGGCCGACATCTTCACCAAGGTCCAGTCGCTGTCCTCGCAGGACGTCGCCCTGTTCGGAACGCAAAGCCTCACCACCCGCGCCACCAATGATGCCCAGCAGATCCAGGCGTTCGCCGTGCTGGTCTTCACCATGCTGGTCGCCGGCCCGGCCATGGGGCTGGGCGGGATCATCCTGGCCCTCCAGCAGGACATCGGGCTGTCCGTGGTGGTGATCGTCGTCGTGCCGCTCCTCCTGCTCATCATGTACCTGATCGTCCGCAGGCTGATTCCGCTGTACCGGGAAGGACAGGACCTGCTCGACCGGGCGGGCGGAATCCTCCGCGAGCAGATCATCGGTGCCGACGTCATCCGCGCCTTTGTCCGCCAGGACCATGAAGTGCGCCGCTTCGCGCAGGCCAACGCCGGGCTGACCGCCAACAACCTGCAGTCCGCACTGCTGGTGGCTGGCATGCTCCCCATGATCATGCTGGTGGTCAACCTCAGTTCCGTCGCCATCGTCTGGTTCGGGGGACACCGCATCCAGGCAGGCCAGATGAACCTGGGGGCGCTGACGGCCTTTATCGCCTACATCATGCAGATCCTGCTGGCGATCATGATGGCCATGTACGTCCTCATGACCGCGCCCCGCGCCGCCGTCTGCGCCGAACGCATCCAGGCGGTCCTGGACACCGAACCCTCGGTCCGCGACACCGCGCCCCGGCCAACCACCATGCCGGACGGTCCAGTCCCGCAAGCCTTGGCCCTCGAATTCCACGGCGTTGGCTTTGCCTATCCCGGAGCCGAGGCTCCTGTCCTCGCGGACATCAGCTTCACGGCAGCACCGGGCACCACCACGGCGATCGTGGGTGCCACCGGCAGCGGCAAGAGCACGCTGCTGAACCTGATCCCGCGGTTCCTCGACCCCACGCAGGGGAGCATCACCCTCGCCGGGCACGACATCCGGAACCTCCCGCTGGACCAGCTTCGGGAAGCCATGGCCATCGTGCCCCAGCATTCCCATCTCTTCACCGGAACCATCGCGGAAAACCTCCGGCTGGCCGCGCCCGAGGCATCGGACGAGGAGCTGTGGGCCGTGCTGGAGGCGGCGCAGACCATACGGTTCATGCGGGACCTGCCCCTCGGCCTTGAGACCCCGGTGGGGCAGGGCGGTGCCAGCCTCTCCGGCGGCCAGCGCCAGCGGCTGTGCATGGCGCGCGCCCTGCTGCGCGACGCGCCCCTCTACCTCTTTGACGACAGCTTTTCCGCCCTCGACTACGACACCGACACCAGGCTGAGGTACGCGCTGGAGCAGCGCATCGGCACCGCCACGGTCATCATCGTGGCCGAGCGCATTTCCGCCGTCGAGACGGCGGACCTCATCCTGGTGCTCGACGACGGCCGGCTGGTTGCGCAGGGAACGCACCAGGACCTGCTGGGCACCTCCGCCACCTACCGGGAAATTGCCGAATCCCAGCTTGTGCTGGACGGCCCCCTGTGACGGCGCCGGAGGCAGCCGGGGCAGAGGCGCCGGGCAGGTTCTGGCCCACCGCGCGCCGGCTCCTGGGGCTCCTGCGTCCGTTCAGGGTCCAGATGCTCGGCGCCGTCGGAGCCACCTGCGCCTTCGCGGGACTTAACGTCGCCGCCCCGAAGTACCTGGGCGACGCCACCGACATCGTGGTGGACGGCGTCTTCCAGGGCGCCCTGGACCAGCGGCTGGGAACGCTGCTGGCCGCGGTGGCCATGATGTACATCTTCGCGTCCCTGTTCAACTGGGTGCAGGGCGCGCTGACGGCCCGGGCCGTGCAGGGACTCATGTATGGCCTCCGGGCCTCCGTGGAGGACAAACTCCACCGGCTCCCCTCGACCTACTTCCGGGAACGCTCCCGGGGCGACGTGCTCAGCCGCGCCACCAACGATGTCGACAACATCGCCCAGGCCCTGAATCAACTACTCACCCAGTTGATCGTGTCGGTCCTGATGTTGTGCGGCTCCCTCGCCATGATGCTCTGGATCTCACCGGTCCTCGCCGCCATCGCCCTCGCCATCGTCCCGGTGTCCACATGGATCACCGTCCTGGTGGCACGCCGGTCCGCAGTGCATTTCACGAGGCAGTGGAAGGAGACAGGCGAACTCAACGCGCACGTGGAGGAATTCATCAGCGGCCACGAAGTGATCAAGGCATTTGGCCGCCAGGCGCAGGCCGCGGAGATCTTCAGCCAAAGCAACCGGCGCCTGGCCCGCGCGGCCGGCACCGCCCAGTACTCGGCCGGGATGGTCCAGCCGCTGATGGTGCTGATGTCCAACCTGAACTACATCGCGGTGGCCGTGGTCGGAGCACTCCAGGTGACCACGGGAGCCATGACCATCGGCGGCGTCCAGGCCTTCATCCAGTTCAGCCGGCTGTTCACCCAGCCCGTGGGGCAAATCGGCGGACTCCTCAATGTCATGCAGTCCTGTGCCGCCTCCGCGGCCAGGGTGTTCGCCCTGCTGGACGCCCAGGAGGACCCGCCCGAGCCGCAGCAAACCCCTGGAGACGCCGTGGCCGGAACCATCGCCTTCGAGGACGTCACGTTCGGCTATCCGGGCGCGGTGCCGGCCGTCCGCAACCTCTCTTTCAGTGTGGAACCGGGCCAGGCCGTGGCGATCGTGGGCCACACCGGGGCCGGAAAAAGCACAGTGGTGAACCTGCTCATGCGTTTCCTGGAGCCCGGATCGGGGCGGATCACCATCGGAGGCACGGACATCGCAGGGCTGCCCCGCGACGTGCTGCGGGGCCAGTTCGGCGTGGTCCTGCAGGATGCGTGGCTGTTTGCCGGCACCATCAGGGACAACATTGCCTATGGGCTGCCGGAAGCGGACGGGCAGGCCATCGTGGCCGCCGCGGAAGCGAGCCACGCCGACCGCTTCATCCGGTCGCTGCCCCACGGGTATGACACGGTGCTGGAAAACGGGGGCGAACCCCTCAGCCAGGGCCAGCGGCAGCTTCTCACCATCGCCCGGGCGCAGCTGGCCAACCGGACCGTGCTGATCCTGGACGAGGCCACCAGCTCCGTGGATTCCAGGACCGAGCTGCTGATCCGCCAGGCGATGCGCCGGCTCCGGGAAGGCCGCACCAGCTTCATGATCGCCCACCGTTTGTCCACCGTCAGGAACGCTGATCTAATTCTCGTCATGGACCATGGACGCATCGTGGAGCAGGGAACGCATGACACCCTCCTGGCCGCCAACAGCTACTACGCGAGGCTCTACAACGCGCAGTTCTCGGACCGCCCCGGCAAGGCCGGCGTCCTGGAGGCCGGCCTGTGAACCCGGCCGCTGACTTCCCAGGCGGCTGGCGCCCCAACCCCGCCAGCAGCGTGGCCCTGTTCGAGCAACTGCGGCTCCAGGTCATCCACCTCGCCGACAACGGGGCGCTGCCGCCGGGCACCAGGCTTCCTGCCGTGCGGGCCCTCGCCGGGCAACTCGACGTGGCCCCGCACACGGTTGCCCGGGCGTACAAGGAACTCGAAGCGGCAGGCGTCGTGGCAACCCGGGGCCGGAACGGGACGGTCGTCTCCGCCCGGGACGAGAGGCTGGGCGGCCTGTCGGACGCCGCCGCCGCCTATGCCGCCGTCGCAAAATCGCAGGGTGCCACCTTCGCGGAAGCGGTGAAGCTGCTGGCTGCCGCCTACGATGTTCCCTGAGGGCGGAACCGTCCGTGTTCGAAAAAGTTTTCGATTAGCATTATGGGGTGCCTAAAGCCGTAGCTGAAGAAACTTCCGCCCCCGCCGCTTCCTTCACCGTCCCGCCTGCTGCCGCACCGCAGCGGCCGGATCTGTCCCGCCTGGTAGTAAAAGGGGCGCGGGAGCACAACCTGCGCAACGTGGACCTGGACCTGCCGCGCGACGCCATGATCGTGTTCACCGGCCTGTCCGGGTCCGGAAAGTCGTCGCTGGCGTTCGATACCATCTTCGCCGAAGGCCAGCGCCGGTACGTCGAATCGCTGTCGGCCTACGCCCGCCAGTTCCTGGGCCAAGTGGACAAGCCGGACGTCGACTTCATCGAAGGCCTCTCGCCGGCGGTCTCCATCGACCAGAAGTCCACCAGCAAGAACCCGCGGTCCACCGTGGGCACCATCACCGAGATCTACGACTACATGCGCCTGCTGTGGGCGCGCGTGGGCCGGCCGCACTGCCCGGTCTGCGGCGAGCCGGTCTCCAAGCAGACCCCGCAGCAGATCGTCGACCAGTTGCTCGAGCTCGACGAGGGCACCCGGTTCCAGGTCCTGGCACCGGTTGTGCGCGGACGCAAGGGCGAGTTCGTGGACCTCTTCAAGGAACTCAGCGCCAAGGGGTACTCCCGGGCACGGGTCGACGGCGAACTGGTCCAGCTGAGCGATCCGCCCAAGCTCGGAAAGCAGTACAAGCACACCATTGAGGTGGTGGTGGACCGTCTGGTGGTCAAGGAAGGCATCAGCCAGCGGCTCACCGACTCCATTGAGACGGCCCTCGGCCTGGCAGAGGGCAGGGTGCTCGCCGAATTCGTGGACCTGGACGCGGACGCACCGGAACGGATCCGGGCCTTCTCGGAAAACCTGGCCTGCCCCAACGAACACCCCCTGGCGATCGACGAGATCGAGCCACGGTCCTTCTCCTTCAACAACCCGTTCGGCGCCTGCGCGGCCTGCAGCGGTATCGGCACCAGGCTTGAAGTGGACGAGGAACTCATCGTCCCGAACCCGGAATTGTCGCTGTCCGAAGGCGCCATCGCCCCGTGGTCCATGGGCACTGCCACCACCGAGTACTGGAACCGGCTGCTCGAGGGCCTCGCCAAGGAAGTCGGCTTCTCCATGTCCACCCCGTGGGAGAAGCTGGGCAAGGATGTCCGCCAGACCATCCTGCACGGCAAGGACCACAAGGTGGTGGTGCAGTACCGCAACCGGTTCGGCCGCGAACGCAAGTACAGCACCGGCTTCGAGGGCGCCATCCAGTACGTCCACCGCAAGCACGGCGAGACTGATTCCGACTGGGCCCGCGACCGCTACGAGGAGTACATGCGGCAGGTTCCCTGCCCCGCCTGCAACGGCGCCCGCCTCAACCCCGCGTCACTGTCGGTCCTCATTAACGGCAAGTCCATCGCCGAGGTCGCGGCGCTGCCCATGCGCGCCTGCGCCGAATTCCTGAACAACCTGGTCCTGACCGGCCGCGAAGCCCAGATCGCCCACCAGGTGCTCAAGGAGATCCAGGCAAGGCTGACCTTCCTCCTCGACGTCGGCCTGGAATACCTGAACCTGGAGCGCCCGTCGGCCACCCTGTCCGGCGGCGAGGCCCAGCGCATCCGGCTGGCCACGCAGATCGGGTCCGGCCTCGTGGGCGTGCTTTACGTCCTCGACGAGCCGTCCATCGGCCTGCACCAGCGTGACAACCGCCGGCTGATCGAAACCCTCACCCGGCTGCGCGACATGGGCAACACGCTCATCGTGGTGGAGCACGACGAGGACACAATCCACGTGGCGGACTGGGTGGTTGACATCGGGCCGGGCGCCGGCGAGCACGGCGGCCAGGTGGTCCACTCCGGTCCCTACAAGGAGCTGCTGGAAAACAGGAACTCCCTGACCGGCGACTACCTGTCCGGGCGCAAGGCCATTGAGTTGCCGAAGAAACGCCGCAAGTACGACAAGAAGCGCGAGATCAAGGTGGTTGGCGCTCGGGAGAACAACCTCCTGAACGTCGACGCCGCCTTCCCGCTCGGGCTCTTCACCGCCGTCACCGGCGTCAGTGGTTCCGGCAAGTCAACCCTGGTCAACGAGATCCTGTACAAGGTCCTGGCCAACAAGCTCAACGGCGCCAAGCAGGTGGCGGGCCGGCACAAGACCGTGCAGGGACTCGAACACCTGGACAAGGTGGTCCATGTGGACCAGAGTCCCATCGGGCGGACGCCGCGTTCCAACCCGGCCACCTATACCGGTGTCTTCGACAACATCCGCAAGCTCTTCGCCGAGACCACCGAGGCCAAGGTCCGCGGCTACCTTCCCGGCCGGTTCTCCTTCAACGTCAAGGGGGGCCGCTGCGAGGCGTGCTCCGGCGACGGAACGCTGAAGATCGAGATGAACTTTCTCCCGGACGTGTACGTGCCGTGCGAAGTCTGCCACGGGGCCCGCTACAACCGGGAAACCCTCGAGGTGCACTACAAGGGCAAGACCATCGCGGACGTCCTGAACATGCCTATCGAGGAAGGGGCGGAGTTCTTCGCGGCGTTCTCCCCGATCGCCCGGCACCTGAAGACGCTGGTGGATGTGGGCCTGGGCTACGTTCGGCTCGGCCAGCCTGCCACCACCCTCTCGGGCGGCGAGGCCCAGCGCGTCAAGCTTGCCGCGGAACTGCAGAAGCGGTCCAACGGCCGCAGCATCTACGTCCTTGATGAGCCCACCACGGGACTGCACTTCGAGGACATCCGCAAACTGCTCATGGTCCTGCAGGGGCTGGTGGACAAGGGCAACACCGTGATCACCATCGAGCACAACCTGGATGTCATCAAGAGCGCGGACTGGATCGTGGACCTTGGCCCGGACGGCGGCTCCGGCGGCGGGCAGATCGTTGCGGCCGGCACGCCGGAGCAGGTTGCCGCCTCGGACGTGAGCCACACAGGGAAGTTCCTCGCCGAAATCCTGCGCTGACCAGCACCGGAACCCCGCTGGAAATATTCCTCTCGGGGAATGCGAGTTTCAGGCACCGGGCGTGTCATGAGAAACTAGCCCGGTGACTTCAACAACAGTGCCCGTGATCTTTGACCTGGACGGCACTCTTGTCGATCCGGCCGGTGGAATTACAGACGGTATTGCGGCGGCCCTGCGGGAACTCGGCCTTCCGGTGCCCGGGCAGGAACTGCTCGAATCGATGATCGGTCCCAAGCTGAGCGACTCGCTGCTCAACGTGGCCAAGGTCCCGGCGGACCGCCTCGCAGAGGTGGTCCGCCTGTACCGGGAGTACTACGTGGCCACCGGCATCGGGCAGAGCAGGCTGTACCCGGGCATCCGGGAGATCCTTGAGGCGTTTTCGGCGGCGGGGCGCCCTGTTGCGGTCGCCACCCAGAAGCCCCAGCGGCTGGCCCGCACCGTCCTGGCGCACCACGGCATTGACGGGTTCTTCCACGGCATCCACGGTTCGGCGGATGACGAAACGGCCGTGGAAGGCGTTCCCCTGGGCAAGACCCAGATCATCGCGGCGGCGCTCCGCCACCTGGACACCCAGCACGCCATCATGGTGGGCGACCGTGCCCAGGATGTCTCGGGTGCCATCGCCAACGGGCTCGACTGCGTCGGTGTCGTGTGGGGCTTCGCCCCCGACGGTGAGCTGGAGGACGCCGGCTCGTTCGCCGTCGTCAGTGACACCGCGGAACTGCTGACGGTGATCGACCGGCTCCAGGCCATCCACTTCGCGGCCATGAGCGGGGTGAGCAACGATGGAAATGTTTGATGTCGTCCGGTGGACCACCCGCAACCTGATCGCGGGCAGCTGCCGGCCCACCGTCGTCGGCCTGGAGAACGTGCCGTCCGACGGGCCCTTCATCGTCGCTCCCAACCATCTTTCCTTCTTCGACAGCGTCATCGTGCAGGCCCTGATGCCGCGCCCCGTGGCGTTCTTCGCGAAGGCTGAATACTTCACCACCGGCGGCGTCAAAGGCAAAGTCATGAAGGCCTTCTTCGAATCCGTGGGGTCCATTCCCGTGGAACGCGGCGAACAGGCGGCCAGCGTCCAGGCACTCAAGACGCTGCTGGACATCCTCGAGTCCGGCCGCGGAATCGGCATCTACCCCGAGGGCACCCGTTCGCGGGACGGCGTCCTGTACCGCGGCCGGACCGGCGTGGGCTGGCTGGCCCTCACCACCGGCGCCCCGGTGATACCGGTGGGGCTGATCGGCACCGAGAAGCTCCAGCGCGCCGGTGAAAAAGGGGTCAGGCCGCAGCACTTCACCATGAAGGTGGGTGAACCGCTGTATTTCGACAAGACTGGCCCGGACCACTCCCTGCCCGCGCGCCGCGAGGTCACGGACCGGATCATGGACGCGATCGCTGCGCTCAGCGGCCAGGAGCGCTCCGGCAGCTACAACCAGAGCAAGTCCGTCGACTGACCCGGCCGCAGTACCCGGCCCGTGCAAACACACTGCGCGCGCCTCAGTAGACTGGATAGGTGGCAAATCCAGCAAGTTACCGGCCGACCACGGGTGAAATCCCCACCAATCCCGGCGTCTACCGCTTCCGTGATCCGCATGGCCGGGTCATCTACGTAGGCAAGGCCAAAAGCCTCCGGTCCCGGCTGAACTCCTACTTCGCCAACCCCGCCGGGCTGCTGCCCAAGACCTACGCCATGGTCCACGCCGCCAGCAGCGTGGAATGGACCGTGGTGGGCAGCGAACTGGAGTCGCTGCAACTCGAATACACCTGGATCAAGGAATTCAAACCGCGCTTCAACGTCGTCTTCCGCGACGACAAGACCTACCCGTACCTGGCCGTGACCATGGGGGAGAAGTACCCCCGGGTCCAGGTCATGCGGGGGGACAAGCGGAAGGGGACCCGGTATTTCGGCCCCTACACCGCGGGCGCCATCCGGGAAACCATGGATACCCTGCTGCGCGTCTTTCCCGTGCGCAGCTGCAGCCCCGGCGTCCTCAAGCGGGCCGAAGCCAGCGGCCGTCCGTGCCTCCTGGGCTACATCGACAAATGCTCCGCGCCATGCGTGGGCCGGATCTCCCCGGAGGACCACCGCGCACTCGCCGAGGACTTCTGCGCCTTCATGGGCGGCGAGGCGAAACGCTTCATCGCCAAACTCGAGAAGCAGATGGCCGAAGCGGTGGCGGAACTGGACTACGAACGCGCGGCCCGGCTCCGCGATGACATCACCGCCCTGCGGAAGGTCTTCGAACGCAACGCCGTGGTGCTGGCCGAAGACACCGACGCCGACGTCTTCGCCCTGCACGAGGACGAACTTGAGGCCGCGGTCCAGGTCTTCCATGTCCGCGGCGGCCGCATCCGGGGGCAGCGCGGCTGGGTGGTCGAGAAGGTGGAGGACTTCACCACCCCGGACCTGGTGGAGCACCTGCTGCAGCAGGTGTACGGCGAAGACGGCGACACCCACGGCCGGCTCCCGCGCGAAGTCCTGGTGCCCGTGGCGCCGAGCAACGCCGAAGACCTGGCCAAATGGCTGGGCGGGATCCGCGGCGCCAAGGTGGACATCAGGGTTCCCCAGCGCGGCGACAAGGCCGCGCTGATGTCCACCGTGCGCGAAAACGCCGAGCACGCGCTCAAACTCCACAAGACCCGCCGCGCCGGGGATATCACCGTGCGGTCCCAGGCGCTCCAGGAACTGCAGGAAGCGCTGGACCTGCCCGTGCCGCTGCTGCGGATCGAGTGCTTCGATGTCTCGCACGTGCAGGGCACCAACGTGGTGGCATCCATGGTGGTGGTGGAGGACGGGCTGCCGAAGAAGTCCGACTACCGGAAGTTCTCCATCACCGGACCCGCGGCTGCCGATGACACGGCGGCCATGCATGACGTGCTTACCCGGCGGTTCCGGCACTACCTCCAGGACAAGTCGGCGCAGGTGGACGAGTCCGCCCTCGCTGCCGGACCGGCGGAACCGGCGGGCGAGGACGCCGTCCTGGACACCACGACGCCGGCGCCGAAGGCAAAGTTTGCGTACCCGCCCAACCTGGTGGTGGTGGACGGCGGCCAGCCGCAGGTGAATGCCGCCGCACGGGCGCTGGCGGACCTCGGCATCGACGACGTCTACGTCGTGGGGCTGGCCAAACGCCTGGAGGAAGTCTGGCTGCCCGACAGCGATTTTCCCGTGGTCCTCCCGCGGACCTCGCAGGGGCTGTACCTGCTGCAGCGGATCCGCGACGAGGCGCACCGCTTCGCCATCACGTTCCACCGGCAAAAGCGCGGCAAGGCGATGACGGTGTCCGCGCTGGACGCCGTGCCGGGCCTGGGGGCCTCCAAACGCAAAGCCCTGCTGGCCCACTTCGGCTCGGTCAAGGGTGTCAAGGCGGCCACCGCGGAGGAACTGTCGCAGGCGAAGGGCATCGGCCCTGCACTGGCCAGCGCCATCGTGAACCATTTCGCCGGCGCCGCCACGGAGGCGCCGCCCCTGCCGGCGATCAACATGGCCACCGGCGAAATCATTGAAACTTAGCTAGGGTAAAGGACGGGGTTCAAGGCCGGTACGGCCGCCCCGGGACAACAAAGGAAACGGGGCGGACTTGATGGCAGACACAACGGCGGAATCCGGGGCAGGGGAGGACGGGCTGGAGCCCGTCAAGCCGCTCGAAGCGGAGCTGCTGGTGGTCACCGGAATGTCCGGCGCCGGGCGGAGCACCGCCGCCGACGCGCTCGAGGACCACGGCTGGTATGTCGTGGAGAACCTGCCGCCGCAAATGCTGGGCACCCTGGCCGAGCTCGTTTCACACGCCCCGCAGTCCATTCCACGGCTCGCGGTGGTCATCGACGTGCGCAGCAAGGGCCTCTTCGCTGACATCCGCTCCGCCCTGGGGGCCCTTGCCGCCAGTGGGGTCACCTTCCGCGTACTGTTCCTGGACGCCAGCGACAACGTCCTGGTCCGCCGGTTCGAACAGGGCAGGCGCCCCCACCCGCTGCAGGGCGGCGGGCGGATCCTCGACGGCATTGCCGCCGAACGTGAGCTGCTGCAGGAACTGCGCGACAGCTCCGACGTCGTCCTGGACACCTCCAACTACAACGTCCACGGCCTCGCCACCGCCATCACGGAACTGTTCAGTGAAACGGGCCCCGTCGCGCTGCGGCTGAACGTCATGAGCTTCGGCTTCAAATACGGCCTGCCCGTGGACGCCAACTACGTCGCGGACGTGCGCTTCATCCCCAACCCGCACTGGGTGCCGCAGCTGCGGCCACAGACCGGGCTGGACAAGGACGTCAGCGACTACGTGCTGGAGGCCGAGGGCGTGAAGAACTTCGTGGACCGCTACGTCCTGGCGCTGGAGCCCGTCCTGGAGGGCTACCGGCGGGAGAACAAGCACTACGCCACCATCGCCGTGGGCTGCACCGGCGGCAAGCACCGCTCCGTCGCGGTCGCCGTCGAGCTTTCCAAGAAACTGGCGCAGTACCCGCGGGTCACGGTGACCACCGCCCACCGGGACCTGGGCCGCGAGTAATGGCGCTGTTCACCGGCGCCCTGCCCCTGGTGCCGCCCGCCGGCGGATTGGTCCCGGGCCAGCAGGACAAGGGCCCCAATGTTGTCGCGCTGGGCGGCGGGCACGGGCTGGCGGCCTCACTGTCGGCGCTGCGCCTGCTCACCTCCGAGCTCACCGCCATTGTGACAGTGGCGGACGACGGCGGCTCGTCCGGGCGTCTGCGCGAAGAGTACGGCGTCCTGCCGCCGGGTGACCTCCGGATGGCGCTCTCTGCGCTGTGCGACGACACGGACTGGGGGCGGACCTGGCGGGACGTCATGCAGCACCGGTTCCGTCCGGGCAAGGGCCCGGGCGGCTCCCTGGATGAACACGCCATGGGCAACCTGCTGATCGTCACCCTGTGGGAACTGCTGGGCGACGCCGTCGCCGGGCTTCGGTGGGCCGGCGCACTGCTCGGCGCCCGCGGTGAAGTGCTTCCCATGTCCACCGTCCCGCTCACCATCGAAGGTGACGTCCGCGTCACGGCCCCCGACGGCGCCAGCGCACTCCAGACCATCCACGGCCAGGCCCGCTGCGCCGTGGCCGGGTCGCTGGAGGAAGTTCGTCTCCTGCCCAAGGCGGCACCCGCGTGCGTGGAAGCGCTCACGGCCATCGAACTGGCGGACTGGATCATCCTGGGCCCCGGCTCCTGGTACACCTCCGTCCTGCCCCACCTGCTTCTGCCCGAGATGCGGCAGGCCCTGTGCAGCACTCCCGCCAAGCGCTGCCTGACCATGAACCTGGCCACGGATACGAAGGAAACGTCGGGGATGACGGCCGCCGACCACCTCCACGTCCTGCGGAAGTATGCGCCGGAGTTCAGCGTCGACGTCGTCCTCGCCGACCCCGCGTCGGTCCCGGACCGGCAGGAGTTCGAGGAGGCGGCAGGGATGATCGGCGCCGAGGTGGTCTTGGGTAAAGTAGGGGCGTCAGGGCGCCGCCCCGTGCACGAGCCGCTGCGGCTGGCGACGGCGTACCAGGACATTTTCGGGAACAGTTAGGAAGGTGCCATGGCACTGACAGCATCGGTCAAGGAAGAACTGTCCCGTCTGGACATCAAGAAGTCATCCGTGCGGAAGGCTGAAGTCTCCGCAATGCTCCGCTTCGCCGGGGGACTGCACATCATCTCCGGCCGGATCGTCATCGAGGCGGAGGTCGACCTCGCCTCCACCGCGCGCCGGCTGCGGGCAGCCATCGCCGAGGTTTACGGCCACCAAAGCGAGATCATCGTCGTCTCCGCCGGCGGGCTGCGGCGCGCCAGCCGCTATGTGGTGCGCGTCGTCCGCGACGGCGAGGCACTCGCCCGGCAGACGGGTCTCCTGGACGGCCGCGGCCGTCCCGTGCGCGGGCTGCCGTCCGCCGTCGTCAATGGCTCCGCGGCCGACGCCGAAGCCGTGTGGCGCGGCGCCTTCCTCGCCCACGGATCGCTGACCGAGCCGGGCCGGTCCTCCTCGCTGGAGGTGACCTGCCCGGGGCCGGAATCCGCGCTGGCCCTGGTGGGCGCCGCCCGCCGGCTGGACATCCAGGCCAAGGCGCGCGAGGTCCGCGGCGTTGACCGCGTGGTGATCCGCGACGGCGACACCATCGCCGCCCTCCTCACCCGCATGGGGGCCCACGACGCCCTGATGGTCTGGGAGGAACGGCGCATGCGCAAGGAAGTGCGCGCCACGGCCAACCGGCTGGCGAACTTCGACGACGCCAACCTCCGCCGCTCCGCGCAGGCCGCCGTCGCCGCCGGAGCCCGCGTGGAGCGGGCCCTGGAAATCCTTGGCGACGACGTTCCGGACCACCTCAAGTACGCCGGTGAACTGCGGGTGGCGCACAAGCAGGCCAGCCTGGACGAGCTGGGCCGGCTCGCCGACCCCGTGATGACCAAGGACGCGATCGCAGGCCGCATCCGCCGCCTGCTCGCCATGGCGGACAAACGCGCGCTTGACCTGGGGATTCCCGGAACGGACGCCAATGTGACGCCCGAAATGCTGGACGAGTAGCAGCCCCATAGAATCAAAAAGATTCCGGGTGCCTGACGCCCGGATGCACAATCCGAGAGTTACCAACCGGACCGCGTGTCCACGATATTGGAGGATTTTGTGACTGAGTACGTATTGCCCGAACTCAAGTACGACTACGCCGCCCTCGAGCCGCACATCTCTGCGCGGATCATGGAGCTGCACCACAGCAAGCACCACGCAGCCTACGTCGCCGGCGCCAACAACGCGCTGGCCCAGCTTGCCGAGGCACGGGAAAAGGGCGACTTCGCCAACATCAACCGGCTCTCCAAGGACCTCGCGTTCCACACCGGCGGCCACATCAACCACTCCGTGTTCTGGAACAACCTGTCCCCGGACGGCGGTGACAAGCCCGAAGGCGAACTGGCAGCGGCCATCGACGACGCTTTCGGTTCCTTCGACGCGTTCCGCGCCCAGTTCTCCGCAGCCGCCCTCGGCCTGCAGGGTTCCGGCTGGGGCTTCCTGGCCTACGAACCCATCGGCGGAAACCTGGTCATCGAGCAGCTCTACGACCAGCAGGGCAACACCGCCCTGGGCACCACCCCGCTGCTGATGCTGGACATGTGGGAGCACGCCTTCTACCTGGACTACGTCAACGTCAAGGCCGACTACGTCAAGGCGTTCTGGAACATCGTGAACTGGGCCGACGTCGCACAGCGCTTCGAGGCAGCACGCGCCAACGCCACGGGCCTGATCACCCTCCCGTAGCCACGGTGTAACAAACTTCACATTCGGACTTAAACGGACCGGGATGTGGACCGTCCGCCCCCGCACTTGCGGGGGCGGACCCAGTTAAACGTAAGATAGGTCACGGAAGGCGGTTAGCCTTCAGCAATGAGGCTGGTCGCCCTCCGTGTTAATCATCTCTGCCCAATGGCGTGCGGGATCTGTTAGTTGGCTTGAACGCCCGCTCAACTAGTAGTGCTTCTCAAAGCACCAAGGAGACTGTAAAAGTGACGACCCGTATTGGTATCAACGGCTTTGGCCGCATTGGCCGCAACTACTTCCGCGCAGCGCTTGCCCAGGGCGCGGACCTGGAAATTGTTGCCGTCAACGACCTCACCAGCCCCGAGGCCCTGGCACACCTGTTCAAGTACGACTCCGTGGGCGGCCGCCTGAAGGAAACCATCGAGGTCAAGGACGGCAACATCGTCGTCAACGGCAACGTCGTCAAGGTCCTGGCCGAACGCGACCCCGCCAACCTCCCGTGGGGCGAGCTCGGCGTGGACATCGTCATCGAGTCCACCGGCTTCTTCACCAAGGCCGCCGACGCGCAGAAGCACATCGACGCCGGCGCCAAAAAGGTCCTGATCTCCGCTCCCGCCTCGGACGAAGACATCACCATCGTGATGGGTGTCAACCACGACCTGTACGACAACGCGAGCCACAACATCATCTCCAACGCGTCCTGCACCACCAACTGCCTCGGCCCGCTGGCCAAGGTGGTCAACGACGAGTTCGGCATCGAACGCGGCCTGATGACCACCGTCCACGCCTACACCGCCGACCAGAACCTGCAGGACGGCCCGCACAAGGACCTGCGCCGTGCACGCGCCGCAGCCATCAACATGGTCCCCACCTCCACCGGTGCCGCCAAGGCCATCGGCCTGGTCCTGCCCGAACTGAAGGGCAAGCTGGACGGCTACGCCATCCGCGTTCCGGTCCCCACCGGCTCCGCCACCGACCTCACCGTCACCGTCTCCCGCGAGACCACCGTGGAGGAAGTCAACGCCGCCCTCAAGCGCGCCGCCGAGTCCGAGGAACTGCAGGGCTTCCTGACCTACACGGAGGAGCCCATCGTGTCCTCCGACATCGTCGGCGACCCCGCCTCGTCCATCTTCGACGCCGGCCTGACCAAGGTCATCGGCAACCAGGTCAAGGTTGTTTCCTGGTATGACAACGAATGGGGCTACTCCAACCGCCTCGTTGACCTTACGGAGCTTGTCGCGTCCAAGCTGGGCTAGGGTTAGACACATGACATCTCACACCCTCAACGAACTGATCGCTGAAGGTGTCCGCGGGCGGTACATTCTGGTTCGAAGTGACCTGAATGTGCCGCTCGACGGCTCTACAGTCACTGACGACGGCCGCATCAAGGCCTCCCTTCCAGTGCTGTCAAAGCTCACGGACGCCGGTGCCCGCGTGCTGGTAACAGCCCACCTCGGACGCCCCAAGGGCGCCCCGGACCCCAAGTACTCCCTGCGGCCCGCAGCAGACCGCCTCGCGGAACTGGCAGGCTTCAAGGTCACCCTCGCCGCGGACACCGTCGGCGCGTCGGCCAAGGACGCGGCGGCGGCCCTCCAGGACGGCGAAGCGCTGATCCTGGAGAACGTGCGGTTCGACTCCCGCGAAACCAGCAAGGACGACGCCGAACGCGGAGCCTTCGCTGATGAGCTCGTGGCCTTGACCGGCAGCAACGGCGCCTACGTGGATGACGCTTTCGGCGCCGTCCACCGCAAGCACGCCAGCGTGTACGACGTCGCCACCCGGCTCCCGTCGTACCAGGGCGACCTGGTGCACACCGAGGTGGACGTCCTGCGCAAGCTCACGACGGACACGCAGCGCCCCTACGTGGTGGTGCTGGGCGGCTCCAAGGTTTCGGACAAGCTCGCCGTCATCGACAACCTGCTGGGCAAGGCCGACACCATCCTGGTGGGCGGCGGCATGCTCTTCACGTTCCTGGCAGCGGCAGGGCACAAGGTCGCCTCGAGCCTGCTCGAGGAAGACCAGATCCCCGTGGTCCAGGACTACCTGAAGCGCGCCGCCGACGCCGGCACCGAATTCGTGGTGCCCACGGACGTGGTGGTGGCGGAGAAGTTCGCCGCCGACGCCGCGTACGAGACCGTCCCCGCCGATGCCATCGAAAGCAGCAGCTTCGGCGCGCAGGGCATCGGCCTGGACATCGGGCCGGACACCGCGTCGGCGTTCGCTGAACGCATCAGGGGCGCCAAGACGGTCTTCTGGAACGGGCCGATGGGCGTCTTCGAGTTTGAGGCGTTCTCCGCCGGCACGCGTGCCATCGCCCAGGCCCTGACGGAGACCGGCGCGTTCACCGTGGTGGGCGGCGGCGACTCGGCCGCGGCAGTGCGCACCCTGGGGTTCGCCGACGACCAGTTCGGCCACATTTCCACCGGTGGCGGTGCCAGCCTGGAATACCTCGAAGGCAAGGAACTGCCCGGGCTCAGCGTCCTGGACCGGTAATACAGCCGGCGCTGCCCGGCACTGCATGGACTTCGGAGTCCTCCGGCCGGCAGGTTGCCCGTGGCAGCCTGCCGGCCGAACACATATCAAGAACTTTTTGGAGATCACGTGACAACCTCAACGAACGGCGCTTTCGACCGCAAGCCCTTCATCGCGGGCAACTGGAAAATGAACATGGACCACGTGCAGGGCATCACCCTTCTGCAGAAGCTGGCCTGGACCCTCTCCGACGCGAAGCACGACTACAGCCGGGTAGAGGTTGCCGTCTTCCCGCCGTTCACCGACCTTCGTGGCGTCCAGACGCTGGTGCAGGGCGATGACCTGCAGGTTGCCTACGGCGGCCAGGACCTCTCCCAATTCGATTCCGGCGCCTACACGGGCGACATTTCCGGCCAGTTCCTCGCCAAGCTCGGCTGCCAGTACGTGCTGGTGGGCCACAGCGAACGCCGCACCATCCACAACGAATCCGACGACGTCCTCAACGCCAAGGTCAAGGCCGCCTTCAAGCACGGGGTCACCCCTGTCCTGTGCGTCGGCGAAGGCTTGGAAATCCGCCAGGCCGGAACCCATGTCGAGCACACACTCCAGCAGCTGCGCGCCGGCGTGGCAGGGCTGACCAACGAGCAGGCAGCCGAACTCGTTGTGGCGTACGAGCCTGTCTGGGCCATCGGCACCGGAGAGGTGGCAGGTCCGGAGGACGCCCAGGAAATGTGCGCAGCCATCCGCGCGGAACTGCAGGCGATCTTCGGGGAAGACGTCGCAGCCAGGACCCGCCTGCTCTACGGTGGTTCCGTGAAGGCCAACAACGCTGCCGCCATCCTCCAGGAACCCGACGTGGATGGCGTCCTGGTGGGCGGCGCCAGCCTCGATCCGGCTGAGTTTGCTAATATTGTCAGGTTCGAGAGCCACCTGGTCACCGACTAGTCCGGTACCTGCGCACACTCCCGCAATCCCAACTTCCGAAAGGCCGTCGTGGACGTTCTTCATGTCATCCTGCAGATCCTCCTGGGCATCACCAGCCTCCTGCTGACGCTGCTGATCCTCCTGCACAAGGGCCGCGGCGGCGGCCTGTCCGACATGTTCGGCGGCGGCATGAGCTCCGGCCTGAGCTCGTCCGGTGTGGCGGAACGGAACCTGAACCGCTTCACGATCGTCCTGGGCGTCACCTGGGGGGTCGTGATCATCGCGCTGGGCCTGATCATGCGCTTCAGCGGGGGCGACTCCTGAGGCCCTTCCGCGAATAGGGTCTTGCGGCACTCCCGCCGCCCAGGCAGGCCTTCTAAACTGTGGCTGTCGGTTTAACCGGCAGCCACAGTTCTGTTTAAGCCGCGGACGCCCGGGCGTTTCCGCTTACTGGCAGGAGTTGCAATGGTCCACCCAGCATCTGGCTTCCGGGGTACCCGTGCCGGCGTCACCGCCGGCTCCGGGTCGAGCCTGCAGTCCAACGATCCCAGCCCGCACCCGCTGCCGCGCATCCGCGTCTCGTACTGGTGCGCGAAGGGCCATGAGACACAGCCGGTCTTCCTGAAATTGCCGGAGGACCAGATTCCGCTGACGTGGGACTGCCGTCGCTGCGGCGGCATCGCGTCCCGGGACGGGCAGGCGGCGGCTGCGGAGGACCCGTTCGACGACGGCTACAAGAGCCACCTTGAGTACGTTAAAGAGCGGCGCTCCGGCCAGGACGCCGAAGACGTCCTCGCCGGAGCGCTGGAGAAACTACGCGCCCGCGGCGTCCTTCCGGACCAGTTGCTGCGGGACACGTGAGGCTGCATTTTCGTCGATCAGCCACAGGGTACGGGCGGTTCCCCGGGGTCCGGCCGCAGGCACCTGCACGGGGTTGGCGCCGGCCAGCGCCAGGCCTACCGCGCCGGCTTTGTCCTCTCCTGCCACCACCATCCACACTTCCGCTGCCGTGTTGATGGCCGGCAGGGTCAGGGACACGCGCAGCGGCGGCGGCTTGGGTGAGTTCCGCACACCCACCACCGTGCGGTCCTTCTCGCGGATCCCTGCCTGTTCCGGGAACAGCGACGCGACGTGCGCGTCGGGGCCGACCCCCAGCAACACGACATCCAGGCGGGGAAGCGAAGCCGGCTCCTCCGGCCTGTCGTCGGACATGTCGGCCGCGTGTTCAGCGGCCGCCGCGTCCCGCAGCTGGCGGGCGTAATCGTCCGCTGCCTCCTCCGGGGTTTCGAAATCATCGGACGACCCGGGGGAGTGGACCCGCTCGGGGTCCACCGGGATGTGCGACAGCAGCGCATCGAAGGCCTGCCTGGTGTTCCGGTCCGGGTCGGAGGAAGCAACGAAACGCTCGTCCCCCCACCAGAAGTTGACCTTCGACCAATTGACGGCGGGAGCCGCCGGAGAGTCAGCGACAGCCTTCAACGTGCCGATTCCCACCGTTCCCCCAGTGAGCACCACGGTGGCTTCGCCGTATTTGTCCTGCACATCAACGAGCTTGGTGATCAGGCGTGCCGCGATGGCCGCCATGAGGACGGACGAATCAGGATGGATGCTTACTCTTGGGTCAACGCTCACTGGGTCGGACGCTCCTTAGATTGGTTCGTGGCAGTCCCATAGTAATCACTTCGCCAAACACTTCGTCCGGGTCCAGCCGGCGCAGCTCCTCGGCGAGGCAGTCACGGAGGCTGCGCCGCGGGAGGGAAATCCGCTGGGCCGGCTGGCCGGGCTGGGTGAGCTCGGCGATGGACAATCCGGGGCGGAAGAGCTGGACGTCACCACCGGGCCGGGTGAGCCGGACGCGGCGGATTCCGGTGCCTGCGGGGTCCGCGACGATGGTGACGGGTGCGTCCAGCGTCAGGGTGAGCCAGGCCGCCAGCAGGATGGTGCTGGGCGAGTCCGAAGCGCCTTCGACCGCGACGGCGGTGACCGGTGAGGAATCCACTTCGTCCAGTGCGGCGGCGAGTTGGATGCGCCAGTTGGTCAGGCGGGTCCAGGCGAGGT
>NZ_JBTZSU010000040.1:0-32527 GCF_054890965.1 Arthrobacter sp. C152
GCGCACCTGCATGGCATGCAGGGGGTCAGGGGTTCGAGTCCCCTCAGCTCCACCGAACAGAAACAACAACAAAGGGAACCATCAGGATTGATGGTTCCCTTTGTTGTTGCCAGCGGCAACTGATCGGGGCGGAAACCCTTCCGGCGCAGGTCAAAGCGCGGTACAACTGTGATTGAGGGCACATCGTCCCGCCTCCGGACGGCTTTCATCCGAAGCGGCGGCCGCGGGACGGGCTGACGAGGAGGTCGCAGATGTCCCACGCAGACGGTTCCGGCTACAGCCCGAACGACGAAGCTTCTTCCAACGGAGCGCCGTTGACCCGGGATACCGCCATCCGCGGGCCGGCCAGGCCCGCGCCCTACGTCGGCGCCGGTGTCCTGCTGGCAGCCGCCATCCTGATTCCCCTGATGCCGCAGCTTTACTCCTTCGATGCGCCACGGCTTGGCGGCATGCCGTTCTTCTACTGGTACCAGCTGCTCTGGGTGCCCGTGTCCGCCGCGCTGACCGGAACCGCCTACTGGCTCGTCACCAGGGAGGACCGGCGACGGCGGGCAGCGGTCCGTGCAGGCGGGCCGCCATGGACCGGTGAGGGCTCCGCCGAGGCTGGCATGGGTGGCGAACGGCCATGAACGGGCGGGAGATCAACTGGATCGCACTGGTCATCGTGGTGCTGCTGTTCGTTGTGGTGGCAGTGATGGGCTTCCTCGCGGCCAGGTGGCGGCGCAGTGCCGAGGAAGGGCTGCACAGCCTGGATGAGTGGGGCCTGGGCGGCCGCGGCTTCGGGACCTGGATTACCTGGTTCCTGCTCGGCGGGGACCTCTACACCGCCTACACGTTCGTCGCTGTCCCGGCGGCCATGTGGGCAACCGGCGCGGTCAGCGGCTTCTTCGCCGTGCCGTACACCATCGTCCTGTACCCCATCATCTTCATCATCATGAGCCGGCTGTGGTCGGTGTCCCACCGGCACGGCTACGTGACGTCCGCGGACTTCGTGGGCGGCCGCTATGGAAGCCGCTGGCTGTCCCTGGCCGTCGCGGTCACGGGCATCGTGGCCACCATGCCCTACATCGCCCTCCAGCTGGTGGGCATCAAAGCGGTACTCACCGTGCTCGGCCTCGGAAGTTCGGACAACGTCCTGCTGACCGACCTGCCGCTGATCCTGGCGTTCGTCGTGCTGGCCGCCTACACCTACACCTCGGGCCTCCGGGCGCCGGCGATGATCGCCGTCGTCAAGGACCTGCTGATCTACCTTGCCGTCATCGTCGCCATCATCTACCTGCCCATCAAGTTCGGCGGCTGGGACACGATCTTCGGCGCCGCCCAGGACAAGCTCGGCACGGTGAACCAGGCCACGGGCAAACCCGCCGGCGTCTTCATCCCGGGGGCCGCCAACTATTCCGCGTACTGGTCACTGGCCCTGGGCTCGGCGATGGCCCTGTTCATGTACCCGCATTCGGTGACGGCCGTGCTGGCCTCCAAGGCCCGCAACACCATCCGGCGCAACGCGGCCATCCTGCCGCTCTACTCGTTGATGCTAGGGTTCCTGGCGCTGCTCGGATTCGCAGCCATCAAGGCAGGAACCAAACCCATCGACCTGGACGGTTCCGTCAACCCGCAGCTGGTGGTTCCACAGCTGTTCCTGGACCATTTCCCGGCCTGGTTCGCCGGGATCGCCCTGGCGGCCATCGCCATCGGCGCCCTGGTCCCCGCGGCCATCATGTCCATCGCCGCGGCCAACATGTTCACGCGCAACATCTACCGGGACTTCATCCGGCCGGACGTTGACCCCAAGACCGAGGCGAAGGTCTCCAAGATCGTCTCCCTCGTCGTGAAAGTCGGCGCGCTGGTCTTCGTGATCGCCATGGACCAGTCCACGGCCATCAACATGCAGCTGCTGGGCGGCATCTGGATCCTGCAGACCTTCCCGGCCGTCGTCGCCGGCCTCTACACCCGCTGGTTCGACCGCTGGGCGCTGCTTGCCGGCTGGGCGGCAGGCATCGTCTTCGGCACCGTGTCCGCCTACAACGTGATCAACCCCGTGACCAAAGCCCACTTCGGCGGTTCGGTGGCACCGATCCCCGGCACGGACTTCAGCGTGTACATCGCTGTTTCCGCCTTCGCCCTCAACCTGGTGATCGCCGCCGTCCTGACCCTCGTGCTGCGGGCGTTCAAGGTCCGGACCGGCGAGGACCTCACCAGGCCCACCGACTACGCCGCCGACGAGACGGACCCCAAGGTGGTGGAGATCGAGAAGACCCAGCGTTACACGCAGCCGGGAGGTCCATCACCGGTTGCCTAGCCTTCCGGGGCAGCTCCCGGATCCAAGCCGCCGTCCTGCCGGGTTGCGTCCCGGCAGGGCGGCGCTGTTCCTACAGCCAGCCGGTGCGGCGCAGCGGCGGCTCCCCGGGCCCGGGGCGCCGCACCAGCACCTGGTTGACGCCGGTCAGCCCGTTTTCGAAACCGAGGGCGCTGGAAGCCATGTACAGCCGCCAGACCCGGGCCCGGCCCGCGCCGGCCAGGTGGACGGCGCGTTCCCAGTGCTCCTCCAGCCGGCTGACCCACGCACGGAGTGTCAGCGCGTAATGGCGCCGCAGGGCCTCGACGTCCAGCACTTCGAAGCCTGCGGTCTCCAGCGCCACCACCATCTCGCCGAGGCTGATCATTTCGCCGTCGGGGAATACATACCGCGGGATGAACGAATCGGGGTCCGGGCTGGTGGGGCCCGCGTTCCATGAGATGGCGTGGTTCAGCAGCCGGCCGCCGGGCCTGAGCAGCCCGAAAAGCGCCGCTGCGTACGCCGGAGTCTGCACCCGCCCCACGTGTTCGGACATCCCGATGGAGCTGATGGCATCGAACGGCCCGTCCTGCACGTCCCGGTAGTCCTGCACACGGATTTCCACCCGGTCCGTCAGGCCGGCGTCGGCTGCCCGTTTCCGGGCCAGCGCGGCCTGCTCCGCCGACAGGGTGACACCCACCACCGTGGCGCCGTACTTCGCGGCGGCGTGCAGTGCGAAGCTGCCCCAGCCGCACCCCACGTCCAGGACGCGCATGCCCGGCCCCAGGCCCAGCTTGCGGCACACCAGGTCCAGCTTGGCCTCCTGCGCATGATCGAGCCCGCCGGTCAGGCCACCATCCGCTCCGGGATCGCCGTCCGCAGCGGCCGGCCACACGGCGCAGGAGTAGACCATGGACGGGCCCAGCACCAGGGCATAGAAGTCGTTGCCGACGTCGTAATGGTGCGAGATCGCCGCGGCATCCCGGCGGCGCGAATGCACCTTGCTTCCCCGCCTGGTCCGGTACTCCTCGGGCGGCGGAGCGGGGTTCGACCCCACCGCGCCGAGCCGGACCGCGGTCCTCAGCAGCAGCCACAGTTCCGCGGCGGTCGGTGCCCGGAACGGCCCGGGTTCGGCGAACTTGCCTGCCGAGCTGAGGGCCGTGAACGCGGCGAAGACATCGCCGGGCGCATCGATCTCGCCGGCCACGTAGGCGCGGCTCAGCCCCAGCTGTCCCGGAGACCACAGCATCCGCCGCAGCGCCTTCCGGGACCGGAACTCCAGGACCGGTGCGTCCGGTGGGCCCGCCTCCGAGCCGTCCCACGCCCGCAGCCGCAGCGGTATCTGGTGGGTCCCGAGCACGACGGCAAGCGCCCTGGCCAGCCGTGCAGCATGTCCTGTGGTTCCCGTTTCCGCCCGGCCGGCTCCTGCTTCGTCCATGCGCCCACCCTAAAGCCGCAATGCCCTCCGCGACTATCATGGGGGAGTGAATCCCGAGCTGACCGACGTCCTGGTGATCGGCGCGGGCCAGGCAGGCCTGTCGGCCGCCTACCACCTGCGGCGCCGGGGCGTTGATTTCGTTGTGCTCGACGCCGAGAGCGGGCCAGGAGGTGCCTGGCGGCACCGCTGGAAGAGCCTGCGCATGGACACCGTCAACGGAATCAGCGACCTGCCGGGCATCGCCAAGCCGGACGTTGATCCCGCGGAAGCCAGCTCCGCATTCCTCACCCGCTACTTCGGAAGCTACGAGGCAGAACTGGGCCTTCCGATCCACCGGCCCGTCAAGGTCCTGGCCGTCAGCCGGGAGGACGGCAATCCCGCAGGGCGGTTACGGATCAGTACACCGGCCGGCGACTGGAGCGCGAGGGCCATCATCAATGCCACCGGCACGTGGACCCGCCCCTTCTGGCCCATCTACCCCGGCCAGTCGTCGTTCCGCGGCCGGCAGCTGCACGTCGCGGACTACGTCTCCGCCACGGAGTTCACGGGCCGGCACGTCATCGTGGTGGGCGGCGGCATCTCCGCTGTCGGACTCCTCGACGAGATCTCGCAGGTCACGTCCACCAGCTGGTTCACCCGCAGGGAGCCGGTGTGGCGGGACGCCCCCTTTGACGCCAAAGCGGGGCACGATGCCGTGGCCCTGGTGGAGGAGCGCGTGCGCCAGGGGCTGCCACCGCAAAGCGTCGTGTCCGCGACCGGGCTGGTCTGGACACCGGCCCTGCGCGCCGCAAAGGAGCGGGGTGTCCTCGAGCGGCAGCCCATGTTCACCGCCATCGAACCGGGCGGTGTCCGGCGGGCCGACGGGAGCTTCCTGGCCGCCGACGTCATCCTCTGGGCCACCGGCTTCCGGGCGGAACTGGAGCATCTGGCACCGCTCCACCTTCGGGGACCCGGCGGCGGAATCGCGATGGACGGCACCCGCGTGGCGGCCGAGCCGCGCGTCCACCTCGTAGGGTACGGCCCGTCGTCGTCCACCATTGGCGCCAACAGGGCCGGCCGCGCGGTGGTCACGGCCATTCTGGCCCTTCCGGGGATGGCGACGGCGGCGGAACCGGTAACGTGGGGCTGACCCGTTTGACCCAAGCGGCACGGCAATGACAACAGAAGGCGGCAGGACACAGGTGGCAGCACACTCCCTTGAGGACGTCTTCCGTGTCCTGCGCCGGCGGCCCGACGTCGAAGCGCCCAACCTGCAGGCCTGGGACGCCACCGACCGGCTGCTGCTGGAAACCGCCGCGGAACAGGGCGTCCAGGGACGCGGCATCGCCGTGATCGGGGACCGCTACGGGGCCCTGACCCTGGGTGCCCGCGCCGTGCTCGCGCCGGCGACGCTGCGCGTCCACCAGGACCTGGTGAGCGGTGAACGCGCGTTGCGGCTCAATGCGGCCGAACTGGCGGCCCAAGGCGGCGACGAACCCGGCGCGGGAGGCGCCGGGTTCGTGCAGGTGCCGCTGGGGGAGGAACTCCTGTCCGGGGCGGACGCCGTCCTCCTGCAGCTGCCCAAGACGCTCGCCGAGCTCGACGAAACCGCGGCCGCCGTCGCCCGGTACGCTGCGCCGGACGTCCTGCTGCTGGCCGGAGGCCGCGTGAAGCACATGTCCCTTGGCATGAACGCGGTCCTTGAGAGGTACTTCCGCTCGGTCCAGCCGCAGCTGGCACGCCAGAAGTCGCGGGTGGTACTGGCCCGGGGCGTCAGGCCGGACGCCGCCCCGGCCCGTTTCCCCGTGGTGGAACACCTGGCTGAGCTCGACCTGAAGGTGGCGGCCCACGGCGCGGTGTTCGCCGGTCCCAGGCTGGACATCGGCACCAGGTTCCTGTTGACGTTCCTGCCCGCCATGAAGCCGGCCCGGCACGCCGTCGACCTTGGCTGCGGCACGGGAATCATCGCCGCGATGTACGCCCGCCAGTTTCCAGGCTCTGCGGTCACCGCCACCGACCAGTCGGCGGCGGCCGTGCAGTCCGCGCTGGCCACCGCGCAGGCGAACGGGCTGGCGGACCGGATCAGCGTCCTGCAGGATGACGCGCTGGGCACCTTCCCGGACGGCGCGGTGGATGCCGTGCTGCTCAACCCGCCCTTCCACGTCGGGGCAGGCGTGCACGCCGGGGCAGGGCTTAAGATGATCGAGGCCGCGGCGCGTGTCCTGGCACCCGGAGGGGAGCTCTGGACCGTCTTCAACCGCCACCTGCCGTACCTGCCGGCCCTGGAACGGCAAGTGGGGCCCACCGTAGTGGAGGGCCAAAACCCCAAATTCATCGTCACCCGCAGCACCCGGCGCGGGCCCGCGGCCTGAGCGACGGCCTGCCGCCGCGGACCGCCACGCGCACTGCCGCCCGGGCACGGAAAGCGGACCCAACAGGGAAAACACCGCCGCGCCGCCGCCCGGCATGAGTGTGCCTGCGCGCACCCTTAACGTACGATTCAAAGCATCAGCAATATGCTGGCAGCCGAAGACGTTTAGGGGACACCGTGACTGAGATCCGCCAATCCTCTCCGAGGCGCGGAACCAACCTGCCCAGGATGGGGGACTTCAACCTCACGGTCATCCTGGACGCAATCCGCCGGACCTCCGGCGGCTTGAGCCGGGTGGAGCTCGCGCAGATCGTGGGCCTGTCCCCGCAAACCATCTCCAATATCTCCCGCCGCCTGCTGGACCAGAACCTCATCGTCGAGGCCGGCAAGGAAGGCAGCGGCCCCGGCAAGCCCCGGACCATCCTGCGCCTGAACCCCCGCGGCATGTACGCCCTGGGCGTCCACCTCGATCCTGCGGTGACCACCTTCGTGGTGCTCGACCTCGTCGGCGCGGTGGTGCGGCATTCGCGGATCAAGACCCCCGGCGGCAACGACCCGTCCGCGGTGATCACCACGATTGCCACCGAGATCGCCCAGCTCGTGGCGGATTCGGGAGTGGACCAGCACCGGATCGCCGGCCTCGGCGTCGCCGCCCCCGGCCCCATCGACCTGGACAACGGCACCGTGGTGGATCCGCCGCTGCTGCCCGGCTGGGACCGGGTGGAACTGCGCGACGCCCTGGCCCGGGCCACCGGCTATTCGGTGCTGGTGGACAAGGACGTGACCAGCGCCGCCGTCGCCGAAACGTGGGCCGGCGGGCCCAGCGGCGCCGGCAGCTTCGTGTTCATGTACATGGGCACCGGCATCGGCTGCGGCATCGTGCTTAATGACGAGGTTGTCCGCGGCACCTCCGGCAACGCGGGCGAGATCGGCCACATCATCGTGGACCCGGACGGCCCGCCCTGCGACTGCGGCCAGCGCGGCTGCGTCAAATCCTCCGCCATCCCGCAGGTCCTGGTCGCCCAGGCCGAGGCCGCCGGAATCCTTGACGGCTCCGGCTCTGAAGGCAGCGGCGCCGAGGTCCAGCAAAGCTTCTCCCGGCTGTGCGAACTCGCCGACGCCGGCAACGAACAGGCGGCCGCCATCCTGGACAGGTCGGCCGTCCTGGTGGCCCGGGCGGCATCGGTGGTCACCAACGCCCTGGACGTCGAACGGGTCGTCTTCGGCGGCCCCTTCTGGGGCGGGCTGGCGGAACGCTACCTGGAGATGGTTCCCCCGCTGCTGGACGCCAACAGCGACGTCCGGCTGATCCACCCCATCGAAGTAGTGGGCACCGGGGTGGGGGAGGACGTCGGAGCCATCGGCGCAGCCTCCCTGGTCCTGGAACACACCCTCGCGCCGCGGGCCCAGCGGCTCCTCCTGGAAAGCTGAGGTCACCATGCGACGCCGGCCCCTGACCACACTGTCCCTGCTGGCCGCCGCCGTGCTGGCCCTTGCCTCCTGCACGCCCGGGAATCCGGCGGAGGGACCAAAGACCATCAAGGTGGCCTACCAGAAGACGGACGCCTTCACTGCGCTGGACACCATGTTCCAGTCGGCCAAGAAAGAGTTTGAGGCCGCCAACCAGGGCGTGACCGTTGAGCTCCAGCCCATCCAGGCCAACGACGAGGACTACGGCACCAAGCTGGCCCTGGCCCTGCGTTCGCCGTCCACCGCGCCCGACGTCTTCTACGAGGACACCTTCAAGGTGCGTTCCGACGTCGACGCCGGCTACCTCCTGAAGCTGGACAGCCGGCTTGACGCCTGGGCGGACTGGGGCAAGTTCGACGCCGCGGCCAAGGAGGCTGGAAAAGCGGACGACGGCGGCACGTACGCGGTGCCGCTGGGCACCGACACCCGGGCCATCTGGTACAACAAGAAAGTCCTGCAGGCGGCCGGGATTGCGCTGCCCTGGCGGCCTGCCAGCTGGCAGGACATCCTGGACACCGCCAGGAAGATCAAGGCCAATGACCCCTCGGCCATCCCGTTCAACCTGTACGCCGGCAAGGGCACCGGCGAAGGAACCGTCATGCAGGGGTTCTATGAGCTCCTGTACGGTACCGGGGCCAGCCTCTATGACCAGGATTCGAAGAAATGGGTGGTCGGTTCCGCCGGCTTCACGGACTCGCTGACCTTCCTGAAGACGCTGTACAGCGAAAAGCTCGCCGTCGCCCCGGCGGACGCCCTGGACCCGAACGTGTGGAAGAAAGTCTTCGGCGAATGGTTCTCGCAAGGGAAACTGGGGGCCACCGTGGAAGGCTCCTACTCGCCGTCGTTCTGGCAAAAAGGCGGCAGCTACGAATGGCCCGGCTATGCGCAGGACATGGGCGTTGCCCCGTTCCCCACGCAAAAAGGACAGGCCCCGGGCGCCGTCAGCATGTCCGGCGGCTGGACCCTGGCGGTCGGCGCGGAAACCAAGCAGGCGGACCTGGCCTTCAAGTTCCTCGCCACCGCGCTGAACGCGAAAAACTCGCTGGACTTCACCGTCGCCAGCTCACAGATCGCGGTCCGGACCGACGTGGCCGCCGACCCCGGGTACCAGTCCGCCAACCCGTTCGTGAAGGACGTCTCAAGCCTGGTCTCCGTCACCCGGTACCGCCCCGCAACTTCCGACTACCCGCGGATTTCCGCTGCTGTCCAGGAGGCCACCGAGGCCGTGATCACCGGCAACCGGACCCCGGAACAGGCGGCGGCAGACTACGACGCCGCCGTGGCAGGAATCGTGGGCGGCGACAAGACCATCCGGAAGTAGCCCGTGCCGGCAACGCACCGGACACGGCAGGTGCTCCGTTACCTGCCTGTCCTGCCCGCCGCCGTGCTGCTGGCGGTGTTCCTTGCCGGGCCGGTGCTGTGGGCCTTCCACGCGTCGCTGACGAACGCCGGGCTCACCGGCCGCAGCGCCAGGAACCCGCAATGGGTGGGGCTGGAGAACTACCAGCGGCTGCTGCAGGACCCGGTCTTCCCGCTCTCGCTGGGGCTGACGGTGGTGTTCGTTGCCGGGTCCGCGGTGCTGGGCCAAAACCTGCTCGGGCTGGCGCTGGCCGTGCTGATGCGCCGGGCGCGCCCGGCCGTGTCCGCCGCCGTGGGCACGGCCGTCGTCGCCGCCTGGGTCCTCCCGGAAATCGTGGCCGCCTTCGCCGCCTACGCCTTCTTCAGCCGCGACGGGACGCTGAACCAACTGCTCGGCGGCGTGGGTCAGCCAGGCGTCGACTGGCTCTACACGGTCCCCATGGCGGCCCTGGTCCTGGCCAACGTCTGGCGCGGCACGGCCTTTTCGATGCTGGTGTACCGGGCAGCGCTGGACGGGGTCCCTGCCGAGCTCAGCGAAGCCGCCCACATGGACGGCGCCGGGCCCTGGCAGCGGCTCGTGTTCATCACCCTGCCGGTGATCAGGGGAAGCATCGCCACGAACCTCATGCTGGTCACCTTGCAGACCCTGGCCGTCTTCACCCTGATCTGGGTCATGACCGCCGGCGGCCCGGCCAACGCCAGCACCACCCTGCCCGTCCTCGCCTACCAGGAGGCCTTCAAGTTCGGCGACATCGGGTACGGGACCGCCGTCGCAGCCGTCCTGATCCTCCTCGGGGCAGTGTTCGGAGCGGTCTACCTCCGCCTGCTGCGGGAGCAGCGGCCGTGACCGCACCCCTGCACCTGCCCCCGCGGGTGGTCCGGCCGCACGCGGCCCGGCGGCGGCGGGGCAGCACCCTTGCGGATGCTGTGCTTCTGCTGGTGGGCGCGTGCTTCCTGCTGCCGCTGCTGTGGCTTGTCTTCGGCTCCCTGGACGCGGGGGCCGGGCACGGGACGAAGATTCCGCAGGATCCCGTCCTGGACAACTTCGCCGCCGTCCTGACCCCCGGCCTGCTGTTCCGTCCGCTGCTGAACAGCCTGCTGCTGTCCGCGGGGACTGGGGCGGTGACGCTTGCCGCCGCCGTGCTGGCCGCCTACCCGCTGTCCCGCTACAGTTCCCGGTTCAATACCCCGTTCATGTACGGGATCCTGTTCAGCACCTGCCTTCCGGTCACCGCCATCATGGTCCCGGTGTATGGGCTCTTCGTCCAGTTGCGGCTCCTGGACTCGCTGCCGGCCACGGTGCTCTTCCTGGCCGCGACCAGCCTGCCCATGGCGATCTGGATGACGCGGAATTTCATGGATGCCGTCCCGCTGGCACTGGAGGAAGCGGCCTGGATGGACGGTGCCTCCAGGATGGCGGCCCTGCGCAGCATCGTGCTGCCGCTCATGCGCCCCGGCCTTGGCGTGGTGTTCATCTTCGTCTTCATCCAGGCCTGGGGGAACTTCTTCGTTCCCTTCGTGCTGCTGCTGTCCGAGGCCAGGCAGCCGGCCGCGGTTTCGATCTTCAGCTTCTTTGGACAGCACGGGGCAGTCGCCTACGGCCAACTGGCCGCATTTTCCATCCTCTATTCGGTGCCGGTGCTTGCCCTGTACGTCATTGTGGCGAGGGGCGCCGGCACCGCCTTGGCCTTGTCAGGCGCGGTCAGGGGTTAATCGATATCCTCGACGACGACGCCGAACGGGATGCTGTCGTCCAGGTGGGCCTGGTGGCCCGTGGCCCCTGGGTTGTAGACAACCCGGACGCCGTGCAGTTTCTCCGCCGCGGACTGCATCAGCACGGGCCTGACCGTGTCGATGAACATCTGGTTCTTGTCGGAGAGGAACTCTTTGTAACTGGCTGGAAGCTCAATCATGGCAAAAGGATAGACCTGCAGGCCCCGCAAGGGGAGGGGTCCCCATTGCCGGACTCCCGGCCCCCGGCTTGGATAGGATGGCGGGCGGGAGGCGGCCGGCCCGGCCCGCGCGCCCATCACCGTTACCAGGGGGAAACCAGTGCTTTCGACCAGCGTGCCCGCACGAATCACACCAGCGGAGCTGGCCCGGGCGCAGCAGGTGGCCGGCAACATCTCGCGCAGCTTCGACGCGAAGGTCGTGGGCCAGTCCAGGCTGCGGGAGTCGCTCCTGGTGGGCCTGCTCACCGGCGGGCATATCCTGCTCGAAAGCGTTCCCGGGCTGGCCAAGACCACCGCGGCGCAGACCGTGGCCGAAGCCGTCAGCGCCGAGTTCCGGCGGATCCAATGCACCCCGGACCTGCTGCCCAGCGACATCGTCGGCACCCAGGTCTACGACGCCGCGAAGGGGACCTTCCAGACCCAGCTGGGGCCGGTGCACACGAACATCGTGCTGCTGGACGAAATCAACCGGTCCAGCGCCAAGACGCAAAGCGCCATGCTCGAGGCGATGCAGGAGCGCCAGACCTCCATCGGCGGCCAGGACTACCGGCTGCCCTCGCCGTTCCTGGTCCTGGCCACCCAGAACCCGGTTGAGCAGGAGGGCACCTACCAGCTGCCCGAAGCCCAGATGGACCGCTTCATGCTCAAGGACGTGCTGGACTATCCGTCGCCGGCGGAGGAAGCCGAGATCATCCGCAGGATCGACGCCGGGGTGTTCGACCCCGGCCTGAAGCCCCCGGCCGCCGCCTCCCTGGACGCCGTCACCGAAATCCAGGACCTGGTCCGGCGCATCTACATCGACCCGGCCGTGGTGAACTACATCGTGGGGCTGGTGTACGTGACCCGCAACGCCCACCAGTACATCGACGGCAGGCTCGCCGGGTTCATCGAGTTCGGTGCCAGCCCGCGCGCCAGCATCGCGTTCAGCCAGGCCGCCCGCGCGGTGGCCCTGCTCAACGGCCGGGACCATGTCATCCCGGAGGACGTCAGGTCGCTGGCGCACCGGGTGCTGCGGCACCGCCTCATCCTGAACTTCGATGCCGTGGCGGAACAGGTGCCGGTCGAGTCGGTGATTGACGCCGTCGTCGGCGCCGTCCAGACCCCCTGACCCCGCATGGCCAGCCTCCTCAAACGCGTGAAGTCGAAGATGGCCATCTTCGCCCACCGCAAGGCACGCGGCATGCTCGACGGCGAGTACGCCGCCGTTTTCCGCGGCCGCAGCCTCGACTTCGACGACCTGCGCGCCTACGTGCCCGGCGACGACGTCCGTGACATCGACTGGAAGGCCACCGCACGCCACGGCTCACCCCTCATCCGGCGCTACGTGGCCGTCCGCCGGCAGACGGTGCTCCTGGTGACGGACACGGGCCGGAACATGGCCGCAGAATCCCGTTCGGGGGAGGCGAAGAAGGACATCGCCGTCCTAGCCCTTGGCGTCCTGGGCTATCTGGCCCACCGCCACGGCGACGTGGTGGGACTGGTGTGCGGCGACGCCGCCGGCACCCGGTCCCTGCCCGCCAAGGCAGGCGAGGCGCACCTGGAACGGCTCCTCCGGCACGTTGACTCCCACGCCCGGCTGGACGCGGCCCCCAGCAGCATCCAGGACCAGCTGGGCGCAGTGGCCCGCACCGTCACCGGCCGCCACCTCCTGTTCGTCGTCGCCGACGAAATTCCTGCCACGGCCGCCACCGCGCAGCTTCTGCGCAGGCTCCGGGCGCAGCACGAAATGCTGTGGCTGACCATCCGCGACGCGGAGCTGGCGCCATCGGACCCGGCGGCCGGCACGGAGTCGTTCAGCGTGGCCGATTCCTCCCTGCTGGCCCGGCAGCCTGCCATGTCCGAGGCTGTGGCGGCCGCCTACGCGAGAGCCACCCTGCAGCGGGACGCAGACCGGAAAGCCATGCTGCGCAGCGCCGGGATCACCGAAGGCGACGTGGCGGGCAGCGGGGACGTCATCACTGCGCTCTTCGCGCTCCTGGAAAGGCACCGCCGTGCCGGCTGACCCTGCCTACTACGGCCCGCTGCCGTACAGCCCGCTTTGGCTGTGGTGCGGAGCGGCCCTGCTGGTCCTGGTGGCCGGCTGGTTCGCCTACGTATTCGCCGCCACCCGGCCGGACCCGCGGCAGGCGCGCAGCCGTGCCGCGCTGACCGACCTGCCTGCGCTGAAGGCCGCCTACCTGCAGCGCATCACCGACGTCGAAGGCGACGCGGCTGCCGGCCGGCTTACTGCCCGCGCCGCGCACCAGGAAATCAGCCTCCTGCTGCGCGGCTTCGTCCGTGACGCCACCGGGGTGGATGCCACCCGGATGACCCACCAGGACCTGGCGCGGCATCCCCTCCCCGCGGCGGCCGCCGCGGTGGCAGCGCTCTATCCGGCCGAGTTCGGCCCGGACCCGCTGCCGCACGTCGGGGCCTCGGCCGCGCGGGCCTGCGAGGCGGTGCGCTCATGGACCTGATCTTCTGGTGGATGCTCCCGCTGGCAGCGCTTGCCGCAGCGGCCACGGGGTGGGCTGCGCTGCGCCGCGGTCCGTCCAACGCACGACGACGGCCGGTGGCCCACGCCGACAGGCTCACCGCGCTGCCGGAATACCAGGCGGCCCTGCGGCGGCACCGGACCTTGCTGGCTATTGCGGGGACCGCCTGCGCTGCGCTGCTGGTGTCCACCGCAGTAGCCGCGGCACGGCCGGCGGACGTCGCCACCGTCACACCGGAGCGGCATAACCGCGACATCATGCTCTGCCTCGACGCCTCCGGTTCCATGAGCAGCGCCGACGCCGCCGTCGTGGACACCTTCGCGGACCTCGCCCGCAACTTCGACGGCGAACGGATCGGCCTGACGATCTTCGACAGCACCGCCATCCAGGTCTTCCCGCTGACCGACGACTACGCCTACGCCCAGGAGCAGCTCACACTGGCACGCGACGCCTTCGACGGCAAACCCGGCAGCTCCGGATTCCTGGACGGAACCTGGAGCGGCCGCGGCTCGTCCCTGATCGGCGACGGACTCGCCTCCTGCCTCAACAGCTTCCCGGGAACTGCCGGGCAGGGCGGTGGCCCAACAAGCGGGGACAAGCGCTCGCGGTCGGTGGTGCTCGCTACCGACAACCTCCTCTCGGGCGAGCCGATCATGACCCTGGAGCAGGCCGCGCGGCTGGCGGCGGACCGCGCGGTCCACGTTTACGCGCTGAACCCCGGCGACCTGGACTACGGCCCGGGCCCCGACCAGCCGGGCGCCCAGTTGCGGGCCGCCGCCGAAACCACCCGCGGCCGGTACTACGCCCTGGACAGCCCCGACGCCGTGCCCGGCATAGTGGCCGCCGTCGAGGACACCGAAACCGCGGCCATCCAGGGCGCCCCGCGGGCCGTCATCTCGGAAGCGCCCGCTCTGCCGCTTGCCGCCGCGCTCCTTTCCGCCGTGGTGCTGTGCTTCGCGTCCTGGCGGATGCGGCCGGCACGGGCCGGCCGTTTCGAACGGCCGCGCACCCTGAGGTGGCCGCGCACCCTGGAGTGGCCGCGCACGGTAAACCGGCCGGGCAGTTTCGGTGGGATACGCCGGGCGGCCATTGTCCTGTTGGTCGTGGCGGCGGCCCTGCGCCCCGGCCTTCCCGGCGGCACGGCCCAGGCTGCCAGCGCCGAGCTCAACGTGTTCTTCGTCGTGGACACCACCACCAGCATGGTGGCCGAGGACTACGGCGACGGCGCCCCGCGGCTGGAGGGCGTCCGCAGGGACATCATGGCCGTTGCCGGAGAACTGCCGGGCGCGCGGTTCTCGGTGATCACCTTCGACACAACCGCCCACGTCCGGATGCCGCTGAGCACCGACACGCTGGCCCTGCAAACCATCACGGACGTCCTTGAACCCCAAGTGACGGCCTATGCCAGGGGAAGCAGCATCACCGCGGCCCGCCAGGTACTGGCCGAACGGCTGGCCGCTGCACGCGACAGCCACCCCGGCCGGCCCCGCCTGGTCTACTACGTCGGCGACGGCGAGCAGACCAGCGGCAAGGAGCCGGAGGCCCTGACCCTGGCAGGAGGCCTGGTGGACGGGGGAGCGGTGCTCGGCTACGGCACCGCCAACGGCGGACGGATGAAGGTGAACACCGGACGGGATTCCGACGGCGGCCCATCCGACGGCGGTTCGGGCGCCGCGGGGCAAGCCCGGTATGTGCAGGACAGCCGGGCAAGCGGCGGCGACGCGGTGTCCGTCATCGACGAGGGACGGCTGCGGACCATTGCTCAGCAGCTCGGCGTACCTTACGTCCACCGCGGCGCGGGCGACCCCGTGGCGGCCATGATGCAGCAGGCACACCCGGCCACCGCCGCACATGCGCAGGAGGACGGTTCGCTCGCGACCCCGGCCGAGCTGTACTGGATCCTCGCTGCCGGCGCGTTCCTGCTGGCCCTGGCGGAAGCGGGCGTCATAGTCCGCCGGCTCCGCGGACTCCCGCGGCCCGGCCCCGCCTCACCGGGGACGCCCGCCCCGCAGTACACGGCCACTGGACGAACGGGCAGCGCTGCCGGGGACAGCGGCTCCAGGCCTACCCGGGAGGTTGCCCGATGACGGCCGCAAGCCGCCGGCGCCGCCTGCTGCTGTGGTCGGTGCTGCCAGTGCTCCTGGTCCTGTGTGCGGCGGCCAAGCTCCTCAGTGTCGGGATCCTCGCTGACCGGGCGGCGCAGGCCTTCGCTGCCGGGGATCCGCCTGCCGTCGGGTCCGCCGCCGCGGCCCTGGGCATCGCCAATGTCCTGGAACCCTACAAGGCGCCTTTTGCCGCTGGGGACGCGGCAGTCCTGGCGGGGGATTTCGGTGCCGCCCGCGCCGCCTTCGAGCAGGCACTCGCCGGCGTTCCACGGGGTTCCGGTGACGAATGCCTGGTCCGGATCAACCTGGTCCTGGTGATTGAACGCCTCGGTGACGACAAGCTCCGGGCAGCGGACCCGGCGTCGGCCGTTGCCCTGTTCCAGGATGCGGTGGCCGTCCTTGGCGAATCACCCGCGGGGTGCTTTACTGCCGGGGCTCCCGCCGGGGCGTCCGGGGCCCTGGCGGACGCCCGCGAACGGCTCGCCGGCAAGCTGGATGCGGCAGGGCGGGCCGCAGCCCCGCAGGACGGGACACCGGGGGACCCTGCATCGGATAACCCTCCCAACGACGGAAGCCAGAGCCAACGTGAGCAGCTCCAGGACAGCGCGAGGCAGGCGGAGCGGCAGCGGAACAGCGCCCGGGAAAGGGAGGAATACCTGGACGGTGATCCGGCGCCCGCACCGGAACGTCCCTGGTAACGGGGCCGCCGGCGAACAAAATTCTGCCGCCAGGTGAAAACAGCCCGTAAAACTGTGTCTTAATTCGGCAGCCAACTTGAACACGACCCATGGCGCGTCATAGAGTCTTATACAAGTTACCGCGGTAACGTGTCAGCGATCCTCCGTGCGGAGGGTGTGGGTGCCCCCATGTGGGCCTGACATTTGCTCACGGAAAACTTCGTTCCAGGCGTAACAGTCACGGCTGCGTCCTGTGGAGTTCTTCCGTGTTCCCCAAACTCAAATTCATTGCCGGACCGCCGCCACACCCGTGGCAGGCAGCCCCCAATGGCCCAAAGCCAAGGACGCAAATGTCACCACCAAGCCTTATTGACACACACCCGAATCTCTCCGACGCCGCTCCGGTGGCGCTGTCCTACGAACTGTTTCCGCCCCGTTCGCCGGCTGCCGCCGAAACACTCTGGACCACCATCCGTGAGCTGGAGACCACCGAGCCGGACTATGTCTCCATCACGTACGGTGCCAGCGGCTCCAACCGGGACACCGCCGTCGAACTGATCAACCGGCTGCTGCTCGAAACCACGCTCCGCCCACTGGCCCACCTGACCTGCGTAGGCAACACGCCGCAGGAACTGGCCGGCATCATCGGCCAGTTGCTGGATACCGGCGTGCGCGGCATCCTTGCCCTCCGCGGCGACCTGCCGAAGGACGGCGAGGTCACGGACGGCTCGCTCCGTTATGCCCAGGACCTGATCGAGCTTATCCGCCGGGTTGAGCAGCGGCGTTCGGCACTGCTGTGTGCCGGGAAGATCGCCGTTGGCGTGGCGGCGTACCCCGCCCGCCACCCCGAGTCGCCGAGCGAGGAGCATGACGTCGAGGTGCTGCTGGCCAAGCAGCGGTCCGGTGCGGACTTCGCCATCACGCAGGTGTTCTTCCACGCCGACCAGTACGCCGACCTCCTCACCCGGGCACGGCGGGCCGGCGTCACCATCCCCATCATCCCCGGCGTCATGCCGCTCACCAGCCTGCGCCGGCTCAACCGCCTTGGTGAACTGACCGGCGTCGAACCCGCCCCGGAGCTCATGGCCAAGCTGGCCGCCGCCGACACCGACCTCGAACGCCTCCACATCGGCGTCGACGCCACCGTCGATCTTTCGAACGCGGCCCTGGACGCCGGCGCGCCGGGCATCCACATCTACACCTTCAACGAGCACCAAAGCGCCCTGGAGGTGCTGGATAAGCTCGCCCTCCCGCGGTTCAGCCGCCCCCGCAGCCAGCGGGAAGCCATCGCCCGCCCCCAGCTCGCCAGCTGAGCACCTTCTTCCGCCAGCTGTAAACGCACTTCCATCCGCCAGCCCGACGTCAGCGCTGCCCAGAAACCCAGGATTCTCCATGACTGAACTGACTGCACCCAAAAACACCCCCTTCCCCGCCGCCTCGCTCCTTGGCTATCCCCGCATCGGCCGCCGCCGCGAGCTCAAGAAGGCCGTCGAGGCCTACTGGTCCGGCAAGATCGACGCCGCCGCGCTCGACGCGGCGGCCAAGGACATCCAGCTGGCCACCGCCAGGCGCCTGCAGGATCTCGGCCTGACCGAAGCAGCCGCCGTACCGGGCACCTTCTCCTTCTACGACCAGGTCCTGGACACCACCGCCCACCTGGGCGCCGTGCCGGCGCGTTTCGGTAAGCTCCTCAACGCTGAGGGCCAGCTGGACATTGACGGCTACTTCACCCTGGCCCGCGGCAACAAGGAACAGCAGCCGCTGGAAATGACCAAGTGGTTCGACACCAACTACCACTACCTGGTGCCTGAAATCGGCCCGGAAACCGGGTTCACCCTGGCCTCCACCGCCAAGGTCGACGAGTTCGGCTTCGCCCTGGACAACGGCGTCGAGACCCGCCCGTACATCGTGGGTCCGGTCACCTACCTGCTCCTGTCCAAGGCCTCCGACGACGCCCCGGCCGGGTTCGCGCCGCTGTCCCGCCTCGAGGACATCCTGCCCGTCTACGTCCAGCTGCTCGAAAAGCTCGCCGCCGCCGGCGCCAGCTGGGTCCAGCTCGATGAGCCGGCCCTGGTGGTCGACCAGGACGCCCCGGCCGCGGACATCGACGCCGCTGTTGCCCGGGCCTACGAGGTCCTGGCCGCCGCGGCCAACCGCCCGCAGATCCTCGTCTCCACCCCGTACGGTTCCCTCGACGCCCAGCTGGGCACCCTCGCCGCCACGGACATCGATGCCCTGCACATCGACGTCTTCAAGGGTGCCGCTCCCTCCTCCGCCGCGTTGGCGGGCCTGGGCAACAAAACCCTGGTGGCCGGCGTCGTGGACGGCCACAACATCTGGCGCAACGACCTCGCCGCCTCCGCGGCGAAACTGGACGGGCTGAAGGCTGCCGCGGGCAAGCTTGCCGTCTCCACCTCCACCTCGACCCAGCACGTCCCGCACGACGTCGAGGAGGAGACCCAGCTGACCGGGCAGCTCCGCAGCTGGCTGGCGTTCTCCGACCAGAAGGCCGTCGAGGTCAAGATCCTGGCCTCCTACCTTGCAGACCCCGCTTCGGCCAAGGCAGCCATCGACGAGGCAACCGCCGTGATCGCTTCACGCGCCACTGCCGACGGCGTCCGCCGCGGCGACGTCCGCGCCCGCACCGAAGCCCTGACCGCGGCCGACTTCACCCGCTCGGCGTACTCCGTCCGGGAAGCCGCCCAGGAGGAAGCACTGCACCTTCCGCCGCTGCCCACCACCACCATCGGCTCCTTCCCGCAGACCTCGGACATCCGGTCCGCCCGCGCCCGCAACACCAAGGGCGAACTGAGCGACGAACAGTACGAGCAGCTCATGAAGGACGAGATCAAACGCGTCGTGGACCTGCAGGAAGAGCTGGGCTACGACGTCCTGGTGCACGGCGAGCCCGAGCGCAACGACATGGTCCAGTACTTCGCCGAGAACCTGGAAGGCTTCGACGTCACCGTCCATGGCTGGGTCCAGTCTTACGGCTCACGCTGCACGCGTCCGTCCATTCTGTGGGGCGACGTCACCCGCAGCGCCCCCATCACCGTCAAGTGGGCCGAGTACGCACAGTCGCTGACCAGCAAGCCGATGAAGGGCATGCTCACCGGTCCGGTCACCATCCTGGCGTGGTCCTTCGTCCGCGACGACCAGCCGCTGGGCGAGACCGCCAACCAGGTGGGCCTGGCGCTGCGCGACGAGATCGCCGACCTTGAGGCGGCCGGCATCAAGGTCATCCAGGTCGATGAGCCGGCCCTGCGTGAGCTGCTCCCGCTCCGCAAGGCAGACCAGGCCGACTACCTTAAGTGGTCGGTGGATTCCTTCCGCCTGGCTACGGCGGGGGCAGCGGACGCCACCCAGGTCCACACCCACCTCTGCTACTCGGAGTTCGGCGTGATCATCGACGCGATTGACGGCCTCGACGCCGACGTGACCTCGATTGAAGCCGCCCGCTCCCGCATGGAGGTTGTCCACGACCTGGAGTCCCACGGCTTCGGCCGCGGCGTTGGTCCGGGTGTCTACGACATCCACTCGCCGCGCGTGCCGGGCGAAGCGGAAGTCACCGAGCTTCTCGCCACCGCGGTCAAGCACGTTCCGTCCCGCCAGCTCTGGGTCAACCCGGACTGCGGCCTGAAGACCCGCGCCTACGCCGAGACGGAGGAATCGCTGCGCAACCTGGTCAAGGCAACCCAGGCAGTCCGCGCGGAACTGCTGGAAGCAGCGAAGTAGGAAAAACGGGTTTCGACAGGCTCAACCACCGGTGGTTGAGCCTGTCGAAACCCGGCCTCTTTAATCAGGACTCCCAGACGATCTCGTCGTCCACCACGCCGTCCTCGTCCGCCGATGCCACCAGCACCTCGTCCGTGAAGTGCTCGCCGAGGGTGAAGTCCATGACGAAGTAGCGTTCCGGCTGGCCCGGGTAGATGCCCACGTGGCCCAGTTTGAGGGCCTTGAGGAAGACGTCGTTGGTGAGCTCGCTGCGGTCGTGGACGCCGAAGACCTTGTGCAGATGCTCGTCCTTGAGGGCGTTGCAGTGGAAGTGCAGGTATTCCTGCGGGCTGGTGCCGTCCTGTTCGAGTTCCTCGGCGATCATCTCCCGCACCTCGTCCACGAGTTCGGGCAGGAAGCGCAGCCGGTAGTCCACCTTGCGGAGCGCCGCTTCGTCGAAATGGTCGTGGGCGGTGATGTTCAGGTCGAGTTCCAGCGGGTGGCCACGCAGCTCATGCTTGGCGGCGATGGAGTGATCCCTGCCGTGGTTGAGCTCGATCTCTCCAAAGTGCTGGCTCGCTACCTTGTTCATAGTCTCAACATAGACCCGAAGTGCAGACCATTCCAGCGTTCGGGCCTAATTCACCGCCGTGCGCATCCCGGCGAGAGTTTCGGCGAGCAGATCCACGAAAAGCTGTACCCTGGCGGTCTTCCGGTCGTTGATCAGCAGGGCAAAGACGTTGCGGGCGAGCCGGATTTCCGGGACATCCAGCACCACCACCCCCTGCGGTTTGTTCCGCAGTGCCAGCTCCGGGACGAGGGCTGCGCCCAGCCCCGCGGCCGCCATCTCCAGGCTCGCGTGGAAGTCGTCGCTGTGGGCCACCACGCGCGGATGCAGGTTGCAGCCGGCGAATAGCCGTTCGATCACCATCGCGTCGCTGGTGCCGGGGTGGTGCATGATCCAGGGCATCTCGGAGAGGTGGTCGGCGGCCACCTTGGCATCGGCGCGGAAGCCCCAGCCAGCGGGCAGCACCACCCGGAAGTCATCGTCCCCGATCCATTGCCGGTTGATCGTGTTGGGCCAGGCGAAACCGGTCTGCCCCACCTGGAAAACAACGGCCAGGTCCAGGTCACCGCCGCTGCGCAGGCCCTGGATGGTCTGGCCGGGCTCAGCCACTGACACGCGCAGGTCGATGCCCAGGTTCTTCCAGGCCGGGTTCCGCAGGATGCGGGGCAGGACGTAGGTGGCCAGGCTGGGGAAGATGCCCAACCGCAGTTCCTGGGTTTCCGTGTCCATGGCGCGGGACGCGGCGGCCATGAGCGCTTCGATGTCCGTGAGCACCTTGGCGGCATGGCGGGTCATGACGACGGCGGCTTCCGTGGGGATCACGCTGCGCGCCGAACGCTGGAAGAGGGTGACGCCCGTGTCCCGTTCCAGGGCAGACATTTGCTGGGAGACCGCGGAGGCCGTGTAGCCGAGCGTTGCCGCCGCGGCCGCGAACGAGCCCAGCCTTGTCACTTCCAACAGGGTCTTCAGGTGCACCGGATTTACCACCAGCCCACAGTACTCCGCGGGCCCGCCACCGTGCGCACACCTGGCGGGCTTCGCAGCCCGCGGCAAAAAGAATGCCGTGCCCGCCCATCCGCGCTGCGGAGCGCAGCGAATTGCCCTCTGTACACTCAGCCCAGGTGCACCCAATCCAGGGAAACCGGGGCCAGCGGCAAATGTTCAGCAGAGGAGCATCAGGTGACACCTACCCCAGCAGGAAGTGCAGGCGGCCGGCGGCGCGTCGCCGTGGTCGGCAGCGGCGTGGCCGGACTAACGGCGGCCTACGTGCTCAACCGGGAGGATGACGTCACCCTCTTCGAAGCCGATGCACGGCTGGGCGGACACGCGCACACGCACGACATGCCGCAGCCCGACGGGTCTGTCCTGGGCGTCGATACCGGTTTCATCGTGCACAACGAGCGGACGTACCCCACCCTGCTGAGGCTGTTTGCCGAGCTCGGGGTGGAAACGCAGGACTCCGAAATGAGCATGTCCATCCGCTGCGACGGCTGCGGACTGGAGTATGCCGGTGCCCGCGAAGGCGCCCGCGGGATCATCGCCCGGCCGTCCAGCCTGCTGCGCGGCCGCTACCTGCTGATGCTGCTGGAAGTCACCCGGTTCTACCGCAAGGCGCGGGAACTGCTGAACTCTGCGCCGCCGTCGTCCGTCACCGCTGAGGTGGATATCCCGGAACTGACGCTCGGGGCGTTCCTCGAACGCGAAAACTTCAGCCCGTACTTTATTTCCCACTTCATGACCCCCGTGGTCAGTGCCGTCTGGTCCTGCGATCCCACCACCGCGCTGGCCTACCCGGCCCGGTACCTCTTCACGTTCCTCGGCCACCACGGCATGCTCGGAATCAAGGGCTCGCCACAATGGCGCACCGTCACCGGCGGCTCGGCCCGGTACGTGGAAAAGCTCGCCGCGACCCTGCCGGACGTCCGGCTCAACACGCCCGTGACCGCCATCCGCCGGCTTCCCGAAGGGGTGGAGCTCATGACCGCCGACGGGCTGGAAGACTTTGACGCCGTCGTCATCGCCACCCATCCGGCCCAGGCGCTCGGGTTCCTTGCCGACGCCACCCCGGCGGAAAAGGAAGCGCTGGGCGGGATGCCCTATTCGGTGAACCACACCGTCTTCCACCAGGACCCTGCCGTCCTGCCCGCGGCGGAGAATGCCAGGGCCTCATGGAACTACCGGCTGCCGTCCTGCGATGCGCGCCCCGACAAGGTCCTGGTGAGCTACGACCTGACCCGCCTGCAACGGCTCGCCCCCGGGGACGGCAGGCCGTACCTCGTGAGCCTGGGCGAGTCCGAACTGATCGCCGATGACGCCGTCCTGGAACGCATGGTGTACGAGCACCCCCAGTACACCCCCGAATCGCTCAAGGCCCAGCAGGCCATCGCCGCCCTCAGCGACGGCCGGATCGCCTACGCCGGCGCCTACCTGGGCTGGGGTTTCCACGAGGACGGCGCCCTTTCCGGTGTCCGGGCGGCCGGGAAGCTCGGCCGCACCTGGCCGGTCGCCAGGCCGGAAGACCCCGGGAACTCCGCCGGGGGAGACGAGCGGGAACTGCTGTCTGCCGCGGAGCCCGCATGACGGACGGAGCCGCCTTGACCACCAGCCCAGCCATCTACCGCACGTCGATTTCCCACGTGCGGCGCACCCCGCTGAAGAACGCGTTCACCTACCGCAGCTACAGCTGGTTCGTCGACGTCGACCGGCTGCCGCGCCTGCCGCTTTTGCTCCGGCCCTTGGCGGTATTCCGCGCCGCCGACCATCTCGGCGACCCGGATGCGGGCATCCGGTCCAATGTGGAGCGTTACCTGCGGACCCAGGGCATCGAGCCCGACGGCGGTCCCATCCACATGCTGGCCAGTGCCCGGGTCTTTGGTTACGTCTTCAACCCGCTGACCCTGTTTTGGTGCTACCGCTCCAGCGGGGAACTGCTGTGCGTGGTGGCCGAGGTGCACAACACTTACGGGGAGCGGCACTGCTACCTGCTGCGGACGGATCCGGCGGGCCGGGCTTCGGTTCCGAAGGCGTTCTATGTGTCGCCCTTCAACGACGTCGACGGGCAGTACCGGATGAAGCTGCCCGCCCCCGGTGAACGGCTCGCGGTCTCGATCGTCCTGGAGCGCGAGGGGCACCGCCCGTTCGTGGCCACCATGGACGGCACCCGCCGGCCGGCCACGGTCCGCAACATCCTTGCCGCGGCGTGCGCGGTGCCGGCCGCGCCGCTGCTGGTATCCGCCCTGATCAGGGTGCAGGGCGTTAAACTCTGGGCAAGGCGCCTGCCCGTCGTCGCAAGACCACACCACCCTTCACAGGAGGCAGTTCAATGACAATGACGGACGACAACGGAACCACGACGGCGGCCGCGTCCGGACGCGTGCCGTACAGGGTGCCGCAGCCTCCCGCCGTGGTCGACGCCGCCGTGTGGCCGGGCATCGCGACGGTTCCGGCCGGCTTCAAGGCCGATGTGGCGGCCCGCATTGCCGCCGGCATCTTCAAGGCCGCGGCCAGCCGTCTCCCGCTTGAGGTGCGGTTCCCGGATGGACGGGTCCTGGGATCCGCGCCGGCCGGCGCGCCGGTCATGACCATCCACCGGCCCGACGACTTCGCCCGCCGCCTGGGTGACGGCGGCCTGATCGGGTTCGGCGAGTCGTACATGGCGGGGGACTGGGACGCGGACAACCTCACAGCCGTCCTCGAGGTCTTCGCTGCCCGTGCCGGCACCCTGGTTCCGGAACCGCTGCAGAAACTGCGGGCCCTGTTCCTGCCCCGTCAGCCGCGCAGCGAACGGAATTCACCGGAAAACACGCGCTCCAACATTTCCCGGCACTACGACCTCTCCAACGAACTGTTCGCGACGTTCCTTGACCCGACCATGTCGTACTCCAGCGCGCTGTTCCCTTCCCTGGAAGGCGCCATCCGGCACTCTGACCGGGACAGCTTCGCCGCCGCCCAGCACGCGAAGATCGACCGCCTGCTGGACAAGGCCGCCGTCGGGCCCGGAACCCGGCTCCTCGAAATCGGAACCGGCTGGGGCGAACTGGCGCTGCGGGCCGCCGCCCGCGGCGCCACCGTCTACTCGGTCACGCTCTCGAGCGAGCAGCAGGAACTGGCCCGGAAGCGGGTCGCCGAGGCCGGGTACACCGACGCCGTGACCATCGAGCTCAAGGACTACCGCGCCGTCGAGGGCGAGTATGACGCGGTGGTGTCCGTCGAAATGATCGAAGCCGTGGGCTACCAGTACTGGGCCACCTACTTCCAGACGATCGAGCGGGTGCTGGCGCCCGGCGGCAAGGTGGCCATCCAGGCCATCACCATCGCGCACGACCGGCTCCTGGCCACCCGCACCGGCTACACCTGGGTGCACAAATACATCTTCCCGGGCGGGGTGATCCCCTCGGTGCGGGCCATCGAAGAGGTCACCGAGCAGCAGACAGGGCTGCAGGTGCGCGAACGCCTGGCCTTCGGCGAGCACTACGCCGAGACGCTGCGGCTCTGGGAGGAGCGCTTCATGGACCGGCAGGAGGAAGTCTCGGAGCTCGGCTTCGACACCGTCTTCCAGCGCATGTGGCTGTTCTACCTCTGCTACTCCAGGGCGGGCTTCGCGTCCGGCTACCTGGACGTCCAGCAAATCGTGCTGGACCGGAAGAAGAGCACACCTGTACGCGGGGCCGGCCTATGACGGCAGCACTGGCGGACACCATTGCCGACGCCCTGCGGCCCGTCGTTGGCGGGGAACTGCCCGTCCGCCTGAAGGTCTGGGACGGCTCCGAAGCGGGACCGCACGGCGCGCCTGTGGTCCGGCTCAACAGCCCCAACGCCATCCGCCGCCTGCTGTGGGCCCCGGGGGAGCTCGGCGCCGCGCAGGCCTACGTCACCGGTGAGCTGGACATCGACGGCGACCTCAACTCGGCCCTGCAGCAGCTGTGGGAAGTGGTGCGGCGGCGCAGGCTGTCCGGGATCCGGCCCACCCCGGCGGTCCTCGCCGGCATCGGGAAGATCGCCCGTGCCGCCGGCGCACTGGGTGCCCCGCCCGCACCGCCGGCGACGCAGGCCAAAGTCTCGGGGCGGCTGCACAGCCTGGTCCGGGACCGTGCCGCGATCAGCCACCACTACGATCTCAGCAACGACTTTTACGGCCTGATCCTCGACCCGCAGATGGCGTATTCCAGCGGCTACTGGACCCAGCCGGCGGGCGCCGGCTACGGCGTGGAGGACGCCCAGCGCGACAAGCTGGACCTGGTGTGCCGCAAGATCGGACTCGAACCCGGCATGCGGCTGCTGGACGTCGGGTGCGGCTGGGGCTCGCTGAGCCTGCATGCCGCCCGGCACTTTGGGGCCACGGTGGTGGGGGTCACCTTGTCCGTGGAACAAAAAGCCTTCATTGACGCCCGGATCAAGGAGTACGGGCTGGAGGGCCGGGTGGAGATCCGGGTGCAGGACTACCGGCAGATCCCGGACGGGCCCTTCGACGCGGTCGCCTCCCTGGAAATGGGGGAGCACGTGGGGCAGCGGAACTATCCGGTCTATGCCAGGGCGCTGCTCGGCAACGTGGTTCCCGGCGGCAAGGTCCTGGTGCAGCAGATGTCGCGGCGCGGCAGGCACCCCGGCGGGGGTCCGTTCATCGAGTCCTTCATCGCCCCCGACATGCACATGCGCCCGGTGGGGGAGACCCTGAACTTCCTGGAAGACGCGGGCCTTGAAGTGGAGGGCGTCGAGGGGATGCGCAGGCACTACGTCAGCACCCTGGAGGCCTGGTACGCCACGTTCGAGCAGAACCAGGACCGTGCCGAGGCCATGATGGGGCCGGAAGTGGTCCGGGTCTGGCGGCTGTACCTGGTGGGGGCCCTCAGGAGCTTCGCGGAGGGCAGGATGGGCGTGGAGCAGATCCTCTGCAGCAGGCCCGCTGCGTTGTAGTGCGCCGCGGGCGTGCGCTTGATCACCCGAGGGGGTTCCGAAGGTCACTTCGGGTCCCCTTTTTGCTGCCCTGAACCCCTCCGGGCCAGGCCGCGACACGCCGTCTTTTCCACGACACGCTGGCCGTTAAATGTGGCTAAGTACTCCACAGGATGTGGATTCCGTCCGCAAAATCGCCGGGATTCCGGACATTTTGCGGCACCTTACCTGTGGATTAACGGTGCATTAAATGACATACTTGTAATACATCATCTTGGGGTTCCGAAGAGGCGTCTGCACTACATGTAGTATCTAGATACAGCTTGGACGGGGACACCGCGCCAGCGAAGATTTCGACTAAGGGGACAGCGACAATGACCGTAACGGTTTACACGAAGCCTGCTTGTGTTCAGTGCAACGCCACCTACCGCGCTCTCGACAAAAAGGGCATCACCTACCAGAGCGTGGACATCTCCCAGGACGCCGAGGCACTCGAGCGCCTGAAGGCGCTGGGCTACATGCAGGCACCCGTTGTGGTCACGGACCAGGACCACTGGTCAGGGTTCCGCCCCGACAAGATCGAGGAACTGGCGCAGGCCGCCGTCACCTCCGTGGCCTAGGAGCCACTTCCTTTCTCCCGCACACGCCAACCAGCTGAGGTGACTCCCATGGCAGCACCAACAGCGCAGCAGGACCACGCGGCTTCGAACCCCGCGACCCCGGACCACGCGGCTCAGCGCGTGGGAGTGTCCGTGCCGGACAGCCGGCAGGGTGACGCCGGGCCGGTCCTGACCACACGCCAGCTCATCTACTTCTCCTCCGCATCGGAGAACACCAGCCGCTTCGTCGCGAAGCTGGGCCGCGAGGCGGCCCGGATCCCGCTCTATGCAAAGGACGCACCCCTTCTCGCCACCCGGCCGTTCGTGCTGGTGGTGCCCACCTATGGCGGCACCGGGGGAGAGGGGTCCGTTCCCAAGCAGGTCATCCGGTTCCTGAACAACCCGCAGAACCGGCAGCTGCTTCGCGGGGTCATCGGGGCCGGGAACACGAATTTCGGGGACAACTACTGCCTGGCGGCGGACATCATTGCCGCAAAGTGCCAGGTACCCCACCTATACCGATTTGAACTTATGGGCACGCCAGAAGACGTGGCCCGCGTAAACAAGGGATTGGACACGTTTTGGACACGACTGTCGCAGACACAGAAGTAACCAGGGCCCAGAAGCCCGAGATGCCGGCTGCCTACAAGGGCCTTGGCTACCATGAGCTGAACGCCATGCTGAACCTGTACGGTCCCAATGGCGAGATCCAGTTCGGCGCCGACCGCGAGGCCGCGCACCAGTACTTCCTGCAGCACGTTAACAACAACACCGTGTTCTTCCACGACCTGGAGGAGAAGCTCGACTACCTGGTGAAGAACCAGTACTACGAGCGTGAAACCCTGGACCAGTACACGATGAACTTCATCCGTGAACTGTTCAACCGCGCGTACAAGAAGAAGTTCCGTTTCGAGACCTTCCTGGGCGCGTTCAAGTTCTACACCTCCTACACGCTGAAGACGTTCGACGGCAAACGCTACCTGGAACGCTACGAGGACCGCGTCTGCATGGTGGCCATGCACTTGGCCCGCGGCAACGAGGAACTGGCCAGCCGCCTGGTGGACGAGATCATCGACGGCCGCTTCCAGCCGGCAACGCCGACGTTTCTCAACGCCGGGAAGGCCCAGCGCGGCGAACTCGTCTCCTGCTTCCTGCTCCGCATCGAAGACAACATGGAATCGATCGCCCGCGGCATCAACTCCGCGCTGCAGCTGTCCAAGCGCGGCGGCGGCGTCGCCCTGTCGCTGACCAACATCCGCGAGCACGGCGCACCCATCAAGCAGATCGAAAACCAGTCCTCCGGCGTCATCCCCGTGATGAAGCTCCTCGAAGACAGCTTCTCCTACGCCAACCAGCTCGGTGCCCGCCAGGGCGCCGGGGCCGTGTACCTGCACGCCCACCACCCGGACATCTACCGGTTCCTGGACACCAAGCGGGAGAACGCGGACGAGAAGATCCGCATCAAGACCCTCTCCCTGGGCGTCGTCATCCCGGACATCACGTTCGAGCTGGCCAAGAAGAACGAAGACATGTATCTGTTCTCGCCGTACGACGTCGAACGCGTCTACGGCATCCCGTTCTCCGACGTCTCGGTCACCGAGAAGTACTACGAGATGGTGGACGATTCGCGGATCAAGAAGACCAAGATCAACGCCCGCGAGTTCTTCCAGACCCTCGCCGAGATCCAGTTCGAGTCCGGCTACCCGTACATCATGTTCGAGGACACCGTGAACCGGGCCAACCCGATCGCCGGCAAGATCACCATGAGCAACCTCTGCTCGGAGATCCTGCAGGTGTCCACGCCCTCGATCTACAACGAGGACCTCACCTACCAGGCCGTGGGCAAGGACATTTCCTGCAACCTCGGGTCCATGAACATCGCCAAGACCATGGACTCGCCGGACTTCGGTGCCTCCATCGAGACGGCCATCCGCGCGCTCAGCGCCGTGTCCGACATGTCCTACATCAACTCGGTGCCGTCCGTGGCCGAAGGTAACCTGCAGTCCCACGCCATCGGCCTGGGCCAGATGAACCTGCACGGCTACCTGGCGCGCGAACACGTCCACTACGGCTCCGAAGAGGGCCTGGACTTCACCAACATCTACTTCTACACGGTGCTGTTCCACGCGCTGCGCGCCTCCAACCGGCTCGCCATCGACACCGGCCAGACCTTTGGCGGGTTCGAGAACTCGAAGTACGCGTCGGGTGAGTTCTTCGACAAGTACACCGAGCAGGAGTGGGCCCCGGAGACCGAGCGGGTGCGTGAGCTCTTCGCCGGCCACCACATCCCCACGCAGGATGACTGGCGCGAGCTGAAGGCCTCCGTGATGGAGCACGGCATCTACAACCAGAACCTGCAGGCCGTCCCGCCGACCGGTTCGATCTCCTACATCAACAACTCGACGTCCTCCATCCACCCGGTGGCGGCCAAGATCGAGATCCGCAAGGAAGGCAAGATCGGGCGCGTCTACTACCCGGCGCCGTACCTCACCAACGACAACCTGGACTACTACCAGGACGCGTACGAGATTGGCTACGAGAAGATCATCGACACCTACGCCGCTGCCACCCAGCACGTGGACCAGGGCCTGTCCCTGACGCTGTTCTTCAAGGACACCGCCACCACCCGCGACATCAACAAGGCCCAGATCTACGCCTGGCGCAAGGGCATCAAGACGCTCTACTACATCCGCCTCCGCCAGCTGGCGCTGGAAGGGACGGAAGTGGAGGGTTGCGTTTCCTGCGCGCTATGACAACTGAAATAGGTTGATTATCGAGGGAGTAAGTGATGGAAACGACGACGGCGACGGGCGGCTTGGTTTACGGCATCCGGCTTCGGCCGGAGGTTGAGTACCGCTATGTCGGTATCACTACCAAGACGGCCAGTCGTCGTTTCCATCAGCACCTGCGGGTAGCTGCTACGGGTCGAAAGACGCCCTTCTATGACTGGGTTCGGAAGCAGGATCCTACCGACCTCATTGCTGATGAATTGGACTGGATCGAAGGCCTGCCGGAACTGGGGCAGGCCGAGGTGGACTGGATCAGTTACCTGCGACGCGAGGGTGACAGGCTGTTGAACCTTTCGGATGGAGGCCTCGGCCCCACCGGTCAGGTATGGACGGAGGAGATGCGGGAGGCCGCCCGTATCCGTTCCACCGGCCGAAAAATCCAAAGGGAATCAGGGTCGGGGGCTTCGTTCTACGGAAAGAACCACACGTTGGAGCAGCGCCAGAAGTGGTCCCGGGAACGCAAAGGCATGTACGCGGGAGCGGCGAACCCGAATTTCGGGAAGTTCGGCCCGGATCACCCCGGGTACGGGCATACGGTTAGCGAAGAAACCCGCAAGATTCTTTCCGAAGCAAAAAAGGGAGAGGGCAACCCGAACTTCGGGAAGAAGGCCAGCGCCGAAACCCGTGCGAAAATGTCAGCGGTACGGAAAGGCCGGCCGATGCCGTCCAGCCGCCGCAACGCCCATACCAGGCACCACACCAATAAAGGCATCGAGAAAGCCGACTGCAAGTACTGCGTCGAGGACTCAGCCAAACCAAGCCTCTCTTCAGAAAGCGAGTCGGAGTCATGACCGAGAAAGTAAAGCTCCTCAGCCACGTCGAGGCCATCAACTGGAACCGCATCCAGGACGACAAAGACGTGGAGGTCTGGAACCGCCTGGTCAACAACTTCTGGCTGCCGGAGAAGGTGCCGCTGTCCAACGATGTCCAGTCCTGGAACACCCTGACGCCGGCTGAGCAGCAGCTCACGATGCGCGTCTTCACCGGTTTGACCCTCCTCGATACCATCCAGGGCACCGTGGGCGCTGTCTCCCTCATCCCGGATGCGCTGACCCCGCACGAGGAAGCCGTCTACACGAACATCGCGTTCATGGAGTCGGTCCACGCCAAGAGCTACTCCTCCATCTTCTCCACGCTGGCCTCCACCAAGGAGATCGACGAGGCGTTCCGCTGGTCCACCGAGAACGAGAACCTTCAGAAGAAGGCGCAGATCGTCATGGACTACTACCAGGGCGACGACCCCCTGAAGCGGAAGGTGGCGTCCACGCTGCTGGAGAGCTTCCTGTTCTACTCGGGCTTCTACCTGCCCATGTACTGGTCCTCACGCGCCAAGCTGACGAACACCGCCGACCTGATCCGCCTGATCATCCGCGATGAGGCTGTGCACGGCTACTACATCGGCTACAAGTTCCAGCGCGGACTGGAGACCGTGTCCGAGGAGCGCCGCCAGGAGATCAAGGACTACACGTTCGAGCTGCTCTTCGAGCTGTACGAGAACGAGGTCCAGTACACGCACGATCTTTACGACGGCGTGGGCCTGGCCGAGGACGTCAAGAAGTTCCTGCACTACAACGCCAACAAGGCCCTGATGAACCTGGGCTACGAGGCGATGTTCCCGGCTTCCGTCACCGACGTGAACCCGGCCATCCTCTCGGCCCTGTCCCCGAACGCGGACGAGAACCACGACTTCTTCTCCGGGTCCGGTTCCTCCTACGTGATCGGCAAGGCCGTGAACACCGAAGACGAGGACTGGGACTTTTAGGTCGTGTCGGCTTATTTGACCGGCGGCGCTATGGCACCTGGATGCAACTGCCTTCGGCAATCTCTGATGCCTTTCCTTCCTCAGGAACGGCACCCCCACAGCAGCAAGCAGCGTACTCATAATTCTTGGAGGGAAGAATCACCATCGGTGCTTTGGATACTCTTCTGACGGATGCCCAGACAAGGGTAGCGGAGACTCTGAACAAATCCATCACGATCGAGGAAAAGCGATTTCTCAACGCGGATGCGTTACCTGCAGCGGGTTCGAACACATGGCACCGTTACGAGGACGTGGTGGCCGTCGTGTCTGACCTGAAAGGATCGACACGACTCGGAACTGGCACGCACGCAAAACCTACGGCCAAGATTTATGATGCAGCCGTATCACAGCTCTCTCGGATCTACAAGCACTTTGACTCTGACTTCCAGGATATTCAGGGCGACGGCGGCTTTGCCCTGTTTTCCGGCGATGCGGCCTACGAAAGGGCTCTTTGCGCTGGCATCACCGTGAAGACTTTCAGCGAAAGGTTCCTCATCCCTGCCTTGGCTGAGCATTGGGACAACGACGCCGTCGCTGAGACCGGATACAAAGTGGGCATTGCGTCGTCGCCATTGCTGGCTGCAAAGGTCGGGGTCCGTTTTGAACCGTCACGACAAGAACCGGTTTGGGCTGGCAAAGCTGTTAACTATGCGGCCAAGGCAGCCCAACAGAGCGACCGCCATCAGCTTCTCATCACTGCCTCGGTCTGGGCTGGCATCGAGAAGAATCAGTACTTGACCTACACCTGTGACTGTGGAGATGGACCTAGCAGCAATCTCTGGACACCCCAGGTCATCGCGAAGCTTCCGGAGGGTGATGATGAACGCGAAGGGATGCTGTTGCAATCTACCTGGTGCATAAATTGTGGGGATGAATTCTGCGCATCCATCATGAAGGGTGAGACCATTCGCTCAACCGTTGAGAAGGGCCTTAGGGAGGCAAGTCTCAGGAAGGTGCGCGAGGGCACTCGGACCCACCACCGAAATCGCCTTGCTGGACTGGCGCGCCGCTAGATGATTAAGTCCTATTGGTTTCAGTGGTCGTAGGCGATGAGTGAGCGTTTG
>NZ_JBTZSU010000041.1:0-31786 GCF_054890965.1 Arthrobacter sp. C152
ATCGTCCCATGCCCCTGCCCCGTCGCCGCAAGCGACCCATACAAATCCACCCGCAACGACGCCACATCAGCAAGCACCCCCATGCCCCTGAGCTCCTCCGCGAACACAGCCCCAGCCCGCATCGGCCCCACAGTATGCGACGAAGAAGGACCGATCCCGATCGAAAACAGATCAAAAACGCCAACGGCCATGACGTGGGTTTCCTAACTAAAAAGGGTGGTTGGGGTGGAGCGGGCGGGACATCCTCTGCGTGCTCGGTCGCGAAGACGCCCGCTGAGCGGACGTGACGCTCCCTTAGACGCACGCTGCCGGATAACCCGCCCGCTCCGTGCGCACGTCACCTAGGCGACGCGCGCACAAGGGCGGGCGGAGCCGGACTTTTCGAAAGCCTGCTCCCCGCCGTCTCCCTAGCCTCGCAAGCTCGGCCAGGGAACCCTGACGGCGTGGGCCCAACGCAGCGTGAAAATGTCCGGTCCGCCGGTCCGAAGCCAGCCACGCGAAGGCGCCTTACTTGGCCCGCTTGTAGAACGGCAGCTCGACGACTTCGAACGGTTCGGCCTTGCCGCGGAGGTCGATGTCCAGGGCGGTGCCCGGGGCGGCGAATTCGACGTCGACGTAGGCCATGGCGATCGGGTAGCCGAGGGTGGGCGAGGGCTGGCCCGAGGTCACCTCGCCAACCGTGGCACCATCCTTGAGGACCGGGTAGTGGGCACGGCCGGCGCGGCGGCCCTGGCCTTTGAGCCCGACGAGTCGCCGTCCCGTGGTGCTGCCGGCGCCGGCGTCCTTCCTGGCCGCCAGTGCAGTCTTGCCCACGAAGTCGCCTTCCTTGGACAGGGCGACGACGGCGCCCAGCCCGGCGGTAAACGGATCACCCTGCAGCGAGAGTTCGTTGCCGTAGAGCGGCATGCCGGCCTCAAGGCGGAGCGAGTCGCGGGCAGCGAGCCCGGCGGGGGTCAGTTCCCCTTCGTCCGCGATCGCAATGAAAGCCTGCCACAGCGCGGCCGCGTCCTGGTTGGACACGAAGATTTCGAAGCCGTCCTCGCCCGTGTACCCGGTGCGCGCCAGCAGGAGTTCCAGGCCCGCGCCGTTGACCAGGAAGGGAACCTCCACGGCGGCGTAGTACTTGAGGCCGGTGACGTCCGCGTGCCGGGCCGCTGGAACCAGCCGGAGCAGGAGTTCCTGGGCTTTGGGGCCCTGGACGGCGATCAGGGACGTGGCGGCAGAGACATCCTCCACCGTGACGTCGAACCCGGCGGCCCGGTCCTGCAGGGCAGCGGCGACGACGGCGGCGTTGCCGGCGTTGGGAACCACCAGGAAGACGTCGGTACCATCGTCAGCGGCGGGGCGGCGGTAGGTGATGAGGTCGTCGATGATGCCGCCGTCGGCGTTGCAGATCAGCGAGTATTTGGCCTTGCCTACGGCCATGGCGGAGATCTTGCCTACCAGGGCGTAGTCCAGGAAGGCGGCGGCTTCAGGGCCGGCCACCCAGACTTCGCCCATGTGGGAGAGGTCGAACAGCCCGGCCGCCTTGCGGACGGCGTGGTGTTCAGCCAGTTCGGAACTGTACTTGAGGGGCATCTGCCAGCCACCGAAGTCGGTGAAGGAGGCGCCGGCCTTTTTATGCTGCTCGTAGAGGGCAGTGTAGTTCTCAGTCATGGGGATCCTTTTAGTTCTCGAACTCGGAAAGCGGCGGGCAGGAGCAGACCAGGTTGCGGTCGCCGGCGGCGCCGTCGATGCGTCCCACGGGCGGGAAGTACTTGTCCTGCTTGTGGTGGGCCGGGAAGGCGGCCTGTTCCCGCGGGTAGGCGCGGTCCCAGTCGGAGCTGACGACGGCGGCCGCCGTGTGGGGTGCGCGGCGCAGCGGTGAGTCGGCAACGGCAAAGTCACCGTTGGCCACCTGGTCGATCTCCTTACGGATGGTGACCATGGCGTCGATGAAGCGGTCGATCTCGGCCAGGTCCTCGGACTCCGTCGGCTCCACCATCAAGGTCCCCGCAACGGGGAACGCCAGGGTGGGGGCGTGGAAGCCGAAGTCGATCAGGCGCTTGGCCACGTCCTCGGCCGTGACACCGGTCTTCGCGGTCAGGGCGCGCAGGTCCAGGATGCACTCGTGCGCCACCAGCCCGCCCTCACCGGTGTAGAGGACCGGGTAGAACTCGTTCAGCCGGGAGGCGACGTAGTTGGCGGCGAGCAGCGCGGACTTGGTGGCCTCGGTCAGGCCTTCACCGCCCATCAGCTTCACATAGGCCCAGGAGATGGGCAGCACGCCGGCGGACCCGAACCGGGACGCTGAAATGGCTACACCATGTCCCTCCTCATGGGCAGCTTTGTTCGCGTCTCCCGGCATGAACGGCGCCAGGTGCGCCTTGGCCGCAACGGGGCCGACGCCGGGTCCGCCGCCGCCGTGCGGGATGCAGAAGGTCTTATGCAGGTTCAGGTGCGAGACGTCGCCGCCGAACTTGCCCGGCTGCGCCAGCCCCACCAGCGCATTCAGGTTCGCCCCGTCGATGTAGACCTGGCCACCGGCGGCGTGGATTGCGTCGCAGACTTCGCGGACGTCGCCGTCGTAGACGCCGTGGGTGGAGGGGTAGGTGATCATGATGCAGGACAGCACGTCCCTGTTCGCCTCGATCTTGGCTTCGAGGTCGTCGTGGTCGATGGTGCCGTCGGCGGCGGTGGCCACGACGACGACCTTCATGCCCGCGAGCACGGCGGAGGCGGCGTTGGTGCCGTGGGCCGAGGCCGGGATCAGGCAGACGTTGCGCTGCTGGTCGCCGCGGGAGTGGTGGTAGCCGCGGATGGCCAGCAGGCCGGCGAGTTCGCCCTGTGATCCGGCGTTGGGCTGGATGGACACCTGGTCGTAGCCGGTGATGGCGGTCAGGTCAGCTTCCAGGTCGGCGATGAGTTCCCGCCAGCCCGCGGTCTGGGAGTCCGGCGCGAAGGGGTGGATGGAGGCGAATTCGGGCCAGGAGATGGCCTCCATCTCGGCGGTGGCGTTCAGCTTCATGGTGCACGAGCCCAGCGGGATCATGGTCCGGTCCAGCGCCAGGTCCCGGTCCGACAGCTTGCGGATGTAGCGCAGCAGCTGCGTTTCGGACCGGTGCGTGTTGAAGACGGGGTGTTGCAGGTAGTCGGAGGAACGCTCGACGGCGGCCTCCAGCGCGAAGCCGTCGCCCTCGGCGACGCTGGCGCCAAAGATGCCGGCGACTGCGGCGACGATGGCCGTCGTCGTGGTTTCATCCACCGAGATGCCCACGGTGTCGGCGTCAATGGGGCGCAGGTTGATGCCGCGCGCCTCGGCGTCGGCCACCAGTCCTGCGGCGCGGCCGGGGACCCGGACCGTCAGGGTGTCGAAGAAGCTCCGGTGGACGACGTCGATGCCTGCCGCGGCAAGCGAGGCTGCCAGGGTGCGGGCGTGGCCGTGGGCGGTCTCGGCGATCGCCTTGAGTCCGTCCGGGCCGTGGTACACGGCGTACATGGACGCAACGATGGCCAGCAGCGCCTGGGCGGTGCAGATGTTGGACGTGGCCTTCTCGCGGCGGATGTGCTGCTCGCGGGTCTGCAGGGCCAGCCGGTAGGCCGGGACGCCGGCGTCGTCCTTGGAGACGCCCACCAGGCGGCCGGGCAGCGAACGCTCCAGGCCCTTGCGGACAGCCATGTAGGCGGCGTGAGGGCCGCCGAAGAACAGCGGCACACCGAACCGCTGGGCGGAGCCGACGGCGATGTCCGCGCCCTGCTCGCCCGGAGGGGTGATCAGGGTCAGCGCCAGGAGGTCGGCGGCAACGGTCACCAGGGCCCCGCGCTCCTTTGCAGCGGCAATGACGGCGGCCTGGTCCCATACCCGGCCGGAGGCGCCGGGCTGCTGCAGGACGATGCCATTGATGTCGCCGTCGGGCAGGCCCTGGGACAGGTCCGCGACTTCCACCTCGAAGCCGAGCGCCTCGGCGCGGCCCTGGACGATCGCGATGGTCTGCGGCAGCACGTCGATGTCCAGGACGGTCTTTCCGTCGGCGGCGGGCTTGGCCTTGTTGGACCTGCGCATCAGCAGCACGGCCTCGGCCACCGCCGTGGCTTCATCGAGCAGCGAGGCGTTGGCAATCGGCAGGCCCACCAGGTCCTGCACCATGGTCTGGAAGTTCAGCAGCGCCTCAAGCCGGCCCTGGGAGATCTCGGGCTGGTACGGGGTGTAAGCGGTGTACCAGGCCGGGGCTTCCAGGATGTTGCGGCGGATCACCGGCGGGGTCACAGTGTCGTAGTAGCCCTGGCCGATCAACTGCACGGCGGTCTTGTTCTTGCCGGCGAGCTTCCGCAGCTCGGTGAGGACCTCGACTTCGCTGAGGGCGTCCTGCAGGCGGAGCGCAGTTTCCTGCCGGATGACATTGGGAACGGCGGTGTCGACCAGGGAGTCGACACTGTCATAGCCAACTGCCTTGAGCATGGTCTCGACGTCGGCTTGGCGGCGCGCGCCGATATGGCGGTCTACGAAGGTGGTGGAGGCTGAACTAACCGACACGAAGGAACTCCATATACTCAGGCGGCGCAGGGTACGCCACAGCGATTCGGGTTCCTCCCCGCTCTGTATTGGACCTGAGAGTTTCCGCGGGGCCTGCCACACAGGACCCGCTTGCACCGTCGGTGAACACAACAGCGCCGCACTGCCCGCGTTGGGGGCACGAACCGCTGCCTGCTACTTTCCAGAGGTGCCTCGCCGCGGCGGTACATGGGCCTGCGAGATTCCTGGGGAGGATTTGCTCCTACGGCGCCTGCTTGTACTTCCGGCAGAACTCTCCCGCCGCAGATCAAAGGCTATTCATTTGGATGTGCGTGGGGGCAGTCCGGGACAACTCCCACAGCGGTTAATTGTCCTACGCTCCAACCCTTCCCGGCAAATGGCCGATGCTACCTGCGGAGCCGCTCCAGGGCGGCCAGCAGCTGGTCCACGTCCGCAGCCGCGCCGCCTTCGGGAACGGGGCCTACGGAGAGCATGGCGTTGAAGTACAAACCGTCGCCCATGTACAGCACGGCCTTGGCCAGGGCCGGCCCCACGTCGGCGGCGATTTCGTCGAGCCACCGCCGCTGGATCGCGGCGAACCGCCGCCGCGTCTCTTCGTGCGCAACCTCGGCAAGCCGGGTGGCGGCAACAATGGCGCGGTCCAGCGGCGTATCCGCCCACACCGAGGACCGGATGAAGTAGGCGGCAGCGCCTTCCGGCGCCTCGGCCATGGCGTCGGCATCGGCCCCGGCCAGGACCTCCAGCCTGTCCAGCAGCACGTCGATCAGCGCTTCCTTGCTGGGGAAGTGGTACAGCAGCCCGCCCTTGGAGACGCCCGCCTTCCGGGCAACCGCGTCCAGCGTGGCCGCGCGCTCCCCCACCTCAATCAGGAGGGACTCAAAGGCGTCAAGGACCGCGTCGCGGGCTACTGGCTTCCGGGGCATGCCTCCCATCATGCCTTCCGCGGCCGGGAATTCCGGAAAAATCGAAACTATACCGTCTGGACGGTATAGTTATTACATGACCGCTCCCCTCCAGCCTTTTACACCCCGGCGGGTGGACTCCGCCGCCACACCAACACCGACACCGGCCCGCGATTGGCTGGCCCTGGCACTGCTGATGTTCCCGGTGCTGCTGGTGGCCGTGGACAACACCGCCCTGACCTTCGCCCTGCCCGCGATCACCCGCGCCCTCGAGCCGTCGGGGTCCAGCTGCTGTGGATCGTGGACATCTACCCCCTGGTGCTGGCCGGGCTGCTGGTATCGATGGGCAGCCTGGGCGACCGGATCGGCAGGCGGCGGCTGCTGACCATCGGCAGCACAGGCTTCGCCGTCCTGTCGGCGGCGGCAGCCTTCGCCCCCAGTGCCGAGTGGCTGATTGCCGGGCGGGGAGCAATGGGTTTCTTCGGGGCCATGCTGATGCCGTCCACGTTGTCGCTGATCCGCAACATCTTCCCGGAACCCAACCGCCGGAGGCTTGCGGTCGCCGTCTGGGCGGCGGGGTTTTCCGGCGGCGCGGCCCTGGGGCCGATTTTCGGCGGCTGGCTGGTGGAGCAGTTTTGGTGGGGTGCCGTTTTCCTGGCTGCCGTGCCCCTCATGATCCCCCTGCTCGCCTTCGGACGGGCCTTTATTCCGGAATCACGGGATCCCGCACCCGGCGCGGTGGACATCCCCAGTGTCCTGCTTTCGATGCTGGCCATGGTTCCCGGCGTTTATGGCATCAAGGAGGTGGCGACGCAGGCACCCGGCCCGGGAGGCGTGGCCGGCATCGCCTTCGGCGTGGCGATGGGCGTGGTGTTCGTCCGCCGGCAGCACGGACTCAAGCACCCTCTGCTGGACATGTCCCTGTTCCGGAACAGGGTGTTCAGCATGGCCATCAGCGCCAACATCCTGGCGCTGTTTTCCTTCAACGGGTTCATCCTGTTCCTTGCCCAGCACCTCCAGCTGCTGGAAGAAATGACGCCGTCGGCCGCGGGGATCGCCATGATTCCGGCACTGGCGGCAACCATGGCGGCCGGCCTGGTGGTGGTACCGCTGGTCCGGAGGGTCCGGCCGGGCTTCGTGGTGGCCGCGGGGCTCGCCTTCAGCGCCGTGGGCTACAGCCTGGTGGCTTTCGGGAACCACCGCGGCGGCCCGTCAGTGCTGCTCGCGGCGCTGCTGGTCCTGGCGCTGGGCGTGGGGACGGCGGAAACCATCTCCAACGACCTGATCCTTGGCTCCGCACCGCCGGAAAAGTCGGGGGCTGCGGCCGCCATTTCGGAAACAGGTTACGAGGTGGGCTCGCTGCTGGGAACGGCGGTACTGGGATCCATCCTGACCGCCTCCTACCAGCAGCATCTGCGGATGCCGGCGGGCGTGGACGGCCTGCTGCCGGGCCGCGTATTGCATAACGCGGGCGAAACGCTGGCCGGGGCCATGGATGCGGCAGCGTCGCTGCCCGCTCCCTTGGCGGCCGCACTGCGCGACGCTTCCGCCGCGGCCTTCGATTCGGGGGTCCATGTCACTGCGGCCATCGGGCTGGTCCTGATGGCGGCGGCGGCGCTCCTTGCCGCCGTCGTGCTTCGAAAGGTCCCGAAAGCCCACTGACGCCAGCCGTGGGCAGCAAAAGGGCGTCCGGCGCCGGAGGGTTGCTCCGGTACCGGACGCCTCCCGGGACTACTTGGAGTCCGCGGTGGTGACGCTGGCCGTGGGCTTCATGTTTTCGGCCTGTACCATCCAGGCGAACTGCTCCAGCCGGGCGATGAACTCGTGCAGGAGGTCGGCGGAGGTGGGATCCTCCTCGTCCACTTCGTCATGGACCTTGCGCATGGTGCCGACGGCAGCTTCGAGGGCGGCAACAATCCGCTCGATGGCGTCCTTGGTGCTGATCAGCCCTTCCGGGAACTGGGCGAGGCTGGTGGATTCGGCAACGGTGGAGCTGCGGCCGTCCGGAAGGGCGTGCAGCGCACGCATCCGTTCGGCCGTGTCATCGGCGAACTGGCGGGCGGCGTCGACGATCTCGTCGAGCTGCAGGTGGAGGTCGCGGAAGTTGGTGCCCACGATGTTCCAGTGCGCCTGCTTGCCCTGGACGTGCAGCTCGATCAGGTCCGCCAGCACGGCCTGAAGGTTGTTGGTCAGTGTCGGTGAAGCTTTCATGCATCCTCCTCGATTGGTCCAGTGCTGCCGACGCTACCAGCCGGGGACAGCGGCGCGGCAGGGCGGGTGTCGAAATTTCTCAGTGAGCTTACTAATGCGCAGTAGGGCAGTCATAAAAGAATGTGATTCATATTTCATCTTGCATCCGGGCGGCGGCAGCCCCATACTAAATGAACGCCATTCATATAGTGACCTCCGTCTCACAGCCTTCCAGAAAGTGGTGCCATGACAGAGACAATCCGCACCAGTACGGCCAAGCCCGGTCCGCACGCCCACGCCCCTTCCGCGGACGGCGTCAGTGCCAAGGGGCTCAAGGGCGGCCAGCTCGGCCTCCTCGCCGTCGTCGTCCTGGGCATTTCCACCATCGCCCCCGCCTACACCCTCACCAGCGCCCTCGGACCCACCGTCAATGAAGCCGGACTCCAGCTCCCCGTCATCTTCCTGATCGGGTTCATCCCCATGATCCTGGTCTCGCTCGCCTACCGGGAGCTCAACGCCGACTCCCCGGACAGCGGCACCACCTTCACCTGGGTGACCAAGGCCTTCGGCCCCTGGGTCGGCTGGATGGGCGGCTGGGGCCTGCTGGCGGCCAACATCATCGTGCTGTCCAACCTCGCCGGCGTCGCCGTCGACTTCTTCTACCTCTTCCTGTCCCAGCTCGCCGGCTCACCCGAACTGGCGGACCTGGCCGACAACAAGGCGCTGAACGTCCTCACCTGCTTCGTCTTCGTGGCGCTGGCCGTCTGGGTCAGCTACCGCGGGCTGCACACCACCAAACTGGTGCAGTACAGCCTGGTCGGCTTCCAGCTGCTGGTCCTGGGCCTGTTCGTGGCCATGGCCTTTGCCAACTGGTCCACCTCGGAGACGGCCATCCCGTTCAGCTGGGACTGGTTCGACGTCACCAAAATCGAGACGTTCGGCCAGGTGGCCGCGGGAATCTCCCTGTCGATCTTCGTGTACTGGGGCTGGGACGTGTGCCTGACCGTCAACGAGGAAACCGCCAACGGCAAGAAGACCGCCGGCGTGGCGGGCACCCTGACGGCCGTGATCGTCCTGGCCATCTACCTGCTGGTCAGCATCGCCACCATGATGTTCGCCGGCGTCGGCGATACCGGCAACGGCCTGAACAACGCCGAAAACCACGAGAACATCTTCACCGCCCTGGCGTCGCCCATCATGGGCCCGTTCGCCATCCTGATGTCCCTGGCCGTCCTTTCCAGCTCCGCGGCGTCCCTGCAGTCCACTTTCATGTCGCCCTCCCGGAGCCTGCTGGCCATGGCCCACTACGGTGCGCTGCCCGAACCGTTCAGCCGGGTCAGCAGGAAGTTCTCGACGCCGGGCTTCGCCACCATCGCGGCGGGCGTCCTGTCCGCGGGGTTCTACGCGGTCATGCACGTGGTCAGCGAGAACGTCCTCAACGACACCATCCTGGCCCTGGGCCTGATGATCTGCTTCTACTACGGACTGACCGCGCTGGCGTGCACCTGGTACTTCCGCCACAGCCTGTTCAACAGCCTGCGCCACTTCGTGTTCCGGCTGGTATGCCCGGTGGTGGGCGGCGTGGGCCTGTTCGTGGTGTTCGCCCAGACCGCCGTGGACAGCCTCGCCCCTGAATTCGGCAGCGGTTCCGAGGTCTTCGGCGTGGGCCTGGTGTTCATCCTGGGCGTCGGCATCCTGGCCCTGGGGGCCGTCGTCATGCTTGTCACCTCCCGCACGCACCCCGGCTTCTTCCGCGGCGAAACGCTCAGGAAGGACACGCCCGCCCTGGTGGTCCCGGAGTAGCGTGCCGCCGGCGCATCAAAGGTGCCGTGCCCCCAACCGGGGGCACGTCACCTTTTCGTTGACGACGGCGGTTCCGTCACCAGTAATGGGCGACGTCGATGACCAGGCGCGAGCCGGCGCCCGGGCCGGCCAGGGTGAAGACCCGGAACGGAAGGCGGGCCCGGACCCCCAGGCCCAGGCTGGTATACCCCTCGAAACTTCCTGCCGAGACCACCTGGCGGAACGTCTGGTAGCCGGAGACGTTGCTCAGTTCGTTCCTGTCCGCAGGGCTGTACGTCGGGTTGCCGTTCTGGTCGTAGGAGGGTGCCGTGACGCTGATGCGCAGGCGCGCTCCGCCCCGTACCGGGATGGGCGCGCCCGAGCCTTCCTGCGCGATCCGCGGAACATACTGCACGGTGTAGGCGACGGCGGGGCCGTTGAGGTCCACCACCAACCGGTCAAAGCAGTAGTGCTGGCCCGTCCGGACGTTCGTCACCTGCGCCGTGCCGGTGTCCTGGCCGGACTTGGCGAGCGATCCCCACGAAAGTCCGCAGTAGGGGGTGGCCGCCGAGGCTGGCCCCGGGGCCAGGATTCCCAGCCCGAGGGCCAGGAGGACGGCTGCGAACCAAACCGGGATCTTTTTCATGACGGCGCCACCCAGGAATGAAGCGATCGGACGGTTTAAGCGTAGGAGCCGCCGGCACCGGAAACGAGGGCTGTTTCGGTAACGGCGCGCACCACTCGATAACGACGGCGGCACGGGACGAAAAAGCGCCGGCCACCCCTTGGGATGGCCGGCGCCGGGCAAAGGGGGAAGGTCCTAGCCTTCACACTCGCGGCAGTACTTCAAGCCGTCCTTTTCACGGGCAACCTGGGAGCGGTGGCGGACCAGGAAGCATGACGAACAGGTGAACTCGTCAGACTGTTCGGGAACCACGATGACGGTAAGTTCCTCGTTGGAAAGATCGGCACCGGGCAGGTCGATGCCTTCGGCGGTGTCGTTCTCGTCGACGTCGATGACCGCGGTCTGTGCGTTGCCGCTCCGGGACGCCTGGAGGGCCTCCAGGGAGTCCGACGGGGACTCTTCTTCCTGCTTGCGGGGAGCATCGTAATCGGTAGCCATTGCCTGTTCACTTTCGTTGCCGCACAGCGCCATTTCAGGCACTTCAAGGCAGTTTAGGGCATGATCCCGGTACTAAGGCAATAGTGTGCCCCATCAGACAATCAGCTGCCGCCGGGCAGGGTTTCCGTGTACTTTTCCCGGGCAAGATCGGCTCCCACGGCCACGCCGCTCAGCGCAGGCAGCCAGCCCCAGCGGGTGGCATCCGCCATGGCGTCCGCGGCCTGTTCCCCGGAGTCGTAGGTGAAGGTCTGCACGAGCCAGCAGCGGAGCCGGGCTGGAAGGGTTGGCGTCATGCCAGAAACCTACGCAGCCATTGTTGTGGCTTCGTTTCACGGCGGTCTCGCGCAGATTAACCCTGCAAAGGGCCATTGCTCAGGACACTGATCAGGCGGGGGCAGCGGTGCTGCTGCGCAGGACGAGTTCCGGTTCCACCACCAGGGTCCGCGGCCCGTCCGCGCCGTTGAGCGCCGTGAGCATGATGTCCATGCACCGCCGGCCCAGCTCTTCGAAGTCCTGCCGGACGGTGGTCAGGGGCGGGCTGAAGTAGGCGGCCTCGGGCTGGTCGTCAAAGCCCACCACGGACATATCCTGCGGCACCTTGATGCCGGCCTCCGTGAAGGCGCGCAGCACCCCCATGGCCATCTGGTCGTTCGCCACGAAGAGCGCCGTGGCCCGGGGGCCGGCTGCCATCTGCCGCCCGATGTCGTAGCCGCTGCCGGCGCTCCAGTCCCCCTCGACAACGATGTCCGCGTCCAGCCCGGCGGCGCCCAGCGTTGACCTCCATCCCTCGGCGCGGGCCACGGCGTCGATCCAGTCCTGCGGCCCGGCGATATGCCCGATCCGGCGGTGCCCCTGCCCGATCAAATGCTGGACCGCCAGTTCGGCGCCGCGGCGCTGGTCCACCCGGACACCGCCCACGGCCTCGTTCCCGTCCGAGCCCACCACCACCACGGGAACCCCGATGGGCAGCTCTGCCAGGGCAGCCAGCGTTCCGGTGTGCGGAACGATCACCACGATCCCGTCCACCGACTGGTCCAGGAAATGCCGGACGGCATCAAGGATGGTTTCCCGGTTGACCTCCCGCAGCGCGGCAATGCTGACGAAGTATCCGGCGTCGCGTGCCGCCTGCTCCACGCCCAGCAGCGTGTTGGCCGGCCCGTACTGCGAAAGCTCGTTGCCCAGCACGCCGATGGTCTGCGAGCGCCGGGTCACCAGGCTCCGGGCCGCGGTGTTGCGGCGGTATCCGAGCTCGGCAATCGCGGCTTCCACTTTCTCCCGCGTCGCCTTGCTCACGTTGGGGTGGTTGTTGACCACCCGCGAGACGGTCTGGTGCGAGACGCCGGCCAGGTCCGCCACGTCCTCGAGCCTCGGCAGCCGCGGCGGCTTACTTTGTGTCATGAGGCTATTGTCCGTGACGGCGGCCGCACGCCGGGGCAACGACGGCGGCCGCGCCACGGATTCGGCGGCCGTGCCAGGGACTCACAGTCCGCCGGCGAGCCGGTAGTAGGCCGCGTTCCAGTTCAGGTCCTTTTTGAACTGGCGGATGGAGGTGTCCTCGTCGATGGTGAGCAGTTCGGTTTTGGCGATCTCGGCGAAGTCCTCGAACACGTCCATGCCCACCTGGGTGGAGAGCACGGTGTGGTGGGCGGCGCCGGCGGTGAGCCAGGCGGCGGCGGAGGTGGCGAAGTCGGGTTTGGGCTGCCACAGGGCCCGGGCGACGGGGAGGTTGGGCAGCGGATGGTCGAGGGGGACCACGTCGACGGCGTTGGCCACCAGGCGGAAGCGGTCCCGCATGTCGGAGAGGGCGACGACGACGCCCGGGGAGGCATCAGCGTCGAACACCAGGCGGACCGGGTCTTCCTTCCCGCCGATGCCCAGCGGGTGGATTTCCAGGCGCGGCTTCGTGGCCGTCAGGGAGGGGCAGACCTCCAGCATGTGCGCGCCGAGGATCTTCTCGGACCCCGGCTCCAGGTGGTAGGTGTAGTCCTCCATCAGCGACGCACCCCCGGGCAGGCCGGCGCCCATCACCTTCGCGGCGCGGACCAGGATGGCGGTCTTCCAGTCACCCTCAGCACCGAACCCGTACCCGGCGGCCATGAGCCGCTGCACGGCCAGGCCGGGGAGCTGGCGGAGCGCGCCGAGGTCCTCGAAGGAGGTGGTGAACGCGGCGGAGCCGTTGGCTTCGAGGAAGGACCGCAGGCCCAGTTCGATCCGGGCCCCGTACCGCAGCGAATCGTGCCGGGCCGCGCCTGCGCGGAGCTCCGGCACCACGTCGTAAAGGTCCTCGTACTCGGCTACCAGGGCGTCGACGTCGTGCTCTGCAGCGCCGTGGACGGCGTCGGCGAGTTCGTTCACGGACCAGGTGTTGACCGCGACGCCGAAGCGCAGCTCGGCCTCGGTCTTGTCGCCTTCGGTGACGGCCACGTTGCGCATGTTGTCGCCGAAACGCGTCAGCTTAAGGGTGCGGACGGCGGCCCAGCCGGCGGCGGCGCGCTGCCACGAACCCACCTGGCGTGCCACCTCGGGGTTGGAGACGTGCCCGACGACGGTCTTCCGGGCGATGCCCAGGCGGGACTGGATGTACCCGAATTCGCGGTCGCCGTGCGCGGCCTGGTTGAGGTTCATGAAGTCGAAGTCGATGTCTGCCCAGGGCAGGTCGCGGTTGGCCTGCGTGTGCAGGTGCAGCAGCGGCTTGCGGAGCAGGTCCAGGCCCGAGATCCACATCTTGGCCGGGCTGAAGGTGTGCATCCATGCGGTGACGCCGATGACCGAATCGTCCGAGTTGGCCTCCAGGGCGGTGCGGCGGATGGCATCGGAATCGGTCAGGACCGGCTTCCACACAATCCTGACGGGCACGGCGGATGCGGCGTTGAGCTGGTTGGCGATCTCCTGGGACTGGGCGGCCACCTGCTTCAGGACGTCCTCGCCGTAGAGGTGCTGGCTGCCGGTGAGGAACCAGACCTCGTAGCCGTCGAGGGAGGTGCTTGCTGGTGTGCTCATGGGTTCTCCTGGAAAGTTTTGGGTCCCGGCGACTATTGGCCGTAGACGTTCTGGTAGCGGGCGTAGAGCGAATCGATGTGGTCCTGGTCGATGGGCACGGGTTCGCCGAGTTGCCGGGAAATGTGCACGGTGCGGGCCACTTCCTCGCACATCACGGCGGCCTTCACGGCGGACCGGGCGTCCTTGCCGATGGTGAAGGGGCCGTGGTTCTGCATCAGCACGGCCGGGGAATGGGAGTTCTTCAGGGTCTCGACAATGCCGTGGCCGATCGAGTCGTCGCCGATCAGCGCGAAGGGGCCCACCGGAATCTCCCCGCCGAATTCATCGCCCATCATGGTCAGCACGCACGGGATGGCCTCGCCCCGGGCAGCCCAGGCGGTGGCGTACGTGGAATGCGTGTGCACCACCCCGCCCACCTCGGGCATGTGCCGGTACACGTAGGCGTGCGCCGCGGTGTCCGACGACGGCGACAACTGAGGATTGCCCCAGTCGCCATCGTTGTTTCCCGGGACCGGGACCCCATACAGATCCGTCACCACCATCTGCCCGGGGAGCAGGTCCTGGTACGAGACGCCGGAGGGCTTGATGACCATGAGGTCCGTGCCAGGGACACGGGCCGAGACGTTGCCCGCGGTCCAGACCACCAGCTCATAGCGCATCAACTCCGCATGCAGGGCGCACACTTCCTCGCGGACCCGCGCGATGGTATCAAGGATTGCCGTTCCGGTGCTCATGCCGGCACCTCCACGGCGGCCTCGGAGGGCAACGGCGCCGTTCCCGCCGCGGCCCTGCGCTGGATGGCCTTGAGCCGGTGCATCACGTCATTGCCGCCCCGGCCGAAGTAGTCGTGCAGCGCCTTGTATTCCTGGAAGAGCTCCTCGTAGGCGGCAACGTTTGCCGGGATGGGGGTGTACACCTCGCCGGGTTCGGCGCCCATGGCTGCGGCGGCCTCGCGGATGTCGGCATATTCGCCCGCGGCGACGGCGGCGTGGATGGCCGAGCCCAGCGCCGGCCCCTGTTCCGAGCCGATGGTGGACAGCTGCAGCCCGGTGGCGTCCGCGTAGATCTGCATCAGGAGCTTGTTCTTGAGCAGGCCGCCGGCCACGATGAATTCCTTGACGGGGACACCGGCGTCGCGGAACGCATCCACGATGGTCCGGGTGCCGAAGGCCGTGGCTTCCAGCAGGGCACGGTAGGTGTCCTCCGGCCGGGTGGCCAGGGTCTGGCCCACCACGGTCCCGGAGAGTTCGTGGTCCACCAGGACCGAGCGGTTGCCCGAGTGCCAGTCGAGCGCGATCAGGCCGTGCTCACCGATGGCCTGCCGCGAGGCCAGTTCGGTGAGGTACTCGTGGATTCCCAGCCCCGCATCCTTGGCAGCCTGGTGGTATTCGGGCGGGACGCCATGCTTGGTGAACCAGCCGAAGATGTCACCCACTCCCGACTGGCCGGCCTCATAGCCCCACAGGCCGGGCACGATGCCGCCGTCCACCGCCCCGCACATCCCGGGCACTTCACGCAGTTCGGTGCCGTTCATGACGTGGCAGGTGGAAGTCCCCATGATGGCCACCAGCTGGCCGGAGTCCACTGCCTTCGCGGCCGGCGCCGTGACATGGGCATCAACGTTACCCACAGCCACAGCGATGCCCTCGGGCAGGCCCGTCCATGCTGCCGCCTCGGCGGTCAGGGTGCCGGCAGCGTCTCCGAGCCGCCCGATGGTGTGCTCCAGCTTGGCGCTGACAAAATCCTTGAAATCCGGGTTCAGGGCGGCCAGGAAGTCCTCCGACGGGTAGCGGCCGTCCTGGTAGATGCCCTTGTATCCGGCGGTGCAGGCGTTGCGGACGTAGCGGCCGCACAGCTGCCAGACGATCCAGTCGGCCGCCTCCACCCAGTGGTCCATGGCCGCGTAGGCCTCCGGGTCCTCTTCCAGCAGCTGCAGCCCCTTGGCGAACTCCCACTCGGAGGAGATCAGGCCCCCGTACCGCGGAAGCCAGTCTTCACCCCGTTCAGCGGCGAGCCGGTTGATCCGGTCTGCCTGCCCCTGCGCGGCGTGATGCCGCCAGAGTTTGACGTAGGCGTGTGGGCGGTTGGCATAGCCGGGAAGTTCGTTCAGCGGCGTTCCATCGGCCTTGACCGGCACCATGGTGCAGGCGGTGAAGTCCGTGGCAATCCCGACGACGGCGGCAGGGTCGATGCCGGCGTCAGCCACCGCGGCGGGTACGGCGTGGCGCAGGACCTCGCGGTAGTCATTGGGCACCTGCAGGGCCCAGTCCCCCGGAAGCCGCGCGCCGTCGTCGCCCGCCGTATCCTTTGGCAGGGCATCGGTCACCACTGCATGCGGGTACACGTGGACCGCGCTGCCAAGTTCCTGGCCGTCGCGGACGCGCACCACCACCGCCCGGCCCGACAGGGTGCCGTAGTCCACGCCTATGACGCAGTGGTCCCCGCGGGAGCCGGGGCTGCTGGAAGTGAACAAAGTCTCTGGCATGGTTGCCTCCATCCGGGAGGCATCGGCCTCATTACCGGGATCTGTAGGGGTCAGTCGAGGGGAGCATCTGGAAAGGTGCTGCAATCATTGTGAACGCTAACAACATACCGTGTCAATGACCCACTTCAGGACCGTGGACCGGGCCTCGGGGCGTCGTTCGCCCGTCAGGGAGCCGCCGCAAGGCCGGTGGCGGCATCCGCCGGTGAGTGCCGGCGCCGGCTCAGCAGGATGAACGGCGCGGCCAGCAGCTGCACCACGCCGCTGATGGCCAGCGAGGCCGGGTACCCGTAGACGTCCGCGGAACGGCCAAGCAGCGGCTGCACCACCACTCCCCCGCTCGACCCCATGAGCGAGGCGAAGCTCAGGACGGTGGCCCGCTGCTTGGACGCGATCATGTCGTTCAGGTACGCCTGGCGTACCGGCGTTCCCGCGGAGGCCACCACCGCCCACACCGCCAGGAGCACCAGGGCCAGCCAGAAGACGTTGGTCACCAGGAGGACCACAAGGACCAACGAGCTGACCACGTTTGACGCGATCAGCACTGTGGTCCGCCGCCGGACGAGGTTCCGCACCATCGGCGCCAGCAGGCCACCCACGATGTCGGCACCTGCCACGATGGCGGCGGCCAGTCCGGCGATCGCGTATGCCCGGGGGTCGCCGAAGAGCTGCAGCAGGTACGGCTGGAGGGCGTAGAAGACATAGAAACCCACGCCTTCGGTGAACGGGGCGGCCAGCATCATGAAGCGCACGGGCGGGTTCTTCAGCCCGCCCTCCACCGAGGCGCGCAGGACCTCGCGGGTGGCCTGCATCGGGTGTGCCGAGCGCTCCGGCGTAAAACCGACGTCGTGCATGAGCAGGAAAGCCACGGCGAACATGGCCACCAGCACGCCGACCCGCACCAGGAACGGCACGCCCAGGTTGGTGGCCTGGGCGATCACGCCGCCCGCCACGGAGCCGGCGAGCATGGCGATGCCGGAGACCATCTGGCCGCGGCCCAGCACCGCCTCAAGCGCGCCCTCGTACCCGGAGAAGTGCAGCGCGTCCACGAGCCAGGCTTCCACGGCACCCGAGAAGAACGTGAAGCCGAGGCCCAGCAGCACAGACACCACCGCCCACCACCAGAACGGCGCGGACAGCTGCCACAGCAGATAGTAGAAATACGTGGAGACGGCCAGGGTCACGGTTCCGAGCAGGAAGGACACCCGCCGGCCCCAGCCGTCCGCCACCACGCCGGTGGGCACCTCGAAGAGCACCATCCCGGCGGTGAAGAAGGCATTGGCGGCGAAGGCTTCGAGGTTGCTGAGCCCGGCATCCAGCAGGAAGAGCGTGTTGATGCCCCAGATGAACGACGCCGCGAGGGTGTTTCCCAGCGTCAGCGTCAGGTAGATGTTCTGGATTTTGCGTGCTGCGGCATTCATGGAGGACGGCGTTCTGTTGTGGTCTTCCTGCGCGGGCGGGGGTCAGGACGGGCTGAAGTTCGGGGGAACGGGGTCGTGGCGCAGGTACCGGCGGCGGAAGCGGCCCGTGCCGGCCGTGATGGCACGCAGCTCCACCGGGTACCGCAACAGCTCCTGGTCCGGGACCTCGGCGCTGATCTCGGTGAGGCCTTCACCGGAGGACGTGGTGCCGGTGAGGCGGCCGCGGCGGCCGGAGAGGTCGCTCATGACGGAGCCCACATGCTCATCGGCGACCGTGATGCTGACGGTGGAAACCGGCTCCAGGAGCTGGATCCGGCCAGCGGCCGCGGCCTCGCGCAGGGCCAGGGCCCCCGCAGCCTGGAACGCAGCGTCCGAGGAGTCAACGCTGTGGGCCTTGCCGCCCACCACTGTCACCTTCAGGTCAACCACCGGGAAACCGGCGGCCACCCCCTTGTCCATCTGCGCCCGGACACCCTTCTCAATGGAGGGAATGTAGGTGCCGGGAATCACGCCGCCAACGGTCTTGTCCACGAACTCGAAGCCTCCGCCGCGTTGCAGCGGTTCCACTTCGATGTCGCACACGGCGTACTGCCCGTGGCCGCCGGACTGTTTGATGTGGCGGCCATGGCCGGTGGCGGGCGCGGCGAATGTTTCCCGCAGTGGCGTCACCACGTCCACGGTGTGCAGCTTCACGCCCTGTTCACGCAGGCGGTCCAGCACCACCTCGGCGTGGGCTTCGCCCATGCACCACAGCACCAGCTGGTGGGTTTCGGCGTTCCGTTCCACCCGCAGCGTTGGGTCGCCGGCAGCGATCCGGCCCAGGCTGCGGGCCAGGGCGTCCTCGTCGCTGCGGGAATCCGCCTCGACGGCAACCGGCAGCAGCGGCTCGGGCATCTCCCAGGTGGCCAGCAGCAGTGGCCGGTCCCGGTCCGATATCGTGTCCCCGGTTTCGGCGCTGCCCAGTTTGGCCAGGGCGCACATGTCTCCTGCCACGCAGAAGGGCACCGGGCGCAGGCTGGCCCCCAGCGGAGAGTAGATGTGGGTTACGCGCTCGTCCGTGTCGTGGTCCTGGTGGCCGCGGTCGGCCAGTCCGTGGCCGCCCACATGGACCGGGCTGTCTTCCCGGAGTGTCCCGGAGAAGACCCGGACCAGGCAGATCCGGCCCAGGAAGGGGTCGTTGGAGGTGCGCACCACCTCGGCGGCGAGGGGGCCGGACGGGTCGCCGGCCAGGGCACCGGCGGGGGCGCCGGAAAGATCGGTGGTGTCCGGCAGGCCGCGTTCCCCGGGGGCCGGGAAGGCCCGCACCAGCAGGTCCAGCAGTTCCGCCGTGCCCAGCCCGGTCACCGCGGAGGTGGGCAGGACGGGAAAGAAGGAGCCGCGGGCGACGGCGGTCTCCAGGTCGGCGCCCAGGGCGCCGGTGTCGAGGTCCTCGCCTTCCAGGTAGCGGTCCATCAGCGTTTCGTCTTCGCTTTCGGCGATGATGCCCTCGATGAGCGCGCCGCGGGTCGGTGCCGCGGCTGCCAGTTCTGCGGAGTCCGCCGCCCGGAGCCCGGGCGCCGCGTCCCCCTCGGAGTAGTCAGTCACCTCCCCGGACAGCAGGGCGTGCAGGCCGGTGGCCTCGCCGTCCTTCCGCACCGGGACGCACAGCGGCAGCACGCCGTCGCCGAACGCACGCTGGCAGGCGGCCAGGGCGCCGTCGTAATCAGCCCTCGGATGGTCCATCCGGGTGATCACGACGGCGCGCGGGAGCCTCATGTGCTCGCACTCGCCCCACAGCGCCGTGGTGGTGGCGTCGATTCCATCCACTGCCGAGACAACGAAGAGCGCGGCGTCAGAGGCGCGAAGGCCGGCGCGCAGTTCTCCGATGAAGTCCGGATAGCCCGGCGTGTCCAGGAGGTTGACCTTGATGTCGTCCACCAGCAGCGGCACCAGCGACAACGTGACGGACCGCTGCTGGTGCACGGCGGCAGGATCGGAGTCGCTGACCGTTGTCCCGTCCGCGATGGAGCCTTTGCGGGTGAGCACGCCGTTGGCCGCGAGCAGCGCTTCGATCAGCATCGTCTTTCCGGCGCCGGAGTGCCCCACGAGGGCCACGTTCCGGAGGCGGGCAGGGTCCTCGGCCGCGATGCCGGCGGACTGGTCGGCGCGGCGGGATTCCGGCCCGTTCCTGCCGCCACCCGCACGCGCTGACTCCTTGGCGCTCTTCACCGACATTGGAACCTCCTGGCATCGTTGCCGCACGGACCGGACGTGTCCTCTGATTCGACACCCTGGCGGTCAGGACGGCAAGAGCGGAGGCTATTTGCTGCGGGCTTTGCGGGTAGCCGCGTCGTTCGCCTTCTGCAGCGCCTTGACCAACTCTTTCTTGTCCATCTTCGAGCGGCCCTTCACGTCCAGTTCGCGGGCCAGCTTGTAGAGGTGCTCCTTGGACGCGTTGGCGTCCACGCCGCCGGCGGTGGGCGCGGAGGACCGGACGCCCTGCTCCGCCCGCTTGTCCGACGGGCCCCGCTTGGCCTTGGGCTCCCAGTGGTCGCCCACCTTTTCGTAGCTGTGCTTCAGCGACGCGTAGGCCGCGCGGGCGGCCCGTTCCTCGTCGTGGTCATAGGACTCGAGGGCAGAGTCATAGGTCTTGGCGAACGTGTCCTGGGCCTTCTGGTCGGAACGCTGCAGGGTCGAGGGAAGCTCGTCCTTGCGGGCGTGGTCGTTCTTGCCGGTCTTGGGCATGGCACCCAACCTCCTTTAGTCAGCATGCTGATCATTCGGATATCTCCAGCTTAGCCCCGCAGGGTGGTGCGTTCACCAGCGGTGGCGGAACTTCCGGCAGGGACGGCAAAAGCCCCGGCCAGGCTGTTCCACTGGAACGGCCTGGCCGGGGCTTTTGGCACCGGAGCCCCCTGTCGGATTCGAACCGACGACCCCCGCTTTACAAGAGCGGTGCTCTGGCCAACTGAGCTAAGGAGGCATGCCCCTGCGGGCGTGCGCCGCGAAGGCGCTAGATAAGGTTAGCCCAACTCGGGTCATGCGTAAAAACGCCGGTGGGCCGCGGTACAGGCGCAAAGGGCCCGCCCCGGACAAGCTCCGGAACGGGCCCTGGAAGGGCTGGAATCAGCCCTTGGCGGTGATGGCGCTGTCCAGGAAGTCCGGGAACGGCGTCTGTGCGCTGTCGCCCTTGCCCCACTGCTTGCCGTCCACGAGAACGGTGGGCGTGCCGGTGACGCCGATCGCGGAGGCTTCCTTCGTCGTGAATTTCACGAAGGGCCGGTACGTCTTGTCGTCCACGCAGGAGTCGATGTTGGCGCCGAGGTCCGAGGCCATCTTCTTCAGGTCGTTGTCGGAAAGGCCTGCGCTGCCCTCGGCGGGCTGCTTGGCGAACAGCGCGTTCACGAAGTCCGAGTACTTGTCGGGGGCCGTGTTGACCACGCAGGCGGCCGCGTTGGCCGCGCGGGACGAGTAGTTGGTGGTGGACCGGCTGTCCAGGAAGCCCAGGGCGCGGTACTCCACCGTGATTTTGCCTTCGTTGCGCAGTGAGGTGAGCTTGTCGTTGTACTGGGTTTCGAAGTTCTTGCAGATCGGGCAAATGAAGTCTATATAGAGGACCACCTTGACCGGCTTGCCGGCCTCCGCCTCGGCACCCGGAGCCGCCACCTCCGCGGGCGGTGTCTTCGGAGCCTCGCCCAGGGACGCGGCGTCCACCGTGGTCGGCTCCAGCTTGGCCACGTCCGTGTTGGCCAGCAGGGTAACGCCGCCGTGGGCGTTGGCGTTCGCCGGGGTCGGGCCCTGGTCGGCGATGGGCGCGTTCTGCTTCATGCTGCTCGTGACCACCAGCGCCACCACCACCAGGATGGCCACGACCGCCGCCACGATGCCCCAGCCGATCAGCAGCTTGTTGCGCTTGTCCTTCTTCAACTGCGCTTCGCGGATCAGGCGTGCCTTTTCCCGCGCCTCCGCGGTCCGCTCAGCCTTGGACTTGCGTACTTCGTTTGCAGGGCTCATGAGTTCCTTGGGTCGGTCGACGTCGGGGGGACCACTTCGTGGCACTCCCACACATTTTAGGGGAGAAAGCTGGGAGCTTGCGCTTTCAACCATTCCTTCGGGTTGACCAACGGACGAAGAGGCCTGATGATTCCGTCGGCTAGGGTGGCTTAGAGGCACAAGCAACCCCAGGGGGCCGCAATGCAAACACCTGTCCACGAAAAACCCGCAGGCACGGCAACGGCCGGCGGATCCGGTTCCAGCCACGCCGGCCACGCCAAATACGACTTCATGGTCGTCTCGAACAGGCTGCCCGTGGACCGTGTGGCGCCGGGCGAGAACGGTGATGACGGGTCCGGCTGGCGCCGCTCCCCCGGCGGCCTGGTCACCGCGCTGGCCCCGATGATGACCAAGACCGAGGGCGCCTGGGTGGGCTGGCACGGAGCTCCGGATGAGACCGTGAAGCCGTTCAGCCACGGCGGCATGGACCTGGTCCCGGTCCACCTCAGCACCGACGACGTTGAGCTGTATTACGAAGGATTTTCCAACGCGACCCTCTGGCCGCTGTACCACGACGTCATCGCGCCGCCGGAATTCCACCGCGCCTGGTGGGACGCCTACCGCAGGGTGAACCGCAGGTTCGCCGACGCCGTCATCCGCCATGCGGACCAGGGCGCCACCGTCTGGGTGCAGGACTACCAGCTGCAGCTGGTGCCGCGGATGCTACGCGAGGCCCGGCCCGACCTCCGGATCGGGTTCTTCAACCACATCCCGTTCCCGCCGCCGGAGATCTTCGCCCAGCTCCCCTGGCGCCAGGCCATCATCGACGGCCTGCTGGGCGCCGACCTCGTGGGATTCCAGCGCGTCAGCGACGCAGGGAACTTCATGCGGTCCGCCCGCCGCTTCCTGGGCGCCAGCGTCAAGCAACAGCAGGTGCACGTCAAGGGCCACGACGGCGAAATAACGCACATCGCGCGCGCCCAGGCGTTCCCCATCTCCATCGACGTCAAGCAGATCACCGAACTGGCCGCGAAACCGGAAATCATCGAACGGGCCCGCCAGATCCGGCAGGACCTGGGCAACCCGAAGACCATCCTGCTCGGCGTGGACCGGCTGGACTACACCAAGGGCATCCGCCACCGGCTGAAGGCCTTCGAAGAGCTCCTCGCGGACGGCCGGCTGACGGTGGGCGATGCGACGCTGATCCAGGTGGCGTCGCCCAGCCGCGAGCGGGTGGAACAGTACCGGCTGCTGCGCGAGGAGGTGGAAGGGACCGTGGGCCACATCAACGGCACCTATGACACCCTCGAAAACACCGCGGTGCGCTATCTTCACCACAGCTACCCCGTGGAGGAGATGGTGGCGCTGTACCTGGCCGCCGACGTCATGCTGGTCACCGCCCTGCGGGACGGGATGAACCTTGTTGCCAAGGAATACGTCACCGCCCGCAACAACAACGATGGCGCCCTGGTCCTCAGCGAGTTCGCCGGCGCTGCGGACCAGCTCAAGCAGGCCCTCCTGGTCAATCCGCACGACATCGCCGGGCTGAAAAACACCATCATGAACGCCGTCGAACTGGCCCCGCGTGAGGCGTCGCGCCGGATGCGGGCCATGCGCAAGCAGATCCTGGACCACGACGTCGACCACTGGTCCGCAGAGTTCCTGCGGGCGTTGAAGGAAAAGGTGGTCCGGGATGACACCTGAGGGCAGCAACGCCAAACAGCCGCTGGCACTGTCCCCCGAGCTTCGGGACGCGGTGCGCCGGATCGCCCGTACGGAGCACCTGCTGGTGGCCATGGACTTCGACGGCACCATGGCCCCGATCGTGGGTCGCGCCGGGGACGCGCGCCCGCTGCCCCGCTCCGCCTCGGCGTTCGCCGGCCTTGCCGTGCTTCCACGCACGACGACGGCACTCATCTCGGGCCGTGCCCTCGCCAGCCTGCGCGAGGTGGCATCGCCGCCGGTGAACACCCTGCTGATCGGCAGCCACGGCGCCGAAGCCTGGCTGGGCCCGGGATCCACGGAACTGGCCCTCGAGGAGGACCAGAAGGCGCTCCTGGCCGAAGTCCGCGCCGTGCTGGCCGACATCGTGGCGCAGGCGCCCGGAACGGCGCTTGAGGACAAGCCCGCGGGGGTAGTCCTGCACACCCGGATGGCCGACGACGATGTCGCCGAGGATGCCGTGGCCGCGGCGCGGGCGGTCCTCCAGGACCGCAAGGGCGTCTACCTCAAGGACGGCAAGCGCGTGCTCGAAACGTCCGTGGTCCACGCGTCCAAGGGCGAAGGCGTGACCTTCCTCCGGCAGGTCAGCGGTGCCACCGCGGTCCTGTTCGCGGGCGACGACACCACCGACGAGGACGCCTTCGCCCGGCTCGGGCCGGGTGATGTCGGGGTCAAAGTGGGGCTGGACTTCACCCAGGCGCAGTACCGCGTGGAGGCTCCGGTGCATGTGGCGGAACTGCTGGAGGCCTTGCTGCAGGAACGCAGCATCGCGGTCGCCGAAGAGGACCCGCAGCCGGCCTCCGGCCAGTAAGCGGCCGGCCTCACATGTGACGTTCGTAACATTTGCACCGAAACGAGTTCCGTCTGACATACTCTCTTGTGTGATGTGGCGCACAACGAGCGTGCGGCGTCACTCGGTGCCCCGCGGCTGAGCCGCGGAGCACTTGCTTTACCCAACTGAATAAACATGAACCATTCACAACGGATCGTCCGGCACGTACCTGCCGGTGAAGGGATTGATAACTGTGGCTACAGTTACTTTTGACAACGCTACGCGTCTGTACCCGGGCACAGATAAGCCCGCCGTCGATAAGCTCAACATCGACATCGCCGATGGCGAATTCCTGGTCCTCGTTGGACCCTCCGGTTGCGGTAAGTCCACTTCCCTGCGCATGCTCGCAGGCCTCGAGGACGTCAACGCAGGCCGCATCCTGATCGGCGACCGCGACGTCACCGATGTTCCGCCGAAGGACCGCGACATCGCGATGGTTTTCCAGAACTACGCGCTGTACCCGCACATGACTGTGGCCGACAACATGGGCTTCGCCCTGAAGATCGCCGGCGTTTCCAAGGAAGAGCGCGCCGAGCGCGTCCGTGAGGCCGCCAAGCTCCTCGACCTTGAGCAGTACCTGGACCGCAAGCCGAAGGCACTCTCCGGCGGTCAGCGCCAGCGTGTCGCCATGGGCCGCGCCATCGTCCGTAACCCGCAGGTCTTCCTCATGGATGAGCCGCTGTCCAACCTGGACGCCAAGCTCCGCGTCCAGACCCGCACCCAGATCGCGTCCCTGACCCGCCGCCTTGGCGTCACCACGGTTTACGTGACGCATGACCAGGTCGAGGCCATGACCATGGGCGACCGCGTGGCTGTCCTGAAGGACGGCCTGCTGCAGCAGGTTGACACCCCGCGCAACCTGTACGACCGCCCCAAGAACGTCTTCGTCGCCGGCTTCATCGGCTCCCCCGCCATGAACCTGCTGGAACTTCCCGTGGTCGACGGCGGCGTGCAGTTCGGCGGCACCGTTTACCCCGTGCCGCGCGACGTCCTCGAAGAGGCCCACGGCTCCACGGTTACCCTGGGCACCCGCCCCGAGGACCTGGAGACCGCCCCGCACGGCGAAGGCCTGAAGGTTGAGGTCGACGTCGTCGAAGAGCTCGGTGCCGACGCCTACGTCTACGGCCACACCACGCTGGACGGCAAGGACCACGACATCGTGGCCCGCGTCGACGGCCGCCGTCCTCCGATGAAGGGCGAGTCCATCTACGTCCGTCCGCAGTCGGGCCACGTGCACCTGTTCGACACCAAGACCGGCCTGCGCCTGGGCGACTAGCCAAGAATCCGGTGGTTGAGCCTGTCGAAACCACTGCCTGATCAACCCGGCGGCGGCCCGCACCCTTTCACAATGGTGCGGGCCGCCGTCGGCCGTTAACCATGCCTTGCCGGAATTTAGCCGCCCTGCCCCGAGTACGGAAGAATTGAGCCATGACCGAGGAATACAGCGCCCAGTGGCACAACGAGCCCACCGACTACGAGCAGATCGGCAAACTGCCGCGGTTCGTGGCCGCCAGCGCCGATGACAACAAGGCCGCGTCGGTTTCCTCGAACCTGAACATCACGGCGGCGGCAGCGGATCCCGAACTGCTCGACCTGCCCTGGCACATAGCCCTGGAGGACTGGCCGGCACAGTACCTCGCAGCGCTCCCCCGGGGCATCTCGCGCCACATCGTGCGCTTCGCCCACCTCGGCGGCTCAGTCATCGCCATCAAGGAAACCTCCGAGCACGTGGCGCGGCACGAGTACCACATGCTCCGCAAGCTCGCGCGGCTCGATGTCCCCTGCGTGGAGCCGGTAGCGGTCATCACCGGACGCACCACCCCGGACGGCCGCCCGCTCAACCCGGTGCTGGTGACCCGGCACCTGAAATTTTCCATGCCCTACCGCGCGCTCTTTTCGCAGATGCTGCGCAAGGACACCCTGACCCGCCTCATCGACGCGCAGGCCCTGCTGATGGTGCGGCTGCACCTGATCGGCTTCTACTGGGGCGACGTGTCGCTGTCCAACACCCTGTTCCGCCGCGACGCCGGCGCTTTCGCCGCCTACCTCGTGGACGCCGAGACTGGCGAGCTGTACCCCGACCTGTCCACCGGCCAGCGCGAGTACGACCTTGAAATCGCTCGCGTCAACATCGCCGGCGAGCTCATGGACCTGCTGGATGGCGGACTGATCGAGGAGAAGGTGGACCCGGTGGCCACCAGCGAACTCATCATGGACAGCTACCGCCGTCTCTGGGCCGAACTGACGGAGAAGGAGTCGTTCGAGCTCGGCGAACGGTGGCGGGTGGGGGCGCGGATCCGCCGCCTGAACGAACTCGGCTTCGACGTCGAGGAATACGCCATCAAGACCACCCAGAACGGTGCCACCATCCAGCTGCAGCCCAAGGTGGTGGACGCCGGGCACCACCAGCGCCGCCTGCTCCGGCTCACGGGCCTGGACGCCCAGGAGAACCAGGCCCGCCGGCTGCTGAACGACATGGACTCCTTCCGGGCGGACAACAACCCGGACATGGATGAGGAATACAGCGCCCATCTCTGGGTGAGCCAGATCTTCGAGCCCATCGTCCGGTCCATCCCGAGGGATCTTTCCGGCAAGCTGGAGCACGCCGAGGTGGTCCATGAGGTCCTGGAACACCGCTGGTACATGTCCGAGAAGCAGGAGCGGCACATTCCGCTGGCCGAGGCCGTGCAGTCCTACATCGATTCGATCCTGCGGCACCGGCGGGACGAGGCCGCCATCATGCTGAACCCGGATACCGAGATGCTCAAGATCCTCGAAGTGGAAAACGAGGAGTCGCGGTACGGCGCTGATGAATCCGTGGACGAGTACCCCGACTCCGACGACTGATCCCTAGATCGCCTTCCCTGGGTTGAGGATGCCGGCCGGGTCGAAGAGGTCCTTGATCCTGCGCTGCAGCTCCCGGACCGGCTCCGGCTGCTCCTGGCCGAGCCACCGCAGCTTGTACTGGCCCACCCCGTGTTCGCCGGTGATGGTGCCGCCCATTTCCAGCGCCGCGGTGATGGATTCATCGAGGGCCGCCTGCAGCCGGTCCATCGCCGCCGCGTCGATGTCCGGCTCCTGCCGGTCGATCCAGAAGGTGGGGTGCAGGTTGCCGTCGCCTGCGTGCGCCACCACCTTCAGGTGCACCTGGTGTGCGGCGGCCATGGCTTCGAGCGCGGCCACATAATCCACCAGCCGCGAGCGCGGGACGGCGACGTCCTCACCCACGCGGTACTCGTCATCCACCTCCGCGCCGCGGCTGTGCCGGCGCAGTTCCACCAGCCGCTCCGCCTCAGCGTTTGCCTCTGTGGTGACGGTCGCCCCGCCGTCGCGCAGGACCTGGCGCACCACGTCCGCCTCCGCGCCTGCACCGAACCCATCGGTCTGGACCAGGAGCAGGGCTGAGCCGCGGGCACTGAGGTCCGAGCCATGGATGTCATCGAGCTGGGCCAGCGTGCCGCCGTCGAGCAACTCCATGATGGCCGGCTGGACGCGGGCCTTGCCCACCGCCAGGACACCCGCGGCGGCGAGCCGGAAGTCAGGGTAGAACGCGGCCACGGTGTGCACCTCCCGGGGCAGGTACTTCAGCCGCACGGTGATCCCGACGACGATGCCCAGGGTCCCCTCCGAGCCCACGAACAGGCCAGTCAGGTCATAGCCGGCCACGCCCTTGAAGGTCTGGTGGCCGGTGTGAATGAGCGAACCGTCCGCCAGGACGACATCCAGCGCGAGCACGGAGTCGCGGGTGACTCCGTACTTGGCGCAGCGCAGGCCACCGGCGTTGGTAGCCACGTTGCCGCCAATGGTGGAGCTGCGGAAGCTGGCGGGATCGGGCGCGTACATGAGGCCATGCTGCGCCGCGGCGTCGTTGAGTACGGCGTTGACGACGCCGGGCTCCACAACGGCCGTTTCGTCGTCCGGGTTCAGGGACAGGATGCGGTTCATCCGTTCCAGCGACAGGATGATGCAGTTGCTGATGGCGTGGGCACCGCCGGACACGCCGGTACCGGCGCCGCGGGCCACCACAGCCACCCCCATGTCGGCGCAGGCCCTGACCACGGCCTGCACGTCGGCGATGGACTCCGGAAAGGTGACGGCGAGGGGCAGTTGGAAATCGATGACGGGAGCCTGGTCCACTGCGTAGCGCCGGAGCCCGGCCTCGGTGGTGTCCACCCGGCCGGGGCCGAGGATGCCGCCCAGCTCGTCAACAATGCTTCCCACAAGGCCTCCACCCGTCGTCGTGGTTTTCGCCCAGTTTATGACGCACCATGTCCCGCCGCGGACCGCCCACCCGTGGAAGCGTTTCCAGCCTTTGACGTGCAGGTTTGCATCACACCCTTCCGGGCCCAGCGGGACACATATGTAAGCGTTTTCATTTTTGGCTGCGAAAGCTTATGCTGGCAGGCATGTCTGTCGATACTGTGACCGAGGCCACTTCGCCGGCAACGGGACCCCTCACGCCCATCCACGCTGCCGACACAGCGCCCGGCTGGTGGCGCTCCGCGGTGATCTACCAGGTCTATCCGCGCTCCTTCCGCGACCTCAACGGTGACGGCGTGGGTGACCTCGCTGGCATCACCGAGGAACTTCCCCAGCTCGCGGACCTCGGCGTCGACGCCGTGTGGCTGTCCCCCTTCTACCGCTCCCCGCAGCGCGACGCCGGATACGACGTCAGCGACTACTGCGATGTTGACCCGATCTTCGGAACCCTCGGGGACTTCGACGTCATGATGGCTGAGTCGCACCGGCTGGGCCTGCGCGTCATCGTCGACCTTGTCCCCAACCACTGCTCCGACCAGCACGCAGCCTTCCAGGCCGCCCTGGCCGCACCTGCCGGGAGCCCGGAGCGGGATATGTTCATCTTCCGGGACGGCGTTGGCGAGGGCGGCCACGAACCACCCAACAACTGGCAGTCGCACTTCGGCGGCCCCGCGTGGACGCGCGTTGCGGGGCCGGACGGCCAGCCGGACCAGTGGTACCTCCACCTCTTCGATTCCTCGCAGCCCGACTTCAACTGGGACAACCCAGCAGTGCACGCAGAGTTTGACCGCGTGCTCCGGTTCTGGCTGGACCGCGGAGTTTCCGGCTTCCGGGTGGACGTGGCGCACGCCCTCGTGAAGGCCCCGGGCCTGCCTGCATGGGGCGGCCGGGCCGACGGATCCAGCAGTGACGGCTTCCCCGGCCATGAGGCGCCGATGTTCGGCCAGCCCGCGCTGCACGATATCTACCGGAGCTGGCGCCAGCTGCTGGACGAATACGGTCCGGACCGCATCCTGTGCGCCGAAGCCAACGTCGATCCACTGCCGCGGCTGGCGAACTGGGTGCGTCCGGACCAGATGCACCAGGCGTTCAACTTTCCCTACCTGCACGCGGGACTGGATATCCACCGGCTGCGCGCCGTGGTGACCGATTCCCTGATGGCCCTGGACGCGGTGGGGGCACCGAGCACCTGGGTGCTTTCCAACCACGACGTCGTCCGGCATGCCAGCAGGTTCGGCTACAACGGGCAGGGTCCCCGGGACGGCGACGGGATCGGGCCGCACGATCCCCAGCCGGACACCGATCTGGGCCGCCACCGGGCTGCTGCGGCAACACTGTTCATGCTGGGCCTGCCCGGCGCGGCGTACCTTTACCAGGGGGAGGAACTGGGTCTGCCCGACGGCACCGACATCCCGGAGCACCTGCGCCAGGACCCCACGTTCGCGCGGACCGGCGGCGAGCGGCTGGGACGGGACGGCTGCCGTGTGCCGCTCCCCTGGCGGGCAGCCGAACCGCACCTTGGCTTCGGTGGCGGGGCGAGCCCCTGGCTGCCCTTCCCCGCGTCCTTCGCGCGGCTGGCCCGCGACCTGCAGGCGGGCTCGCCGTCGTCGCACCTCTCCCTGTACCGGGAGATCCTGCGCCGGCGCCGCGCCCTGGACCTGGGCCGCGGCTCGCTGGCCTGGGCAGAGAACTGGTGCACGGGATCCTCGCTGGCCTATGTCAACGGCACTACGCTTGTCCTCATGAACCTCAACCACGACCCCTTGGAGCTGCCCACGGGGCAGGTCCTGCTCCGCAGCGCGTCCCCGGACGATGCCCGGTACCTGGCATCCGGCGAAACGGCGTGGATCAACCTTGAAGCCGGGGCGCCCGCAGACTGACATGGCGGGCATCAAGGACGTTGCCGAGAGGGCCGGCCTGTCCGTCGCCACGGTTTCGCGCGCGCTGGGCGGCAAGGCGAACGTTTCTGCGAGGAGCCGGCAACTCGCTGAGGACGCAGCCCGTGAACTGGGCTTCGTTCCCTCCTACCATGCCGCCAGCCTGGCCTCGGGCCGGAACCATAACATCGGGCTGGTGGTCCCGTACGTGCACCGCTGGTACTTTTCCTCGGTGCTTGAAGGCGTTTCCGAGACGCTGCTGGACGCCGGCTACGACCTCACGCTCTATAACGTCGGGGAGCAGCCGGAAAGGCGCAACAGCGTCCTGAACGACTTCCTGCTGCGTAAACGGCTGGACGCGGTGATCGCCGTTGCCCTGATGCTTGGCGAGGCCGAGATCCAGCAGCTGCTGGCCGTGCACCGCCCGATCGTGGGCATCGGCGGGACCCTGCCCGGTGCCGCATCGATCAGGATTGACGACGAGGGACTGGCGGCACGGCTGACCGGGCACCTGATCGGCCTGGGCCACACCCGGATCGCTCACGTGACGGGAAACAAGGAACTCAACCGGGACTTCAAGCTGCCCGGGATCCGCCAGCGCGGCTACCTGGCCGCCATGGCCGCCGCCGGGCTGCCCGTGCATCCCGACTGGCAGGTCGCCGCGGACTTCACGATCCACGGTGCCTACGCGGCCGCGAGGCAGCTGCTCGGAACGGCAGGCGAACGCCCCACTGCCGTTTTTGCCGCCTCGGACGAGATGGCGTTCGGCACGATACTGGCCGCGCGGGACTTCGGACTCCGAGTGCCGGAGGACCTGTCCGTGGTCGGCATGGACGGGCACGAGCTGGGTGAAACGTTCGGACTGACCACCGTCGACCAGGATCCCCGCGGCCAGGGGAAGCTTGCCGCGTCCACCGCGCTGGCCCTGCTCGAGGGAGGCGGCGCGGCACACAGCGGGGCGGCACTCAGCGGGGACGCGCCCGACGCCGGAGGGCCGGCTTCTGCAGAAAGCGATCGGGAGTACCCCACGAAGTTTGTGATCCGCGCCAGCACCGCGGTTCCGGCCGCCGGCGGCCAGCAGCCCTAAGCGTCCGTCCTAGGCTCCCATGAAGCGGGCGTACCGGGACAGGATGTCGGGCCATGCTTCCGCGTAGCGTGCCCGCGTTGCCGCAGGATCCTCCGCGCCCTCCCAGCCCTCGTGGAAGACGCGGACCTCCGTGCCCCCACCTTCGGGACGGAAAACCACCAGCACCTCGGTGGACCACAGGGCGGTGGAACCTGGGTGCCAGGTGGCGTGGAACGAAAACGGCGGCTGCCAGTCGTCCAGGGTGCCCCAGATGCTGGTCCTGCCGTCATCGGCAGTCTCCAGGATGAGGTTTTCTTCGAACTCCACGTAGGAGCCGGCGCCGTACACCCCGTGGTCCTCGAGCGGCCACCAGAGGTGCGTGTGGTCCGTGAAGCCGGCGAACGCATGGGCCACGCCGCCGGGGACCACAACGGAGTTCACCAGGGGTTCGAGCTCGGCCGCCTCATCCCCGTTCCCGGCAGGCTGCTGTGCGTGGCTGAAGAGGCTGTCCATGGTGCTCAACTCTAGCCCACCGCCGATCCTCCACCGACCCGCGCTCACGTGTGGGTTAAATGCTGCAGGGCCCTGACTGTCGTTGTCAGGGCCCTGCTGAATGTGTGTCCGGCGGTGTCCTACTCTCCCAC